>JAIDUB010000052.1 GCA_029060405.1 Duncaniella sp. | reverse complement strand
ATATGGCCTTGTATGAGTGCTGATTATTCGGTAAATCCACAAAATAACATGAAATAGCTGACTTTTTCAGTGCCCTCGAATTTTCGCGTCCGCCAAGAAAACATGAGGCGAATCATGTATTGCAGGATATTACATTTTATCAATCCATGTTTTCGCTGCGGACGCGATGAATCGCGTCCCTACCGGCTGTGATTCAATGAATTAACAGAAAAAACGAGCGGCGGCCGGGTGTCCGGTCGCCGCTGTGGAGTGTATCAGGGGTTGCTGATTACTTCTTGGAGAGTTTCTCCTTGAGCTCTGCAAGTGCCTCGAGGTCACCGAGAGTGGTCTTTTCGAGGGGTGCGTTGAGCATGGGCTGCTCCTCAGCCGCGCGGCGGTTGTTACCGCTGTTGCGACGGGGCTTGCGTGCAGCTGCCTCGGCGCGCTGTTCGCCCTTAGCTTCATCTTCGAAGATGCGGCTGTGGGAGAGGATGATGCGCTTGGAGTCTTTGTTGAACTCGATAACCTTGAAGTTGAGCTTCTCGTCAACGCCGGCCTTAGAGCCGTCTTCCTTAACGAGGTGCTTGGGAGTAGCAAAGCCTTCCACGCCGTAGGGGAGAGCGATGACTGCGCCCTTCTCAACCATTTCCACGATAGTACCTTCGTGAACCGAACCTACAGTGAAGATAGTCTCGAATACATCCCAAGGATTCTCTTCGAGCTGCTTGTGGCCGAGAGAGAGACGACGGTTTTCCTTGTCGATTTCGAGAACCTGAACGTCGATGTCGGCACCGATTTCAGTGAATTCGCTGGGGTGCTTAACTTTCTTGGTCCAAGAGAGGTCGCTGATGTGGATGAGACCGTCGACACCTTCTTCGATTTCAACGAATACGCCGAAGTTGGTGAAGTTGCGCACGCGGGCGGTGTGCTTGCTGCCCACGGGGTATTTGGTTTCGATGTCTTCCCAAGGATCGTTCTTGAGCTGCTTGATGCCGAGCGACATCTTGCGGTCTTCACGGTCGAGAGTGAGGATGACAGCTTCAACCTCGTCGCCAACCTTGAGGAAGTCCTGAGCCGAGCGGAGGTGCTGCGACCACGACATTTCGCTTACGTGGATGAGACCTTCCACGCCGGGGGCGATTTCAACGAATGCACCGTAGTCGGCCATAACCACTACGCGGCCCTTAACCTTGTCACCAACCTTGAGGTCAGCATCGAGGGCATCCCAAGGATGGGGCTGGAGCTGCTTGAGACCGAGAGCGATACGCTTCTTCTCGTCGTCGAAGTTGAGGATAACCACGTTGAGCTTCTGGTCGAGAGCCACAACTTCCTCGGGGTGATTCACGCGGCCCCAAGAGAGGTCGGTGATGTGGATGAGACCGTCGACGCCGCCGAGGTCGATGAACACACCGTAGCTGGTGATGTTCTTGACAGTACCTTCGAGTACCTGACCCTTCTCGAGCTTGGCGATGATTTCGCGCTTCTGCTGCTCGAGCTCGGCCTCGATGAGAGCCTTGTGGCTGACAACGACGTTCTTGAATTCCTGATTGATCTTGACTACCTTGAATTCCATGGTCTTGCCCACGAACATATCGTAGTCGCGGATGGGCTTAACGTCGATCTGCGATCCGGGGAGGAATGCCTCGATACCGAATACGTCTACGATCATACCGCCCTTGGTGCGGCACTTGATGTAGCCCTTGATGATTTCGTCCTTCTCGAGAGCCTCGTTGATGCGGTCCCAAGAGCGGGCTGCGCGGGCTTTGCGGTGAGAGAGGATGAGCTGGCCTTTCTTGTCTTCCTGATTCTCGATGAATACCTCGACAGTGTCGCCAACCTTGATGTCGGGGTTGTAGCGGAATTCGCTTACAGGGATGATGCCGTCGCTCTTGTAGCCGATGTTAACCACTGCCTCACGCTTGTTGAGGGCGATGATGGTACCTTCGATTACGTCCTTGTCGCGCACGGTGTTGAGCGACTCATCATAGGTTTTGGTGAGTTCCTCACGCGATTTCTCGCCCTTGGTCTCGCCTTTTTCATACGCTTCCCAGTCGAAATCCTCGATAGGGGAGTTTTTTACTTCTTCAGTCATTAAAAAATGGGTTAATAAATAGGGTTAATTAAAAAGTCTCTGTGCATGGCGTCGGGGCACAATGCACCCCGCAACTTTCCATTGCGACTGCAAAATTATACACAATTTTGCTTATTTCAAAACTTTACGAAAAAATTTTTAATCTCCGACCGCCCCCGACGGGTCGGACGAGTCAGACAAGTCAGACGAGTCAGACAAGTCAGACAAGTCCGACACGTCCGACAGATGGAACCGGTTACTCGGTCACGTTGGGCACGGGGCCGTACTCGTTGGCCGAGGGAGTGGAATCCTGCACCAGATATACGATTAATACAATCCATCCGATTACGGGAAGAAGCCACCATAAGAGGTTCCATGCCGAGCGGCCGGTGTCGTGGAGACGGCGTATCAAAAGACCCAGTGAGGGTAATAAGAAGTATAGAGATATAGCATAATATATGATGCCAAATATCAGATTTAAAAATGCCGACGAGCCGCTGTAAAGGTAGAGGGGTGAGATAATGCATCCCACGATATTGCTGAACAGGAAAAACCACCAGAATTCCGAGCGGCTTGCGCGGCCCTGAAAGTTGCAGTAGTTGACGGTGAGTGCGCGACGCACGGCGTCGCTGAACGATACTTGATACTGATACATCTTTTTACGATTTTTGATTTATGATTTATAATTCATGATTCACGATTCATGATTTATGATTCATGATTTATGATTCATGATTCATGATTCACGATTCATGATTCACGATTCATGATTCATAGATAACATTTTATTATTATCTTTTATTGTTTCTGGATGTATAATTATTTTTGATTTACGCTCAATGACTTATGATTTATAACTCATGCTTACTGCAATAATAATCATGAATTATAAATCGTGAATCATAAATCAATTAGAGGGCGAGGAGTTTCTCGATATTGGCCACCACGGCGTCGCGCGACTGTGAGCCGGCCATGCGGAGGTCCTTGATCATCTCGCCATTCTTGAAGTAGAGCAGTGTGGGGATGGAGCGGATGGCGTATTCGCCGGGAAGATCGGTTTCTTCCTCGATGTTATACTTGCCTATCACCACGCGGCCTTCATATTCCTTGGAAAGCTCGTCGATGAGGGGAGCCATTTTCATGCATGGACCGCACCATGTTGCCCAGAAGTCGATGACCACGGGCTTGCCCGATGCGATGATTTCTTTTACGTTTTCGTCAGTGAATGTCATAATCGTAATTATAGTGTTGATAATGAAAGGGATTTATTCTTCATAGCGGCGGGCGCCGTCGGAAATTACCACGTCGTAGATGCGCGGTGCGTGACCGTAGCGTGCCTTGAATTTTGAAACTACCGTCTCGATGAAGCGGGGATAAACGCTGTCGGATACCAGATTGATGGTGCATCCGCCGAATCCTCCGCCCATGATGCGGGAGCCGGTTACTCCACACTCGCGGGCTATCTCCACGAGGTAGTCAAGTTCCTCGCACGATACATCGAATTCCTTCGACAGTCCTTCGTGAGTCTCATACATGAGGCGACCCACGGTGGCTATGTCGTCGCGACCGAGTGCGTCGCACACGCCCAGTACGCGGTCTTTTTCCTCGATCACATACTTGGCGCGGAAATAATCCTCGGCCGAGATTTTATCTTTGGCTGCATTGAGCATCTCGAGTGTGGCATCGCGCAGGGTGGCGACACCGAGGGTGGCGGCTACATTCTCGCACGACTGCCGGCGGCGGTTGTAGGGCGAGTCGACAAGCTCGTGCTTCACCACCGAGTCTACGAGCACCAGACGGTAGCCGTCGAGATGGATGGGGAAGTATTCATGCTCGAGCGAGCGGCAGTCAAGTCGCATAAGGCAGTCTTTCTTGCCGAAAATCGAGGCGAACTGATCCATTATGCCGCAGTTCACGCCGCAATAATTGTGCTCGGTCGACTGGCCGATACGGGCGAGTTCAAACTTGGGTATGGCGTTGGAGTTGAAAAGGTCGTTGATTGCGAATGCGAAGCATGATTCCAGCGCGGCCGACGATGACAGGCCGGCGCCTAAAGGCACGTCGCCGGCAAAAGCGGCATCGAAGCCTTCCACCTTGAATCCGCGCTTTATCGTCTCGCGGCATACACCGAATATGTAGCGTGCCCACTGCTGAGAGGGCATGTCGGCTTCCTCGAGTCCGAATGATACGGCTTCGTCGATATCGACCGAGAAAAGGTTGACCTTGTCGGTACCGTTGGGTCGGATGTCGGCGAGAATCACCTTGTCGATTGCGCCGGGAAACACGAAGCCGCCGTTGTAGTCAGTGTGTTCGCCTATCAGGTTGATACGTCCGGCCGAGGCATAGAGGGTGCCTTCGCCGCCGAAATGACTTGTGAACGCTTCGGTAACTTTCTTTTTAAGTGTCATAGTAGCGGGAGAGAGTTAAAACATTTTGTCGGGATATATGCCCTCGGCGTGCAGGCGGGCGAGTTTTTCCACCACGCCGGGACGGTCGGCCGCGTAAGTCACGCCAAACCAGCGGGAATCAGTGTCGAGCACCTTCACGGTAGCCTCGCCGCTGTGGATGAGAGTGTCGACTACGAGGGGAATGAAAAATTCGGCTTTGGGCGTGTTAAGGTCCTTGTCGAGGAATTTGCGGAACTCGCGGTCACTGTAGTCGAAATAGTCGGGAGTGAAGCCCCACAGGTTCATTGACACGGGGGTCGACGGGTCGAGTGTCTGTTTCTCGCCGTTTTCGTCGGTGAACACGATAGAGCCGTCGGGGTCATAGGCTATCGCGGTGCGCTCCACCACGGTGGCGAGATTGGAGCGGTCGTCGGTGGAGCACACGCCGCGCGACACGGAGCCGTTCTCGGTCATTGTGTTGCCCACGCGGAATCCCACCATCGAATAGTCGCCCTTGCGGTCGCGGGGACGCATCAGGTCGCGTGCCATCACCTCGAAAGCGTCGCGGCCATAGAAGTCGTCGGCGTTGATCACGGCAAACGGCTCCCTGATGACCTCGCTGCCCATCATTACGGCATGGTTCGTGCCCCAAGGCTTGGTGCGGTCAGTCGGGCAGGTATAGCCCTCGGGAAGCTTGTCGGTGCTCTGGAATACCACTTCCACGGGTATATGTCCTTCATATTTCGATAGAATCTTGTCGCGGAAGTCCTGCTCGAAATCCTTGCGGATCACGAATACCACCTTGCCGAATCCGGCCTGAATGGCATCGTAGATTGAGTAGTCCATGATGGTCTGTCCCTGCGGTCCGAGAGGATCGAGCTGCTTCAGACCTCCGTAGCGGCTGCCCATTCCGGCTGCCAGTACGTAAAGAGTAGGTTTCATATCTTATTATTAATATGTGGCGAATTTGAATATTATAGTCTCGTCATATTTCCCGCCGGGCAGCAGCTCGGTGGTGGGAAATTCGGGATGATTGGGAGAGTCGGGGAAATGCTGGCATTCGAGAGCCACGCCGCTGTAGTCAGGATACTCGTTACCCGATATGCTTTCGGGGCCTTCGGCAAGCCAGTTGCCGGTGTAGACCTGAATGCCGGGCTGGGTTGACTCCACGGTGAGCATGCGGCGGGAAGCGGGTGAGCGGAGCACCGCTAAAGTGCGCATCTTGTCGGGAGCCATGGCGTAGCCTTCGGCCGCGAAGCATGCGTCGTAGCCCTTGGCATTTTTAAGCGCGGGGAAATCGGCGTCCATGCGGCTGCCCAGTGTGTGGAAATCGAGGAAATCCATGGGCGTGCCTTCTACAGGGTCGATTTCACCTGTGGGAAGCAGGTTGACGTCGGTCACGAGATAGGAGGGAGCCGAGAGCTTGAGCTCATGGCCGAGCACGCTGCCCGAATGCTCGCCGTCGAGATTGAAATAGGCGTGGTTGGTGAGATTCAGCACCGTGGGAGCGTCGGTAGTGGCGGTGAGCCTGAGCGTGAGGGTGCAATCGTCGCTCCATGTGTAGGTGGCTTTCACGGTGAGATTGCCGGGATAGCCGCCATCGCCGTCGGGTGAGAACAGGGTGAATTCCACGGAGTTGTCACTTACCGCCGCGGCATCCCACAGGCGGTTCTGGAATCCGTCGGTACCTCCGTGGAGCGCGTTGGGCCCGTTGTTGACCTCCAGATGATATTCCTTGCCTTGCAGAGTGAAAGTGCCGTGGCCTATGCGGTTGGCATACCGGCCGGGAATCTTGCCGCAGCAAGGACCGTCGTGTAGATAGGACGCGGGACTTTGATATCCGAGTACCACATCGGCAAGCTTGCCATCGGCGTCGGGCACGTTTAGGGTTATTATGCCGGCGCCGAGCGACGAGAGCGTCACTGATGCACCGCGCGAATTGGTGAGCGTGAACAACTTTATAGTACCAGCCGGGCAGGTGGCGGTAGATGTTTCGAGTTTCATGGGGTGGGGGAGATGAGAGTTGTCAGAATAATAGGAGTTGTCAGACGAGATGGCCTATGATGCTCTCACGGTCGCCCGGGAGAAGGTCGATTACGGGAATCTCTATCATGGTATAGGCGCCGGGCTGCAGACGCATCGATGCGCGTGCCACGCACACGAGAATCTGTGCGGTGAGCGCGGGGTTGTTGATCGACATGCTGAACTCGAAACGCTGGTTCTGTGTGCGGCCTGACACGCCTTTGCGTACCATGTGTACGCCGTGGCCCATGTCTTTTACCGCGTCGACCGATTCCACGGCCATGACGTGGGTTTCGTCGGAAGCGAAATATGGGTCTTCTTTCACGGCGCGTGTCACGTCGGCGAGTGAAGCTCCGTCCTCAAGTTCCACATACACCATGCGGCGGTGCATGCCGTCGCCCTTGGGCATTGTCATCGACAGGGCATCTTTCACGCCGGGTTTGGACTTGACACATACGGTGTGACCCATGCTCATTCCGGGGCCGAAATTGGTGTGGGTAAGACCTTTGGGCGCGGCGGCTTCGAGCAGAGTGCGCACTATCGAGTCACTTCCCGGATCCCAGCCGGCTGAAATCACCGAAACTTTTCCGGCAGCTTTGGCAGCGGCGTCGAGGGTGCGCCGGAGCTCGACTATCGAAGTGTGTATGTCGAAGCTGTCGACGGTGTTGATGCCGGCGGCAAGGCAGCGCAGCGCGTGAGTCTCGACCTCACGGGTGGGAGTGGCGAGGATGGCCACGTCTACGTCGCGCAGGTCGGCGATGTCGGTCACTACGGGATATGAGGCTATTTCAGAAGGAATGTGCGCCGCGGAGCGACGCACTATTCCTGCAATTTCAAAGTCAGGTGCAGCCTCGAGAGCCTCTACGGTGAAACGGCCTATATTGCCGTAGCCTACCACGGCTGCACGGATGGGTTTACTGTTCATCAGAGAGCTTTTACGATTTCCTGAGTGTCACGGGCTATCATGAGTTCCTCATCGGTGGGAACTACCACAACCTGTACTTTAGACGCGGGCGTTGAGAGCACTGTTTCGGTGCCGCGGGTCTTTTCGTTAAGTTCGCGGTCGATTTCCACGCCGATAAACGCGAGGTGGTCGCATACGTCCTGACGCACGGAGGCCTGATTTTCACCCACGCCGCCGGTGAACACGATTATATCCACGCCACCCATTTCTGCGGCATATGCGCCCACGTATTTCACGATGCGCTGCTTGTACATGTCGAGAGCGAGGATAGCCTGCTCGTTGCCCTTGGCGATAGCGTCGTCGATCTCACGCATGTCGCTCGAGACTTCGCTGATGCCCAGCACGCCGCTCTTCTTGTTGATGATATTCTGGATGTCGTTGGCCGAGAGGTTGTGCTTGAGCATGAGGTATACGAGCGCTCCGGGATCTACGTCGCCCACGCGGGTACCCATCATGAGACCTTCGGTGGGGGTGAGACCCATGGAGGTATCGATCGACTTGCCGTCGACGATAGCGGTGATGGAGCCGCCGTTGCCCACATGGCAGGTGATGATCTTCTTGCCCTCGGGGCTTACGCCGAGAATCTCACACACGCGCTTGGATACGTAGCGGTGGCTGGTTCCGTGGAAGCCGTAGCGGCGCACGCCGTCGTTTTTGTAATACTCCATGGGGAGGGCATACATATATGACTTGGCGGGCATGGTCTGGTGGAAAGCTGTGTCAAACACCGCCACCTGCGGAGTGCCGGGCATGAGCTCGGTTATGGCGTCGATACCGGTCATGTTGGCGGGGTTGTGGAGCGGAGCGATGTCGTAGCACTGCTTGATCATGTCCTTCACATTGTCGTCGATGAGCACCGATGCGTTGAACTTCTCGCCGCCGTGTACCACGCGGTGGCCTACGGCGTCGATTTCATCGAATGATTCGATGCAGCCGTCGACCTTGTCGGTGAGACGGTCGAGGATGGCTTTTACAGCTGCGAGGTGGTCGATTTTGCCCAGATTGATGATTTCCTTGGAGCCGTCGGCTTTCTTGAACTTGATGAAGCCGTCGGGGAGGCCGATTTTCTCCACGCCGCCCTCGGCGAGTACGGCATCGGTGGTGGTATCGATGAGTTTATATTTCACGGAACTGCTGCCGCAGTTGAGCACGAGAATTTTCATGATTGTATAGTGGGTTTGTTTTATTGTTTCACATTAAGCCTTTGCACCGATAGCCTGATTGCAGGTGATGATGATGGTCTTGTAGATATCCTCGGGATAGCATCCGCGCGAGAGGTCGTTGACGGGAGCTGCGAGACCCTGAAGCACGGGACCCACTGCCTCTACGCCGCCAAGACGCTGCACGAGCTTGTAGGCGATGTTGCCCACTTCGAGCGAGGGGAATACGAGCACGTTGGCACGACCGTTGATGGGGCTGTTGGGCGCCTTGCTGTTGGCAACGCTGGGCACAAGGGCGGCGTCGGCCTGCAGCTCACCGTCGAGCATGAGATCGGGAGCCATCACGCGGGCTATGTCGGTAGCCTCGATAACCTTGTCGACGCGCTCGCTCTTGGCCGAGCCTTTGGTGGAGAACGAAAGGATAGCTACGCGGGGTTCTATTCCGGCGATGTCGCGGGCGGTCTGTGCGGCCGATACAGCGATCTGAGCGAGCTGCTTGGCGTCAGGCTCGGGCACAACGGCGCAGTCGGCGAAAATAAGCAGTCCGTCGGTGCCGTAAGGCGATCCTTCGGGGAGTACCATCACGAATGCACCCGAAACCACGTCGATGCCGGGCTTGGTCTTGATTACCTGAAAAGCGGCGCGGAGCACGTTGCCGGTAGTGTTGAGGGCGCCGGCTACCTGTCCGTCGGCGTCGCCTGCCTTCACCATGAGGCAGCCGAGATAGAGGGGATTGGCTGCGGTGACGCGGGCTTCCTCCATGGAAATGCCTTTTTTCTTGCGGAGCTCGAAGTATATGGGAGCGTATTTGTCGATTACTTTCTCATCGGCGGGATCCACTATGGTGGCTTTGTGGATGTTCTCGAGGTTGAGTTCGGCGGCCATGGTCTTGATGGCGGCGGGCTCGCCTATGAGGATGATTTCGGCGATACCTTCTTTGAGGATGCGGTCAGCGGCTGTGAGTGTGCGCGGTTCGGTTCCTTCGGGAAGTACGATGCGCTGGGGCATCGACTTGGCTTTCACGGTTAATTTTTCAAAAAGACCCATAGTTAAGGTTATTTTATTAGGTTAAAAGAATTGATAGATTCGATGTTGAAAGTGAGCGTGTGCGTCGGGTGCGCGCGCAATGCCACAAAGTTACGAAAATATTCCCGTATTGTCAATTAAATTTTTCAATATAAAAAATTAAACGCGCTCATTGTAAATCAGCGACTAATTCACTAACTTTGCAGCCGTTTAGGGCAACCGCGGTGCCGGAAACGCACCGGTGGCAGGCCACATGTCAACGTTACAATTCTTATATATAAACAGTTATAATCATGCGTTTTACACATTGCATTCTCTCTCTCGCTCTTGCTATGGGCGTGGGTTCCATGCTCGGCAGCTGCGGCTCAAAGGCTGAAAAAGAAGCGGCCGCTTCGGAATCGGAAACAAAGACACTTACCGTGGCTGAATTCAATGCGGCCGAGTTCAACGACGGCGACACCGTTGTAATCGACGGCCGTTGCAGTCACCTCTGCGCCCACGGCGGCACAAAGGCTTTCCTTGCCGAGGCTGACACCACCGTGCAGACTCCCCTCGTGCTTTGCCTCGCCACCGATACGATAGGAGGCGCTTTTGCTCCCGAGTGCCCGGGTCATGACATGACCGTTTCGGGTATCGTGCGTGTCAACTCGGCTACCGCGTCGGAAATCAATGCCGCTATCGAGCGGATCAAAGCCGCTCAGGAAGGCGATGAAGGCCACTGCGGCACCGAGGCCAAGGCTTACGGAACCGTGGGTCAGATCAAAGCCCGTCTCGACGAGCAGATGGCCGCCGATCCCGCCGACAGCATCGTGAAGCTCGGTTACTACATCGAGACTCTCAGCTATACCCTTCCCGTGGAATAATCATTGACTCCACGGCAGGCGACACATGATTATGGGTCCATCCCGGGCGGGGTGGACTCATATTTTATAAATAAATCCAATAAATTGGCTGTGACGGATAAAAGTTTGGTATTTATTTCGTAACTTTGCGGGACTTAAACTGAAAAATTATTAATGAACGCTTGCTTTATAGGTCTGGGCTATATCGGACTGCCCACCGCCATCATAGCCGCCCGTCACGGTGTAGACGTTCTCGGCGTTGATATAAATCCATCAGTGGTCGAGCAGACCAATGCCGGCCATCTGCATATCATCGAGCCGGGAATGGAGGCGCTTCTCCGTGAAGTGCTAGCCGCCGGCACATTCCGCGCTGCCCTTACTCCCGCTCCCGCCGATGCATTTTTTATCGTGGTGCCCACTCCGTTCAAGGGTGACCACCAGCCCGATGTATCGTATGTCGAGGCCGCCACTCGCAGCGTGGTGCCCTATCTCCGCGAGGGAAATCTTTTCGTGATAGAGTCCACGTCGCCCGTGGGCACTACCGAGCGCATGGCTGACCTGATTTTCTCTCTCCGCCCCGAGCTTAAAGGCAAAATTTCGATAGCATATTGCCCCGAGCGCGTTCTTCCGGGCAACGTCATTTATGAACTTGTCCACAACGACCGCGTGATAGGAGGCGTTGACGCCGCATCGACCGAGGCCGCCAAGGAATTCTACCGCCACTTCGTAAAGGGTGACCTTCATGCCACCAACGCCCGCACCGCCGAGATGTGCAAGCTTACCGAAAATTCCTCGCGCGACGTGCAGATAGCTTTCGCCAACGAACTGTCGCTCATCTGTGACCGCGCCGGCATTAATGTGTGGGAACTTATCTCGCTTGCCAACAAGCATCCGCGTGTCAATATCCTCCGCCCCGGATGCGGAGTGGGAGGCCACTGCATAGCGGTCGACCCTTATTTCATCACCGCCGCCTATCCCGAGGAATCGCGTCTCATAGCCGATGCCCGCGCCGTCAACAACTATAAGGCCGAGTGGAGCGCCGAGAAGATTGTCAACGCCATTCTCCGCTTCCGCATCGACCATGGCCGCAATCCCCGCGTAGCGCTCATGGGTCTTGCTTTCAAGCCCGATATCGACGACCTGCGTGAGTCGCCGGCCGCCGAAATTGCCGCCGACGTGATGAAGCGCGCCGCGGCCGACGCCGAGTTTATGGTAGTCGAGCCAAATATAAGCGAGCATGCTGAATTTGTCCTCACCGAGGCAGCCGAGGCTTTTGAAAAGGCCGATATCGTGGCTTTCCTTACCGGACACACTCCTTTCAGATCGCTCCCTGCTGTAGAAAGCGGTAAGGTGATACTTGACTTCTGCGGCCTTTTTGACGGCAAGGCATAAATATAACCTCTTTTCTACAATAATTCGGGATTCGTGACGTTACTCCATTTAGAGTAACTCTATTTCCGTATGCCCGAGTCAAAGCCGTCACTGACATCCGTAGCACTGAAAGGTATCAACGTATACAACTTCACCTCGCCCGAGGCGCTGATTGATTACGTCGATGCCAATCCCGCCATACTCGTGGCGGTCAATGCCGAGAAGGTTGTGAATGCCGGCCCGCAGCTTGTGGAGATAATCAACGATAACATAGGATATTGCGACGGCGCCGGCGCCGTGAAGGGACTGCATCTCAAGGGACATTCCGAGGCTGTGAGGATACCGGGCTGCGAGTTGTGGCTCAAGATTATCGACAGATTCCATGCCGAAAAGTCGTTTTACTTCGTGGGCGGAAAGCCGGGAGTGGTAGATGAGGTGGTGAAGAAACTGCGCGAGAAGTATCCCGAGATTTCGATAAAAGGCTATCGCGACGGATTCATAGCCGACGATGCCGAGCGCGACGCGCTCATCGGCGATGTGGCGGCCACGGCTCCCGACGTGGTGTTTGTGGCCATGGGCTCGCCGCGACAGGAAATCCTCATGTCGGAGATGAAGCGGCGTCATCCCCATGCCATATATCAGGGTCTGGGCGGAAGTTTCGACGTGTTCACCGGTCATCAGCAGCGTGCTCCGCGCTGGTGGCGCAACCACAATCTCGAGTTTCTCTACCGGTTTTATGCCACCCCCATGCGCCTGCCACGCCTGAAGTCATACCTGCTCTATGCCTTCAAGCTCTATACCGGGCAGCTATAACAGTATCGCTCACTCATTCACCACACTATCGATATAATGAAAAAAATAATGCTCGTATTCGGCACCCGTCCCGAGGCCATCAAGATGGCCCCTCTGGTGAAGCATCTCCAGAGCCGCGGATCCGAATTTGAGACTATAGTGACCGTCACCGGCCAGCACCGCGAGATGCTTGATCAGGTGCTCGATATATTTGACATCACTCCCCGCCACGACCTCAATATCATGAAGCCGGGTCAGGATCTGTACGACGTCACCGCCCGCGTGCTCACCGGCATGCGCGACGTGCTCGACGCCGAGAAGCCCGATGTGGTGCTCGTGCATGGCGATACCACCACTTCCACGGCCGCAGCCCTCGCCGCATTTTACCGTCAGATTCCGGTAGGGCATGTAGAGGCAGGTCTCCGCACATATAATATATACTCTCCTTGGCCCGAGGAAATCAACCGTCAGATAACATCGCGCATCGCCACATATAATTTCGCGCCCACTCCGCTGTCGCAGTCCAATCTCGTGGCCGAGCGTGTTGACCCGAAGTCGATCACCGTCACCGGCAATACCGTGATCGACGCCCTTTATATGGTGGTCGACAAAATCAAGGACGACGGGCAGTTGCGCTCACGCCTCCACGAGGAGCTTGTGGCCGACGGTTATGATACCGACCGGCTGGCCGACGGGACACGCCGGCTCGTGCTCATCACCGGCCACCGTCGCGAGAACTTCGGCGAAGGATTCATCAATATCTGCACGGCTGTCAAGCAGCTTGCCGAGGCTAATCCCGACGTGGATTTCGTATACCCGATGCACCTTAACCCCAATGTGCGCCGCCCCATCGCCGAAGTGTTCGGCAACGATCTCAAGGCTTACTCCAATATATTCTTCATCGAGCCGCTCGAATATCTGAAATTCGTGTATCTGATGGAGAAGGCCGCCGTGATACTTACCGACAGCGGCGGTATTCAGGAGGAGGCTCCCGGTCTGGGCAAACCTGTGCTCGTGATGCGCGATACCACCGAGCGCCCCGAGGCTCTCGATGCGGGCACGGTGAAACTCGTGGGCACGTCGCGCGAGGCAATAGTGAAAAATCTTCAGGCGCTGCTCGACGACGAGGCTCTTTATGCTTCGATGGCTCAGGCGGTAAACCCCTACGGCGACGGTAAGGCATGCCGCCGTATAGCCGAAGCTCTTGCTCGTTAACCATATCCTCACAGTTTTAATCTCTCGCTCAATAAAAATGGATAGATTTTTAGCATGGTGCCGCCGCTATCTCTCGTTCACGCTTTTAGGCGCGATAGCCGTGGCCGCATTCGTGATGTTTTTCAATGAAAACTCGGTAGTGGACACCTATGAGGCCGAGAAGGAGATAGACCGCCTCACCACCGAGATACGCCACGAACTCGACACGCTCAACTATTATCGCCGTCTCAACGCATCGCTCGATACCGACCGCGAGACGATGGAACGCATCGTGCGCGAGCAGCACCACATGCAACACCCCAACGAAGATGTCTACATTTTTGAATAAATCCACCCTTGCCCCGGCCGTAGCTACAGCCGGGCTTGTTATTGTGATGATTGCTGCAGCCATGCCGCTGCTTCATGTCGCCGTGACCACGGCGCGCTATGTATATGCCGCCGGTGCCGTGCTGGTGCTTGCCGGAAAGATTTTCACTCCCGTGCCCGAAGGAGCGTCGCTCCGCCTCAAGCGTCTTTACAGGCTCGATGTGTTCTGCGGCCTGTTTTTTGTCGCTGCGGCGGTGTTTCTCTTCATCAGCGGCGGCAGCTCGACCGATTGGCTCGCATTTACCCTCGCGGGCGGTGCGCTCCAGATTTATACGTCGCTGATGATACCGCGCATGCGCTCCCGCGAGTCGAAATAAATGTTAAAAATATCACCGCACTCGGTTACTCAAGGGCAATTTCGTAACTTTGCCGCTTGATAATGGAAAAGTTATACCTCACCATCGACCATGGCAATTCGGTAGCCAAGATGTCGCTGCGCCGCGATGACACGCTCATAGCCTCGGCAGCGGCTGAAGAAGTGACACCCGAAGCGGTGTCGGACTTCGTGGGCGGCCGTCGCCTCGCCGGTATAATCATGGCGTCGGTGGCGGGTTATGACTCCACGCTTGCCGAGTCGCTCCGCCCGCTTGCCGGCATGGTGATGGAGCTCACGCCGTTTACCCCCGTTCCCATAGGTATCGACTATGCCTCGCGCTCCACACTGGGAGTCGACCGCATAGCGGCTGCCGTGGGAGCCGCAGCCATCTTTCCGCGACGCGACACGGTGGTGGTGGATGCGGGTACGGCCATTACCATCGACTATCTCGATGCGTCGGGCACATTCCGCGGAGGCAATATCGCGCCGGGACTTGATATGCAGCTTCAGGCGCTTCACCGCTTCACGGCGAGGCTGCCGCTCGTGGCGTCGCCGGCCGAAGTGCAATCTTCTCCGGCGGTGTACGGCACTGACACTCCGTCGGCAATTCTTTCGGGATGCCTGTTGTCGATGGCCGGAGCGGTGGACTACTTCCGCCGTCATGCGGCCGGCCGCGACGCTGACATGGCGGTGGTGCTCACCGGCGGCAACGGACGGCTCCTCGCTCCCTATCTCAGTCACTGCAATCCGGTGACCGAGCCCCATTTAGTAGATAACGGTCTATACAGAATATTAAGATATAATGAAAATATTTAAGCTCGCTTTAGTCGCCGCCTTTATCGCGGTATTATTTCCCGCCAAGGCTCAGATCAACAGCCCTTACTCGATGTTTGGCTACGGACAGCTCCGCGAAAACGCCACCACGGCGCAGCGCCAGATGGGAGGTGTGGGCTATGCCATGCACTCCGGCCGTCAGGTCAATGTGATGAATCCGGCCTCGTATGCCTCCACTGATTCGCTCACTTTCCTTTTCGATATGGGGCTCGACTTCACGTTTATCAATCAGAAGGATGTCGACGGCACCCGTAACGACTACGGCGGCGGTCTTGACTATATCACTATGGCTTTCCCCGTCACCCGTTGGCTCGGCATGTCGGTGGGTCTGGTGCCTTACTCGTCGGTAGGATACGCATTCGGCAACGAAATCAAAAACGGCTCGTCGTCCCATCAGGGCAACGGCGGCTTCAATCAGCTCTATATAGGTGCCGGTGCCACTCCCTTCAAGAATTTCCGCATCGGTTTCAATTTCGCATATATGTTTGGCAACGTGTACAACGACGTTTACGCCACCACTCAGCTCGGAAGCACCTCGCTTTTCGAGCAGGTGATGGAAGTGCAGGATTTCCACTTCGAGGCCGGCGTGCAGTACACCATTCCATTCAACCGCGACAACTCGCTTACACTCGGCTTTACCTACTCACCCGAGAAATCCCTGCTCGGTAATACCTACGTGCAGAAATACGACACCTCGGCCGATCAGGAGACCACCCGTCAGGACGAGCACGATCTGAAGGGCAACTATTCGCTGCCCTCGTCGTATGGTGCAGGTATTGCTTGGAATTATAAGAACTCGGTATCGGTTGAAGCCGATTTCACCTATCAGAACTGGGCCGATGCCAAGTTCAAGGGCTTCGACAGCTTTACCCGCACGAAGTTTGACAACCGCTACCGTATGGCCCTCGGCGCCTCTTATACCCCTGATCCACGCGGCAGCTTCTTCAAGCGCACGGCCTACCGCCTCGGCGGATATTATAACCGCGATTACATCATGGTCAACGACAATCATGTGCGCGACTTCGGCGTGTCGTGCGGCTTCGGATTCCCCGCCATCAGCTCCAAGACAATCATAAACCTCGGTTTTGAATATATGCGCCGCCGGGCTTATCCGCAGGCGCTCCTGACCGAGAATTATTATAACATCACTCTGGGTATCACATTCAATCAGCTGTGGTTCTTCCAGAGCAAGATCCGATGACCGGCAGGGCATGAGACAGTTGCCGCTGATATTTCTCGCCGCGTTGGCAGCCGCCGCATGCAGCGACGACAAGCCCGTGGGGATGACCGACATCGATGTCGATGTCACCCCCACCATGCTCACCCGCAATGTGGAGACTCTGATTTCCGACTCGGGCATCACCCGCTTCCGCATCACGGCGCCGGTGTGGTATGTCTACGACGAGACCGCCGACCCCGTGTGGCGGTTTCCAGAGTCGCTGCTGCTTGAGCGCTTCGGCGACCGCATGGAGGTCGAGGCTACCGTGAAAGCCGACTCGGCCACCTACTTCAAGGAGCGCCAGCTGTGGCGTCTCGACGGACACGTGAGCATCAGCAACACCGCCGGCGAAAAATTCCTCACCAACCAGCTCTTCTGGGATCAGAAGATGCACAAGGTATATTCCGACTCGTTTATCCACATAGAGCGCCATGACAAGACGCTTGAAGGCAACGGGTTCACCTCCAACGAACAACTTACACGCTACACCATTCGCGACGTGTCGGGCATATTCCCCGCCGCGGCCTTTACCACCGACCGCTCCGCCTCCCGCCGCGACACAATCCAACAATAACCGCATTTTATTTCTATGGACCTTACTTCATGGCTCATAATAGCGCTCATATCGCTCGTGCTCTCGGCCCTGTTCTCGGGCATGGAGATAGCATTCATTACATCTGACCGCGTACGCATTGGTCTCGACGTGAGCCGCGGCGGACTCATCAACGGCATCATAGGCCGCTACTACTCCAAGCAGGACTTCTTCATATCCACCATCCTTGTAGGCAACAATATCATGCTCGTGGTCTACGGTATGGGCGCGGCTGCCCTGCTCGAGCCGTGGATAGAAGCGCATATCAGCCACAATCAGGCCGTGGTGCTTACGCTTCAGTCGCTCATATCCACACTCGTGATACTGTTTACAGGCGAGTTTATACCCAAGTCGATATTCCGCATCAATCCCTATACGTCGCTCAAGCTCTTCGCGCTGCCCATATACATTTTCTATATTATCCTGTATCCTGTCTCATGGTTTACGGCGTGGATATCCAAAGTGCTGATGCGCATGGCCGGTGTGAAAGCCGAGGACCAGCGCATGGGCGTGCTTTCGATATCGGAACTCAACAATTATCTCGAAAAGACCATCGACGATGTGGAAGCCGAGACCGTGGTGCCCGTGGAGAACGAGGTGAAGATATTCCACAACGCACTCGACTTCTCGCGCACCCCGCTGCGCGACTGCATGGTGCCCCGCAACGAGCTCGTGGCGGTGGACATCGACGATACCGACCGTTCCCAGCTCTCGCAACTTTTCACCCAGAGCGGCCGCAGCAAGATAATAATATACCGCGACGATATCGATACCATTCTCGGTTATATCCATGTATCGGAACTGTTTGACCCCTCCCGTGACTGGAAGGAAAGCATCAAGGAGGTGCTGTATGCCCCCGAGACGCTGCTGGCGCCCGTGATGATGAAGCGCATGCTCGCCGAGAAGCGGTCGATGACGATAGTGGTCGATGAGTTCGGCGGCACGGCCGGAATGATCACCCTCGAGGACCTCGTGGAGGAAATATTCGGAGATATTCAGGATGAGCACGACAAATCGAGCTTCACGGCCGTGGAGACAGCTCCGGGCGAATATGACTTCTCGGGACGTATAGAAGTGCGCACGTTGCGCGACGATTACCGTATAGACATACCCGAGGATGACGAATATCAGACCCTCGCGGGCTATATCCTCTATAAGACCGGATCGCTGCCGGCGCAGGGCGAGACTATCGAGATCGACGATATATCATTCACCATCAAGGAGCGCACGGCTACGCGCCTTGATCTCATACACGTATCGGTGCCGCGCCGCGAAGAAAAGTGATGAAGCGGTAACGCTCTGATTTTCAGGTATGAGTGTAAATTGTCGAGTTTTTTAGTCAAAAAAATCGTTAAAATGTTTGCGCAATTAAATTAAATGCTCTAACTTTGCATCGCTTTAAGGGACAAACGCCCCTGTCAAGCAGTAGAGTACATCGACTTATTGCCTCTTTAGCTCAGTTGGCCAGAGCACGTGATTTGTAATCTCGGGGTCGTTGGTTCGAATCCGACAAGAGGCTCGACATAACTGAAACACCGGTCTGAGGACCGGGATGAGAAAAAGAAATTTTGGGCGAATACCAGAGTGGCCAAATGGGGCAGACTGTAAATCTGCTGGTTTTTACCTTCGGTGGTTCGAATCCATCTTCGCCCACAAAATACTCTACGCAGAAATGCGGAAGTAGCTCAGTTGATAGAGCATCAGCCTTCCAAGCTGAGGGTCGCGAGTTTGAGCCTCGTCTTCCGCTCTAAATCTTGCCTATGTAGCTCAGGGGTAGAGCACTTCCTTGGTAAGGAAGAGGTCGCGGGTTCAAATCCCGCCATCGGCTCT
>JAIDUB010000051.1 GCA_029060405.1 Duncaniella sp. | reverse complement strand
AGAATATCGCCGACCCGCCTTTCCATAGCTACGGCGCCCTAAATCACGCCTACTCCACGCACGGCGACAGCATAACCAAGATTCTTCTTTCGCATAATCCCGTTCACTGGGTCGATGCGGTTGCCGACGATGCCGACAAGCATATAGCACTTACCCTGTCGGGTCACACACATGCCATGCAGATCGAGGCATTCGGATGGTCGCCGGCTGTGTTCCGCTATCCCACATGGGGTGGGCTGTACACCTCGGATAACACTGACAATAAATTATACGTTAATATCGGAATCGGGACTGTAGGAATGCCGGCCCGCATAGGCGCTACTCCCGAAATCACACTCATCACTCTGAAACGATTACCATAACATCCTGAAATGGCAAACGATCACGTCAATATTATAAGCAAGGAATTCAATATCCTCAAAAAGTATATTTCGGCAACTCTGAAGATGCTCGACGAAGGTGCCACTATTCCTTTCATAAGTCGTTACCGTAAGGAAAAGACAGGCGGAATGACCGATATCACCGTTCATGCCGTTGCCGAGAGGCACAAGGCTCTTACGGAAATTTACCACCGCAAGGAGACCATTATTGCAGCCGTGAAGGCCGCCGGTGCGCTTACTCCGGAGATGGAACAGCGTATCGCGGAGGAATTTGATCCGATTGCTCTCGAAGACTTGTATCTTCCCTATAAGCCCAAGCGGCAGACGCGCGCGCAAATGGCACGTGCCAAAGGGCTTGAGCCGCTCGCGCGAATGATAATGTCGCAGAATGTTGAGGATGTGGATGCTGCCTCAGTCCGTTTTCTGAACGATGACGTGCCTGCGGTCGACGATGCAGTGGCCGGTGCGTCCGACATAATTGCGGAGTGGGTGAGTGAGAGTGCCAAAGCCCGCAGCATAGTGCGCTCACGCTATCAGCGTGGTGCCATGATCTCGGCAAAGGTCATTCCCGGCAAGGAGGAGGAAGGAAACACGTTCAGTAACTATTTCAATTATTCCGAGCCGCTGCGCATGTGTAATTCCCACCGCTATCTGGCGATACGCCGCGGTGAAAATGAGGGTGTGCTGAAAGTGTCGGTGTCGATTGACGATGACGAGATGATTGACCGTCTGAACCGAATGTTTGTCAAGCCTCAGGCTACGGCAGCATGTGCCGAACTGGTTAAAAATGCCGTTAAGGACGGATACCGCCGTCTCATACGTCCGTCGATAGAAAACGAAGTATCAGCTGCGGTGAAAGAGCGCAGCGATGATGCCGCCATTCAGATGTTTGCCGACAATGTGAAGCAGCTGCTCATGAGTGCACCCCTCGGCCGGAAACGTATACTCGCTCTCGATCCCGGATTCCGCACGGGATGCAAGCTGGTGGTTCTCGACGAGCAGGGCAATCTGCTTAATCACGATGTCATTTATCCCCATCCCCCGGCAAACGATTATTTCAATTCCGAGAAAGCACTGTTTTATTACGTGGATAATTACCGTATCGATGCTATTGCGATAGGCAACGGCACGGCGGGACGTGAGACAGAGCGGTTTGTGAAAAGTCTTAATTTCCCGCGTAAGGTGCAGGTATATATGGTTAGCGAGCAAGGTGCGAGCATCTACTCGGCTTCTGACGTGGCACGCGAGGAATTTCCTGACGAGGATGTGACCGTGCGCGGAGCCGTGTCGATAGGGCGGCGTCTGCTTGACCCGCTAGCCGAGCTTGTCAAGATCGATCCCAAGTCGATAGGCGTAGGTCAGTATCAGCACGATGTAAACCAGTCACGACTTAAAGATACACTTGACTATGTGGTGAGCAACTGCGTGAATTCGGTGGGAGTCAACGTAAATACCGCATCGAAGCAGTTACTTTCATATGTATCGGGAATCGGGCAGGCTCTTGCCGGAAATATCGTGAAGTACCGTGCTGAGCATGGCGATTTCACTTCGCGCCGCCAGCTTCTCGAAGTACCCCGCATGGGCGAGAAGGCTTTTCAGCAGTGTGCCGGGTTCCTGCGTATACCGGGTGCGGTGAATCCGCTTGACAATACTGGTGTGCATCCTGAAAGCTACGGAGTGGTGGAGACGATGGCGGCTGATTATAAGGCCGACGTTAACCGGTTGCTTCGCGACAAGAATCTTGTCCACAACATAGATCTTGAAAGGTATGTTAACAAAACGGTGGGATTGCCTACTCTCACTGATATAGTGATGGAACTTGAGAAACCCGGACGCGATCCACGTACCGCGCCTGAAGAAGAATATTACGACAGCACCATACGTAAGATCGATGATCTCTACATCGGTCAGCAACTTACCGGAAAAGTCAACAATATCACCGCTTTCGGAGTGTTTGTCGACCTCGGAATGAAGGAAAACGGACTTATCCACATATCCCAGCTCTCCGACAAGTTCATATCATCGCCTTCCGAGGTGGTGAGCATAGGCTCGCATGTGAAAGTCAAGGTGATGGATGTGGATGTGGCGCGTGGCCGTATAGCTTTAACAATGAAAGGAATGAATCAATGACAACTTATCCTTGTACCATAGGGTTGGGTAGCAATACTCCCGACCGTGAGGAGCAGATAGAAAAAGCTCTCGCGTTTCTTGAAAAACTTCTTGCCGATGTGCGCCGGTCGTCGGTGTATGAATCGCCGGCATTCAACGGTATCGATGATCCGTATCTTAATGCCGTGGTTCACGGACATACCGCCCTCGAGCCTGAAAAACTCATTGACAAGCTCAAGGAATATGAGGCTGACCACGGCAGAGCCGATAAGGAGTCGGAGCCAGTAGGTAATGTCACCATCGATCTTGATGTGGTGATATACAATTACCGCATTCTTCGTCAGGAAGATTTTCAGCGCCATTATTTCAACCGCGGTTACCGCGAGTTGCTTGCCGACGGCGCTTTCGTGTCCTGATTATTTTTCCGAAGTCGTTTCCTCAGTAAATGTCCGCGCTGCCTGTGAGCGGGCGGTGTCGAGTATGCGCTGCTGCTTTTCCTTTTCAAGCACAGCGGCGCGTCCGCGGCGGAGCAGGGTGGCGTAACGGGTCACGGTGGCTATTTCCTCGGCTTGACCGGACGGAAGTTTCATCGAATAGCTCTTGTCGCCGATAAATGTGAGTGTGATGGGTTCACCTTCATGCGAGGCAATGAAGTTAGCCACAGAGTCACATTCCACTCCCATGAATGTTATCACCTCCGGTCCCATCGAGCGGTCGTTGCGCTCGCCGTCGTGAGCAACCGTAGCTGTAACCGCGCGCTCGCCGGCACACTCCACGGCCACCGATGTGCTTTTTACTTTCCTTGATCCGAGTGAGGATATAAGGTAAAGTTGTCCGTCGGGCGACAGGCGTGCCTGCAATCCGTCGGTGCCTATGAAATTGCCGGGGTTGGATGTGGCCGCCACGTAGTAGTTTTCCACGGGATTCTCCACCATTTTGATTCGGTCTTTCATCGCCTCGGTCTCAGCCGAAATTACGGCAAGAGTTGAGTCGGCGCTCTCGAGATGTTTCAGGGCGAGACCTTCGTTGGCGCGGGCGGTAAGGTGAAGCGCGCGGCGGCGTATCTCTATCTGTCGGGGATAGGTTGACTTGAGAGAATCGAGAAGCATTACAGCCGATGAATATCGGGCGGTCTCCACTGCTTCCGCGGCCTGATCATAAAGATCTTGGGCAAGTTTCTTCTCGCTGTCGCCTGAGCATGCGACCAGCACTGCGAGCAATGCGCCCGCGATGGTTTTAGTTGCTGCGTTGAACATCTTTTACGCCTTTTACAGTTCTGATTTTACGTATTATGTTTTCGAGTGATGACGTGTTGCTGATTCCCAGAACGAGGTGACCCGAGAATGTACCGTAGTGAGAAGATACGGATATGTCGCGCAGCGTCACGTCCTTTTCCTTGTTGATTATCGATGATATGTTGGTCACGATACCTATGTCGTCCTGACCCACTATGCGGAGCATCGCGGTAAATTGTTTTCCTGCTTTGCCCGACCAGCGGGTGGTGATAACGCGATAAGGATATTTCTGCCTGATATTCGCTGCATTCGGACAGTCGCAGCGATGTATCTTAATAACTCCTTCGGATGACACGAAACCGAATACCTCATCGCCGTAGATAGGATTGCAGCAGCGAGCCAGCCGGTAGTTGATACCTTTCACATTATCGCCTATGATGAGCACATCGCCTGATTCCTGATCGCGCTCATCTACGGGACGCAGTTCAAATTCCTCGGCACTCGTGCGCTCTTTGCTGTCGGTGTGCAGTTCGCGCTCGGTCTGCTCATACTGGGCTATTACATCATTGATATTTAGGCGCTCGGCCGAAATTTCGTTGTAGAAATCGGTGACGGTCTTGAACTGGAGCCGCTTGATGGTGCGCATCAGCATTCCCTCGTCGATATCTATCTTGCGGTTTTTGAAGCGCCGCATCAGCAGTTCCTTGCCAAGTTCGGAGGAGCGGTGCTCGAGTTCCTTTATGCTCTGGCGTATCTTGGTGCGGGCTTTTGAAGTGACCACAAAGTTAAGCCAGTCAACTTTGGGCATCTGTTGAGGGGAAGTCGATATCTCCACGGTATCGCCGCTCTTGAGCTTATAGTTGAGCTTTCGGTTGCGGCCGTTTACCTTGCCGCCTACACACGTGCATCCGAGCTTTGAATGAATGTTGAAAGCGAAGTCAAGCACAGTGGCACCCTCGGGGAGCTTGTAGAGGTCGCCCTTGGGTGTGAACACGAATACCTCATTGCTGTAAAGATCCATCTTGAAGTTCTTCATCAGCTCCATGGGACCTTCGGCGGTCTCGAGTATGTCGCGTATATTGTTCATCCACGAGTCGAGGTTGCTCTCGCTCTTGATGCCTTTGTATTTCCAGTGTGCGGCAAGACCCTTTTCAGCGATCAGGTCCATGCGTCGGGTTCTGATCTGTACCTCCACCCATTTTTCGCCCGGGCCCAGCACTGTGGTGTGAAGCGACTCGTAACCGTTGCTTTTCGGAATACTGAGCCAGTCTTTCATGCGTGCAGGGTTGGGTGTGTACATGTCGGCTACGATCGAATATATCTTCCAGCACTCAGCTTTTTCCTGCTCCAGAGGAACGTCAAGTATGATACGGATTGCGAAAAGATCATATATATCCTTCATCTCCACTTTCTGGCGGCGGAGTTTGTTCCATATCGAAAATATCGATTTTGTGCGCCCCTTGATCTCATATTTGAGTCCCGTGGCGTCGATACGCTCCTTAAGCGGCGCGATAAAGTCGGCGATATAAGCGTCGCGCGTCACCTTGGTGGCGTTAAGCTCCCGCGCAATTTTTGTGTAGGTATCGCGCGCGGTATATTTCAGCGACATGTCCTCAAGCTCACCCTTGATTTTATATAATCCCAGACGGTGGGCGAGGGGCGCGTAGAGATAGTTGGCCTCAAATGCTGTGTCGGCCACGAACTTTTCATCGGGATGATGATTTATGGCGCGCATGAGGGTGAGACGGTCAACTATCATAATGATAATTACGCGTATATCCTCGGCAAACGTCATGAGCAGCTTGCGGAAATTGTCGGTCTTTACCACACCGTGCGAACCGTAGAGCGTGGCCACTTTCAGCATGCCGTTTACAAGTCTCACCACATCCTCGTCCCATTTCTCGGCAATCTGATCGGTGGTGATTACACCGCTCTGGCATAGCTCATATAGCATGATCGAAAGGATCATGTTGCGGTCGGCCGACACCATTTCGCAAAGGGTAAGAGCCGTATCGAGATTGTGTTGAACAGGATTGATACCGTAGCGGTCGCGCTCAAGTTTGCCCTCGGCCACGGCGTCGGCAATAAGCCGGCGAAGAGTGATGTAATCATCGCGGGTAAACACGTCGGCGGCAGCCTCGCCCAGTCCGGCAAGGATTTCACGCACGCGGGTGTGCTCTTCGGGGGTGAAATATTTCGTTGACATATCGTATTCGCTTCAAAAAGCAAAGTTAGCAATTATCCCCCACACCCCCGCCACTTTTTTGGATTATTAAGAATTTATTCTAAAAATCAATTTCTAAATATTCGTAATAATTTTAGTTCGATTTTCTTATGGCAACAGAATTTTCGGAATTAAATTTTTATAAAAATTGATTCTATTCTGATGACCATGAAAATGAAGCCATTGTGTCATTTTATTTAATGACACAGAAATAATTTACCTGATATGTACCATAAAGGACGCATATCAGGTAATTATTATCTTGAGCTTTTTGAATGTCGTCGTTCTGACCAACTAAGCGAATTATAATAAATCTCAGCCTCGATTTGTCGTTGCATTCTTTCTTCCTCCTTGCGTTCTTCTTTTGTCATTAATTTACGGCGTTCCCTCTCGTCCTCCTTCCACATGTCCAAGGCTTCCTGAGCCTTTTCTTCTTCTGTCATGGCCGAATAGTAATCATACTTCGGGTTGCCGTTTTCGTCGAGTTCCTCGATACCGTAATATTTCTTGCGGATATAAGCACGGCGTGTCTCGTTGCGCTTTTCCCGGGCTTTACCGTAAAATTTCGCTATATATAGCCACACCAGCGCAATGAACGTAACTAACACCAAAAGCCCCCACATAGGTTGCTCGACCAATAGACATACCAGCCCTACAAGGAAGAAAAACAGCGCCCACATCGTAGCTTTCATACTCTTGGAGAATATGAACACGAGTATGCAGACTGTAAATAATACAACGTAATGCGTCATCCTTCGAGGCCTTAGGTTAATAATTCTGTTATCATGTTAGACACCGGCTGGCGGCGACGGGAGGCTTCATCCTTGATCAGATCAAGCTGCCACGCCGTAAGCGAAATCGAGATTATTGATTTCGGCATATCCTCGATCGGTTTACGTCCGGCGTTTTTTCGTGCGCCATCACTTCCTATTCCGCCCATAGAGTTTTGTGAGTTATTTATCTATTACAAAGATAATTAAAATATTTGTAATAAGTGAGACGTTTTCAAAATAATTATTATATACAACATAAAATTAATGAGGCTGTGCCTACGACACAGCCTCAGGGTAGTTCAGTTATATTGATGTATTATTTTCCGAAAATGCCGCCGAGCATACCGCCGGCTTTGCTCTTTAATTCGTCCATTACATTGCCTTTTACGCTGTCGAGATTGACATTTTTCAGAAGGCCTTCTGCACCGAGTTTTGATACGATGTCAGAAAAAGATAAATTCTTAAGATCCAATGTCTTGAGTACGTCGGTTACCTTTGAGATGTCGAAACCGTTGCCGAACTTGGCTGTAAGCTGTTTGATAATTTCTTGAATATCCATAATCAGGGGGTGTGTTAGTTAGTTTTTCATTATAACATCCTTCTCCGTGATAAAGTTCACCCGGATAAACAATAATATCCTGAAGTTACGCAAATTTCACGAGGCTGCAACGTAAGGTTTATTACGATGCAGCCTCGCTGTTGATGACTGATAAATTGATTGCAGCGATCTATCAGTTATTCGTCGAGATTGTTGTCGCGGGGGTTGTTGTTGAGAGCGGCGGTTTCTTCTTTTACGAGTTCGGCGTTAACTTTTTCGTTGTCGGCTACGTTGACGTCTACTCCACGGTATTCGTCGGCGGGTTTGTTTACATTCTTGTCCATATCTGAATTTTTTTAAGTTAATTTGTTCTTTTGTTATTTTAACATCGCAGACAGCGAAAAGGTTTACTCTTCAGTGTCGTTTCCCTCTGTTTCTTCATCACCGGAGGCCTCATCGGCATATCCTACGGGCAGTTGATTGAGCTGCTCGATATACCCGAGGAGTTCTTCGCGGCCGCGGCCATCCTCGCTGGAAGTCATGAAAACAGGCGGCAGTTCTTCCCATGTCTCGAGTATTTTGTTTATATACATCTGCACGTTGCGGTTGCCGGCGCTTTTACTCTGCTTGTCGAGTTTAGTGAACACGATGGCAAAAGGCACACCGTTTTCTCCGAGCCAGTTCATGAAATCCATATCGATTTTCAACGGTTCGTGGCGGGAGTCGATAAGCAGAAACAGGCATGTCATCTGCTCGCGGTTGAGGATGTATCCCTCGATCATTTTCTGCAGGGCGTCGCGTTGTTCCTGCCCGCGGCGCGCGTATCCGTAACCGGGGAGGTCGACAATATACCACGAATCGTTGATGAGAAAATGATTTATAAGCAGAGTCTTTCCGGGGGTGGCTGAGGTCTTGGCCAGCCGGCTGTGGCCGGTGAGCATATTGATCAGCGATGACTTTCCCACGTTGCTTCGTCCGATGAAAGCATATTCATGGAGGAGGGTGGGGGGACATTTTTCCACTTTAGGACTCGATATTGAGAACCGGGCTGAATTGATGATCATAATTATATAAGTTTTTCTTAGTCGAGCATCAGTGAAATCATTGGCCGCACTGAGGGGAAACCTATGATATCGGAGATTGCCTTGGAATTGAATACTATTGATGAAAGCACGTCGACCGTTATGTCGAAGTCGAGGCGTCCGCGATAGGAGTCATCTATTCTTACTTCGCCACGGTCAATGATGTAGGTATGAGAATTGAGTGCTGAAAGGTAATCGTCGTATACCTTTATCTTCAGACTCAGATTCTTGTCGGCTGATGCTACTGCTTGAAGGCATTTGAGCACGTTGACTATTCGTCCCATGCCGCGGGGCATAAGCCGTCCGCCGGTGCTGTCAGTGGGTGGAGCGTAGAGAAGAAACGGCATATCAGGATGGAGGGCGCGCAACTGACGCATCGCCGCCATTCGAGCTGCCCGGTCATCGCCCATAAGATCGGTGACCACCAGCAGATCATCGCGCTTTACGGCCCAAGCCATGGAAACGATCTGCGGGCCGAGATCTTCATCGTCGCGGGTCATCACCACGAAGTCTCCGCCGTCTATGCGGTTATCTTCAAGTATCGCGCGGAATCCCTCGCGGGAATGTAATATGTAGCACTGACGGGCAAGCTGAAAGCGATTGAAAGCTTCCCAGAGTCTGTCATGGTCAATATCAGTAGCGGCATGATATACGTGACCCGCATCCTCTCCGTCGGTGAAAGAATGGAGCGATGTAAACCGCTGTTCTTTCATATAGAACACGGTGTTGAATCCGTATTGGGCGTAAAAATAATAGAGAGCGTTGTTGGCTGGAATCAGAGTCACCATCATATCGCCACGTGAGGCGGCCTGACGTATTGCATCGACAATAAGTCGCGACATCAGTCCCTTGCCTCGCTGGGAGCGACGGGTAGCGGCGCCGTGGATATAGGCAACCGGCACGCGGCTTCCATGAAAAGACATCTCGAAATCACGAAGAAGCATGATTGAAGCGGGCTGACCGTCGGGGCCGGCCAGCAACATCCCTTCGCGGTCGGTATAAATGGCATCGAAAAGCATTTTCACGTACTCGGGAGAGTCGTTGAATACCTCACGATAAATTTTCTGTATGTCATCTTTCTTACTCATATCTTTATAACGCCATAAACAAGAGGAAGGTTGACATCTTGGTCAGCCTTCCTCGGATAATTCATAAATCAGCTGTTATCCCTGATGGGCGGGACGCAGAAGATCGTTGACAGTCTTGACGGGATTGAATGTCGATACCGGTACTTCAACGAATACGGTGTTCCAGTCGCTCATGGCGCCGTTCCACAGTCCGGGAAGCTCCATTGCACGCAGTTCCTTGCCGTGGCTCGACTTTGATGAGATGAATCCGGTAGCAGGATCGACATATTTGGTGAGATCAAATTTCTTCTTGGCGCCGTCTTTCACGTAGCATACAAGGTCGACGGGATTGAAGTGAGTGGCCGTTTTCATCATCTTCATGTATTCCTCGTTGTCGGGATCAACCTGATTGCTTTCAAGAATCTGAGGCGATGCAGTACCATCGGCATTGTAGGCGATGAAGGGGCCGCCGCCGGGTTCACCCTCGTTTTTCACCATACCGCACACGCGCAACGGACGGTTGAGTTTTTCCTTGATGTATTTCACCACGGCATCGCTGTCGTTGAGGTCGACGTTGTCGTAGATAAACAGGCGCTTGTGCATGAAATCAAGAATTTCGGCAAGCGACTCGGGGGTATATATGTTCTGGTCAAGGTTAACGAGGAATTGCTCGATAGTATCGTGTGTCTCGAGGAGCACGCCGGCGAGAACTTCCTTGTAGCGGATGGTATCGGCACGGCGGCTGTCGGGCACTACGTTGTCAATATTCTTGATAAATACCACTGCCGAATCAATGTCGTTAAGGTTCTCGATAAGAGCTCCATGACCACCGGGGCGGAGCACTATGTGACCGTCTTCGATAAATGGTGTATTGTCGGGGTTAGCCGCGATAGTGTCGGTCGACGGCTTCTGTTCGCTCATTGTCACGACGAATTTCTTGCCGGTACGGGCTTCGGCCTGAGGAATCACTTCGGCAAGCTTGTCTTCAAAGAGCTTGCGGTGGTTGGCCGATACGGTAAAGTGCAGTTTGACCACTCCTTCGGAATTGGCTGCTGTCTGCGCTCCCTCTGTGAGATGTTCTTCTACAGGTGTGCGCGAGCCTTCGGGATAAGAATGGAATTTGAGAAGGCCCTTGGGCAGACCGCCGTAGTTCATTCCGTCGGCAGCTACGATCGCGCGGATTACGTCGCGATTGCGACCGGCTTTTACGAGTGTGTCGAGGTCAGTATCATAGAGTTTTTTGCATGCAGCCTCGAGTTCAGGAATGAAAGGAAGCTTGTCGAGCGAGGCGATGAGCACAGCGACGGGCGAACCTTCTTTAAGCTCGTCGGTGCCACCGTCGACGTATTCAAATAAAGCCTTGAACATGCGCGAGGCAGCGCCTGAAGCCGGTACGAATTTCATTACCTCTCCACCATGGGCGAGATATTGTTTCCAGCGCTCGATAGCACCGTCTTCCTCGCCGGGAGTGAGCCGGATGATACCTTCGCCTACGCGGGCGGCGTCTTTGATTTTAAGATAGGGGAAACCGGTGGCGAAACGCTCGAGCTGCTTTTCAGCCTGCTCCACAGTGATGCCACGCTGAGCCAGAAGCTCAATATCTTGCTGTCGTAACATGATGGAAAAGTTAGATTAGTTGATTGATGGTTTTAGATTTTTCCCAAAGTTAACCATTTTGTCGCGACTGACAAAATATTTTTTTCAGACGTGATATAATTTTTTGAAATACCGATACCGGTTTTTCATTTTCGCGGTTCATACTTATCGCGAGCACCATTTCATCACCATCTCCTTCATAATAAAGAGCCGGAGCGGCCCATGCCGGCATGTCATCGTTTATTAATCGAAAATTCATTTCTATGCGGCATGATTCAAATATCTCTCTGAGTCTTTTTTCAGTAAACGGTTCGCGGGAAAAGAAATAATTCTGATAAGTACGGTTCTCATATAAGCTGTCTGATGAATCAAAGCAAGGATATGAAGCCCATATCTCCGCTACATGTATATCCTTCAGTTTCGTGTAATCTTTATTGGCATGAGCCCTGAGAAACCAGTTCATGTCTTTGTCGCTGCTTGAAAGTTCCACGGCTGCCTTGATATCTTTGAGCCCGTTAAACCGGTGCCCCATGATTTTTACCTTGTCATGAATGGATAGCTTGTTGAATTTTAATTCCATATAAGATAAAGATTAAATTATGTTTCTTTCGCAAAAGTAACAAAATTTTCTGATACACGGCAGATGAAATATGGCGACGGGCGGCCGCACAGGTATGAGAAGCGGTTGCCCGTGAAAAAGTATGGAAATCGTGTTATTTCTTGAGGTTAATCATTACTTTGCCGTTGGGATAATCTGGGTCATTCTTTACTACATCGATACGCTCGATGGTCTCAGGAGCTATATCGCCGGTTGAACCTGCATATTTCTTGCCATTTACAAAAATTGCGTTAGGAGCAGGCTGTACATCTGAATCGGCCGTCAATTTGAACACTATAGGAAGTGTAAAGTAACATGCCACGGCATTGCCATTATTATATCCGGGTGTGAAATCGGGGAGAGAGCTCACCACACACAGAGCCTCGGCATCAAGTTCGGGAGAAATACCTTTCACGATTTCTGCATCTTTCACTTTGCCCTCGGCCGACACCACGAAACGCGCCACTACACGACCCTCGATATTTTCCTTAAAAGCCTTTTCGGGATAGCGGAGATTGTTACTCAGGTAAATCATCATGGCTGTCATACCTCCGGGATACTCGGGCATGACCTCTACGGTTTCATAAATATCGGAAACAGTAGTATTTTCACCAGCGACATTATACATTTTGGCATGATAAGTCAATGTTTCAGTCTTTTCTGAGGGAGTAGGTCCACTATCAGCTACTTCTATTTCACAAGCGAAAGCTTTAGCAGCGGGTAATGTGATAGCGAAGAATGCGAGAACTGCCACAGGAATTAGTGACAAAGAGCGCAGTCGGCTCAATGGAGAAGATGAGGAATTGTGCATCATAATAATACGGGATTTAAGTGAATTTTGATTGAAGTTATCGGTAATTGAAGTGTAGGAAGGAGCGATAGCATTTTTGAGAAGCAATATCTGATAGGCTCTTGCATCGACTCCGGATTCAAGGACATCGGCGTCAGCTTCGTATTCGTGAATACGTTTGATGTCGGCTCGCATTTTCCATGCGGCGGGATTATACCATTGGAGAGCGCATACAGCGTGGGCAAGCAGCAGATCTATCCAGTGACGGTGGCGTACGTGGGCTGATTCATGAAGCAATAGCATATGTCCGTTTTCTCCCGGAATCATTGATGAGGAAATGTATATTTCCCCGAGGAATGAAAACGGTGATATGGATGTCGTTTTGATTTTCCTGACAGATTTACCCGACGGTAACGTCAGTTTTTCAGTATTCCGTCGCAGTATCAGGAGTGTGATGATCCCATATAAAAAGTATAGAAATACCATTACCGCTATGACAAGATACATTGAAGTCATAATCTTTATCAACGAAATATCAGTTGCTGCTGGGGCTGCATCCGAAGCGGCTACAGCGCTTACAAGCGGTATCCCCAAGTCGATTACGACATTTCCGTGAGTCTGATTTTCAATTACTTTAGCCACCGGAGGCAGGATGAGCGAGAGTGCGTAGATGGAAAGCAGAATCTTTCGGTTAAATGCCGGCAGATTCAGGCGCCGCATGGTCGCTCCCCACACAAGCCATAGCATGGCGAGCGTAATTGAGGAAAATACGGAGTTTATGAAAATAGTCCCCATATCACTCCTCCTTTCCCGATCGGCCGCCTTCTTCGATCATGCGGATTATATCGCGCAGATCGTCGAGTGAAATTTTTTCATCCTCTACAAGAGCCGATACCGCGCTTTTATATGAATTATTGAAAAAATTGCTGACGAGTTTTGTAAACGATTTCTCACGGCACTGCCCCATAGGCACGGCAGCCTGATAGCGGAACGAACCGCCAATTGCTTCATGACTTACGTAACCTTTTTCTTCGAGAATACGCACTACTGTCGAAACAGTATTTACATGAGGAGCCGGAGCAGGGTAGTGGGAGAGCATCTCTTTTACAAACATCGGCCCGTGCTGCCACAGTATTCGCATTACTTCGAGTTCTTTTTCGGTTAGGGTGGTTTCTTTCTTTCTCATATGGTAACTAATTTTTTAGTTGACGATGCAAATTTGAAACTAAAAGATTAGTTGGCCAAATATTTCAACGAAAAAATTAGTTGAGAATAAAAATTCGATTCGGGTATGTAGCTTCATCGGGTGCTTTAATAAGATTTCTAAGAAAAATTTCTTACTTTTGTAACATAAAAACTAATGAGTATGAAAATCAAATCTCAGGACTATAATAAACTTGTGTTGCTTGATAATGCGGTGTCACTGGCGAGAGTGGAGCGACTGCGTGCGGCTATGAAGGATGGTGGCATGGAGGCTGTGCTCGTGACTGATAACGCCAATAAATATTTTCTTACCGGACGAGTGTTTACCGGGCAGATTTATGTGCCTCGCTCGGGTGAGGTGATTTATTTCATCCGTCGACCGCTCAAGCTTGAGGGTGACGGAGTGGTATATGTCCATAAGCCTGAGCAAATCGCTGAAACTCTTGGCTTTAATATGCCTCAGTCTCTCGGTCTTGAGCTCGACATTACGTCATACAGCACTGTCGAAAGGCTTAAAAAGGTATTTGCAGGTGCTGAAATTAAAAACGTTTCTCCTTTGCTCCGTCAGGTGCGTGCAGTGAAAGACGACGCCGCTCTTGAATTGCTGCGCATGAGTGGAAAAAAGCAGGTGTATGTATATAGCCGCATCCCTCGTCTGTATAAAGAGGGAATGAGCGATATAGAGCTTCAGATTGAGATTGAGCGCGCGAGCCGACTCGAGGGTTGTCTCGGCCAGTTCCGCATAAGCGGCGACAGTATGGAATTGTATATGGGCAACGTGCTTGCCGGTGAAAATTCCGATAATCCTTCGCCCTATGATTTCGCTATGGGTGGTGCCGGAATGGATCCTTCGTTACCGGTGGGTGCCGACGGTACTCTGATTAAAAACGGAATGACCGTGATGGTCGACATGAACGGAGACTATACCGGATATATGACCGATATGACCCGTATTTATTGCGTGGGAGCGGTGGAGAATCTGCCGGAGCAGGTGCGAAAGGCTCATGAGTGTTCCATACGTATACATCGTGAGCTGGTGAAGATGCTCGTGCCCGGTACCGAGGCCAAAGCGTTGTGGCAGCGGGCCGAGGAGATAGCCCGTGAGGAGGGGCTGCATGAGTACTTCATGGGGCATCGCCAGAAAGCCGGATTCCTCGGGCATGGCGTGGGAATAGAGATTAATGAACTTCCCGTGATAGCCCCCAGAAGTCGTGACGTGATCTCGGCGGGAAATGCTGTGGCGCTCGAACCGAAGTTTGTGATTCCCGGCGCCGGCGCCGTAGGCATAGAATCAACGTATTTCGTGCACTCTGACCATGTGGAGAATCTTACTCCCGCACCTGAAGCGATTATTCCGTTTGACTGATGATTGATTTTAAGAAAGAAATAGATAAGAAAGTTTTTCATATCGTAGGTGATACCGCCAATGAACTCCGCAGGGAGTGTTATGCTGTGGGCGGTTGCGTCCGCGATATGGTGCTTCGTCGTCCGTCGAAGGATATCGATTTCGTGACGGTAGGAAGCGGTATCGAACTTGCCGAAGCTGTAGCCGGAAAGCTTGGAAAGGGTGCGCACCTGAGCGTGTTCCGCACTTTTGGCACCGCGCAGGTGAAGAAACATAATCTTGAGCTGGAATTTGTAGGAGCACGCAAGGAGTCATATAATCGTGAATCCCGTAATCCGGTGGTAGAGGAAGGATCGCTTACCGACGACCTTTCGCGACGCGACTTTACTATTAATGCTCTTGCTCTTCAAGTAAATACGGGCGAAAATTTCGGCAGATTGATAGATATGTTTGACGGTATGGGAGATATCGAGCGGCAGATAATCCGCACGCCTCTTGATCCGGATATCACGTTCAGCGACGACCCGTTGCGTATGTTGCGCGCCATCCGTTTCGCTACGCAGCTCGGATTCAAGATACACCCCGAAACGTTTGATGCGCTCACCCGCAATGCCGGTCGCATCGAGATTATCACCCGCGAGCGTATTGCAACCGAATTGATGAAGATCATGGAGTCGCCTCGTCCGTCGATAGGATGGGATCTTCTTTATAAATCCGGTCTGCTCAAGCTCATTTTACCCGAACTGGCTGCAATGAAAGGGGTAGAAGTGGTGAACGGACGCGCCCACAAGGATAATTTTTATCACACGCTCGAAGTGCTCGACAAACTCAGCCGCATGACCGACAAGGTGTGGTTGCGCTGGGCTGCGCTTCTCCACGATATAGCCAAACCCGTCACCAAGAAATGGGATGACAAGGCCGGATGGACTTTTCACAATCATAATTTCGTGGGATCAAAAATGGTACCGCGGATATTTCGCAACCTCAAGCTCCCGCTTGACAATAAAATGAAATATGTGGCCAAGCTCGTGGAACTGCACATGCGGCCTATTGCGCTGGTGGAGGATGAAGTGACTGATTCGGCAGTTCGCCGTCTTGTCAACGACGCCGGTGAGGATCTTGAAGATCTGCTGCTGCTCTGCGAGGCCGATGTAACCTCCAAAAATGAGGAGAAGGTGCGTCGCATAATGGCCAATCTTGCCATTGTGAAGCAGAAAATCGAGGAGGTGAACGAACGCGACAACATCCGGAATTTCAATCCGCCGGTCGACGGAATCGAGATCATGCGAACTTTCGGTATAGGAGGCGGACCGCTTGTGGGCGAAATAAAGCAGCGCATCAAGGATGCTATACTCGATGGCGAGATTCACAACGACTATGATGAAGCTCGCGAGATGATGTTGCGTCTGGGCAAGGAACATGGACTGACACCCGTAACTGACGCTTAATGATGACAACACTCGAAGTTCTGATCCCGACCCACACACCCGAGGGCATAAGCAGGGTGGAAGAGATGAATCTCCCCGAGATTGACGGAGTGGGATACGTAGTGTCGTGGCAGAACTATGGAGATGGTGTGATTCCTGACGCTCTTGCTTCTCGTAGCGATGTTAAGATTGTAAAATACCGCCGCAAGGGTGTGAGTGCCAACAGAAATAACGCTCTCGATAACGCAACGGCCGATATTCTGCTTATAGGCGACGATGACCTTATTTATACGGCAGGCAGGCTCGAAGCCGTAAGGCGGGTAATGGATGAAAATCCTGATGTGGATTACGCTTCTTTCCGCTACGAGGGCGCTGATGAAAAAGTATATCCGTCAGGAGAATGTGACCTCGGAGGGCGAATACCCAAATATTTTTCGCAGACTACTTTTGAAATAGCCTTGCGGAGAAACTCACCGGCCGGACAGTTGAGGTTTAACGAGCAGTTCGGCCCCGGTGCTCCTGTTTTTTCCGCCGCCGAGGATGAGATAATGTTTCTCACGGCGCGGGCAAGAGGCATTAAAATGCGGTTTTTCCCTGTCACAATCGCATGCCATCCGGGGTTGACTACGGGTTGCCGTGGGGTGGATAACGACGGGATTTTGCTTTCGGCCGGAGCTGTTATAGCAAAGACATTCCCGTTGACGGCGGCACTGCGCATTCCATTAAAGGCATGGAGGCTCTTCCGTAGCGGGAAGGCAACATTTTTTAAATCACTATTGCTCATGAGTAAGGGTGCGATAAAAGGAATGAGGATAAGGTTATGACATTGACATCACGAAAATCCCTGTCACGACTCGTGCTGCGCGCCATGGGCGTATTCGGCGGTGTACAGTCACTTCAGATACTTTGCAGCATCATAAGGATGAAACTTGTATCGCTGTGGATAGGACCGGCGGGCGTGGGCCTTTTCTCCATATTCAATTCAGCGATAGATCTTGTATCGTCGGCTACGCAGCTGAGCCTCCGCAACAGTGCGGTGCGTGACATCGCCGCTTCTAAAGGTAAATCAGCGGCAGTCAGAGACGCAATAGTCACCATCGTACGCCGATGGGGATGGATACTCGGTATGGCGGGAGCGTTGGTAATGCTTATGGCGTCACCGTTACTCAGCCGCATCACTTTCGGCGATTTCAGTCACTCGATTCAATATGTGGTTCTCTCGGTAAGTGTTTTTCTTGCAGCTCTTATTTCGAGCGAAGGAGCGATATTGCAGGGCCTCGAACGATACAAACCGCTTGCGCTTGGTTCATTGTGGGGTACGTTAGGTGGATTGATAGTTTCAATTCCTCTTTATTTCTTCGCGAGAATCGACAGTATCGTGCCGTCGCTGATACTGTATTCGATTTTTACAGCCGGGGCACTGCTTTATTACCGAGCATCGGATGTGAAGCCGGCACACCGCATCACCATGCGCGAGACATTGGAAACAGGGCGAAGTTTCCTCATGCTTGGCGGATTCATGACCATTGCGACCTTCGTTGAGCAGCTGTGCAATTACATATTTATCTCATATCTCAATGTCACTGATTCCGATACCGGAGTGGGTTACTATCAGGCTGGATACACACTCGTAAACCGCTATGTGGGGCTTCTTTTTGTAGCTCTCGCCATGGAGTATTATCCGCGCATGTCACGTGTAGCCGACTCACTGCTGCGTTCGCGTGTATACGTGTCACATGAGATTTCGCTCATTATGGTCATGCTCGTGCCTGTGGCGACAATCTTCATTTCAGCCTCCCAGCTTATTGTGAAAATACTGTATTCTGCCGAGTTCGTGATGATATTGCCATTTGTCGTAACGGCGATGGCAGGTATGGTGTTCCGCGGATTTTCATGGTGTATCAGTTTTCTCGTTCTTGCCCGCAACAGCGGTAAAACCTATGTGACCGTAGAGTGCCTCAGCTCAGTTATAGGCTTGGTTCTTAATATTATAGCGTTCAGATGTTTTGGAATCAACGGTTTAGGTGTATCATTTACGCTCTGGTATGTGGCGTATTGCATCATGATGCTGATCGTAGCGCGCAGGATGGGACTGAAGATAAGCGGCAGGTCGGTATGGCTTTCGGTGTATGCTCTGGTTGCCGTAAGCCTGCAGATACTGCTGTATTTCACCATGCCGGTCTGGGCTCTGATAACATTTGCTTCGGCCGCGTCGATTCTTTCACTGATTTTGGTGTTGAAGTTGTCGGGTTCAAGATTTTAGCCTATATTTGCAACAAATAAATTAACCGATCGATAATATGAAAAAAATTTCTTTTCTCTCTCTTTTCGTCATGCTGCTTACGCTGGGATTCAGCAGCTGTTCGTCCATTACGGGTGAGAACGAGCTGACGAATTACATTCCCGCAAATGCCCCTATGGTGATGAAGCTCGATTGTAAAAAACTTTTTGAAGCCGCTGACGTCAAGGTCGACGGAGACAAGGTTGAGCTCCCGGCCTATATGAAAGATATGTTCAAGGGTGAGAATGCGGAGATGCTTGCGAAAATCAACAGCAAGATTGATCTTGAAAATGTATATGCAGTGAAATGTGACGGAGATTATTTCTTTCTGCTTGCCGGCTGCAAGGATTATCCCGGTCTGACCGCCATGCTTGAGGATGAGAAATTGGTTAAGTCGGCGCAGGACGAATATGAAATCTACGGCTTCGGCGACGATTCGGCTTTGGGTATATACAAGGAAAAATATGTGTACCTGATGTCGGGATGCGGAAAAGTTGATGATTTCAAAACTCTCGTTGAGACTATTCGCAAGAATCCTCTTGCCAAGTATGATGCACTTGCTGACGCTGTCTCGACTGCTGACGCCGTCTCGTTCGTAATGAATTACGAGGCATATTTCAATGCGCTGCCATCCAGAGAACGTGCTCTTATAGGAGGCACGCCTGAATATATTAAGGGTAAGTTTATGGGTGCTAATATTAATTTCGATGGCAACAAGATGCTTTTCGACGGCGGCATGGGCAATATCGACGGCTCTCCGTTCAAACCCATGGCCACGATGGACGACATAAACATAGCTCTTCTCGCTTACGTGCCTGAAAATTACAATATCATTGTGGCTGCCGGCAAGCCCAATCTTAATGATCCCGATTACTATGACCAACTGGCTAAGAATATGGGTAGAGCAGGCGGCTTTATAGCAGACCTGATACCATATCTGAAATCGGTAGACGGTTCGTCGCTTGCAGCATTCCGTGTTTCACCGGAGATTATGGGCGGCTTTAATCCTGAATATTTCGATGTGATGCTCATGGCTCATATGCCTATGGAGAAAATACGCGAAGCCATAAGTAATCTTATGACTTTCGGAGGCATGCACGGTCTACCCTCTGTAGAAGTGAGTGAGGACATGTATATGATTAACTTGCCGGGAATATCGGTGTATTTCGGTGCGGCCGACGGTTACTTGGTTATTTCGACACAGCCCGTAAGTGCAACCCATAATTCCGAACTTACTAAATATTTCGTTAACAAGAAGAGCGCGGCGGTTGTCGACGGTAACTGCCTGAAAGGTATGCTGCCTTTCTATCCTTTTGCCGTAATGCAGAGCAACGACGGAGCGGAATTTAAAGCTGATGTGACTCTTGAAGGAACATCCGAAAAATTCATCCCTGCGCTTATGCAGCTTATGAAATGATAATAGAAACTATCACGCTCGACAGAGTGTTACCAATAGTCTTTCACGGAAGCGAGAATGAGGCTTCCGTGAAAGACTCGTTAATATGGCTTCGTGAAGTCACGTTCAGTCGCGGTACCGATTATCTTATCGAGGCTACGAGCGGAGCGGGAAAGTCATCGCTGTGCTCATTTATCTACGGTGTGAGAATTGATTACGAAGGAGTGATAAGGATAGGGGATTGTGATGCCCGCAGTCTTTCGCCCCGAGACTGGAGCAAGTTAAGATGTAGCGCGTTAGCCTATCTGCCTCAGCAGCTTTCCTTGTTCCCCGAACTGACAGTAATGGAGAATATCGATATAAAAAACCGTCTGACCGGTTTCAAGACCCGAAGCGAGATATGCGATATGCTCGAGCAGCTTGGTATCGATGATAAAAAAGATCAGCCTGCGGCACTTCTTTCGGTAGGGCAGCAGCAGCGTGTAGCTATGGTAAGGACATTATGCCAGCCATTTTCTTTCATGCTGCTTGATGAGCCGGTGTCACATCTTGACGAAGCCAATAACAGGACAGCTGCGGAGATGATTGTAACGGAGGCACGCCGTCAAGGCGGATCTATTATATCCACATCGGTTGGAAACACGATTGAAATTGATAGTTTTACCCGTTTGAGATTATGAACAAAGAAGTGTGGAGACTGCTGAAGAAGAATATCAGCGTGGCTCAGATATCCGGATATGCGCTGGCTAATCTCGCCGGTGTGATAATTATTATTACGGGTCTTCAGTTATATCGCGATGTGACTGTCGGGAGTGGTAGTGACGATGACCTGCTTTCCACGGATGATTACATGATTCTTTCACCTAAAGTCAGTGGGCTGGGAGTACTATCGGGAGGGGGCAAAGGATTCTCGACTGCCGATATAGAGGAACTTAAAGCACAGCCGTGGGTGACTTCGGTAGGTGAATTCAAGTCTGCCGGATTTAATGTGGCGGCGGGCGTGAATTTCGGCGGCCGCGGTATGTCGACGCAACTTTTTCTCGAGTCAGTGCCTGATGAGTATATCGATGTGAACCTTCGCGGATGGAATTTTGATCCTATGTCGTCGGACGAGGTTCCCATAGTTATCTCAAAAGACTATCTGGCCCTTTATAATTTCGGTTTCGCGGCCTCGCGTTCGCTTCCACGCATAAGTGAGTCGATGGTGGGTATGGTGCCTCTCGAGCTATCGCTTGCCGGAAACGGGCATCAATACAATATCAAAGGTCGTATAGTAGGCTTTTCATCGCGACTGAACACGATAGCCGTGCCGGAGTCGTTTCTTGACTGGGCTAACGAAACATTTTCGGCCGGACAACCGGCCGAGCCTTCGCGCCTCATAGTCAAGGTCGATAATCCGGGAAATCCGGCTATAGAGCGTTATCTCGCCTCACATAATTATGAGGTGGCGGGTGATCAATCAGGGGTTGCCCGTGCAAGTTACGTGATGGGTATAGTCACAACGGCGGTGGTGGGTATCGGCGTCGTAATAAGCGTGTTGTCCATCGCTATACTGCTGCTGAGTATCTCACTGCTTATGCAGAAAAACCGCGAGAAAATCTCATCGCTTGTTCTCCTTGGATATTCGCCATATGAGGTTGCCGGCTATTACATCAGAGTCGTGGCGATGGTCAATATCACAATTCTTGTCATCTCTTCGATAGCCCTTCTTATGATCCGCAAGGCTTGGAGTGCCACTCTCGCCGAAATGGGAATGAACGGTGGTTCACCCGCATTATCATTGCTTACGGGCGCAGCCATAATGGCAGCTGTGACAGTCGTGAATATACTTTATATACGTCGCTCGACTTTACGCTGCTGATATAAGATATATCGTGTAAGCCACGTAAGCAATAAACATTATAGCGCCTTCAGTGCGGGTAAAGGTCATGCGGCGTATTACCCGGCCGAAAAGCCAGAAAAGCAGCGACGCACCTACAAGTACGAGCAGATCCACATTCGTGATTCCGCCAAGGGGCAGGGGGGATATGACAGCCGATGCCCCGAGCACGAAGAATACATTGAATATACAACTGCCCACTACATTGCCCACCGCCAGTCCGGGTTGGTTCTTGACAGCGGCTACCAGTGAAGTGGCGAGCTCGGGCAACGATGTGCCGAATGCCACTATCGTAAGACCTATTATCGCGTCGGATACGTTCAGGCTTCGTGCTATGGCCGATGCGCTGTCGACAAACAGCTGACCTCCCCATATAAGGGCGGCAAGACCGCCTGATATTGCGATAATAGCGACCCACGTTTTCATAGGTTTTACGTCAGCGGTATCGTCGGCTGAGCTTTCAGTTGATTTGGCAATGGAGAATGTATATCGGAGGAAGATGCAGAAAAACAGCAGCAATATCAATCCGCCCGATCTCGTGATGATGTTTTCCGATGCCCCGTCGAGCAGCACACTGTTGCCGAGCACGAGTATTACCACCGACGAAAGTATCACCAGCGGGATATCGTTGACAAGTATGCCACGCTCGATTTTTATAGGACGCACAAGTGCGGTAAGACCTATTATGACCAGTATGTTGAATATGTTGCTGCCCACTACATTACCTATCGCTATGCCTGCATTGTGATTGAACGCCGATACACATGATATCACAAGTTCGGGAGCCGACGTGCCGAAAGCCACTATTGTAAGACCTATCACAAGAGGTGAGATACCGCTTCGGCGTGCTACAGCCGAAGCTCCGTCGGTAAGATAATTGGCACCGCCCAATATAAGGGCAAGCCCGAGGATGAGAAGCAGAATATTAAAAAACATATGAAATCAGGTTTAATATTCGGCAAAATTATGGAGAATTTGCGAGATTTCATAGCTGCCGGGTGATTTTTGCGAAATAAAAGCGGTACCTGCCTCACGACAGATACCGCAAAAAATGAATATGAGGATTATTAATTTTCAGAAGTTTTCTCGCGGATGAATGATACGCACAGAGCACCGATTACAAGCGAAATACCGGCGATAATCATCATCACGTACTGAGGTGCAACTTCACCCTGCGATCCAAACATAGAGAGTATCGGGCCTCCGAGAAGCGCGCCGATAATCTGCGGAATACATATCGAGCAGTTGAACAGGCCGAGGTAAGCTCCGATGTGACCACCTTTGAGTGAGTTGGTAAGGATGGTGAAAGGCCATGCGAGCATGGCTGCCCATGCGCATCCTATGAGTGCGAACGATATAAAGAGCAGATACTGGTTGTGGAGCAATCCGGCGGAAATGAAACCGGCTGCGCCGAGAAGGAGACTGAGGGCGTAGGAGAACTTGCGTGAGCGGAAGCGGGGGAGTACCACAGCCCATAATACCGAGCCTATTGCCTGAATGGCAAACAGAATACCTACCCAGTTGCCGGCATCGTTGTATTGAGGACTTTCGGTGTTAAGTTCTTCCACAAAGATTGGTTCCACCGATGCGTCGGCTGGTATGTTTACTGTAGAATTACCCTCAGTATAGAGTTCGCCTGTATTGGGATCGTGAGTATAGATATCGCAGAGGACTACAGGCGTGCCCTTGGCGATCTCCGACAGACGGTCGATAAGTGCATACGTTGTGACTGAATCAATGAGAATATTATGATTTATCATAAGGGAGGCACCATCGGTATCATAGTCGTGGAAGAAATCTGCTACAGGAATACCGTTCCTGCTGCTTATCATGCCGTCGATAGCTATAGTGTCGTTTTCAACCCCCGGTCTTACAATCTCCACCATGTCGGCAGGGTAGTAATTGCCGTTGATATCGGCTACGCCGGCCATCATGAGTTTGCCGTCATTGACAAGGAGATTGCTGTTCTCGTCCATGATATATTTGGCTTTATACTCTTTGCCGTTGACTGTCACGCCTTTTACTTTGGTGATGGCGGGCGTGTCAAACGAATTGATAGCTATCGTACCGTTGGTATAAGTCCACATGAAGAGAAATGCAAACCAGCAGAAGAACTGCACGATACCCACGGTCCAGAATGTGGTGGGCGCCTTGGCAAGAAGTTTGAACAGGTTGGTCTTTTCCTTGGGTGCGTCCTTGTCGACAGTTCCGCCGTTGTATTCATTATACAAGTGAGGAGGCCACTCCTTGATCTTTGCGAGCGAGTATACCACGCAGAGCAGCAATATGGCCGCGCCTATATAGAATGAGTATACAACCGTGGGAGGTATTACTCCGGCGGCGGCGGTATTCTTGAATCCGATCCATGTGAGGACAAAGGGAAATACATATCCTACAATGGATCCGGCGTTGCAAAGAAAACTTTGTATTGAATAAGCGAGACCTTTCTGCTTCTCATTCACCATATCGCCCACAAGCATCTTGAAAGGCTGCATGGCCATGTTGATGGAGGTATCGAGAAGCATAAGGGCGATGAGGCCTATGATGATGGCCGATGATACAGTCAGTCCGAAGCTGCCTGCATTCGGGAGCAGACACATCACGATAATTGCAATGAGTGCACCGAAAATGAGATAGGGCAGGCGACGGCCGAATCGGTTCCAAGTCTTGTCGCTTGCGGTGCCCACTATAGGCTGCACTATAAGCCCCATAAGCGGGGGAAGAATCCAGAAATAGCTGAGATCATGGGGATCGGCTCCAAGTGTGGCGAAGATACGTGACACGTTGGCACTCTGGAGTGCGTAGGCGATCTGTACGCCGAAAAATCCGAAGCTGAGGTTCCACAGCTTCCAGAAGCCAAGATCGGGTTTTGTCTTTTGCATGGTAAGTATGATGGTTTTAATTAATTATTACTCGGTTGCAACTTTTAGCGCTGAGGCACCATTTCGTAGAGCATTTTGATTTCCTCGGGCCAGCGTTCGGGATAGGGTGTTTCGAGGATGATGGGAATATTGTCGAGCCGGTCATCGGCCATAAGCATCTCAAAAAAGTGCATGCCTAAAGTTCCTTCACCGATAGGAGCGTGGCGGTCAATTCTCGACAGACGGGGACGCATGCTGTCGTTCAGATGCATTCCGCTAAGGTACTTGCGACCTATGATGTTGTCGAAGTCATCCCACGTGCGGCGGTAACCTTCGGTGGTGGAAAGATCGTAACCGGCTGAGAATGCATGGCATGTATCAATGCATACTCCTACCCGTTCCTTATCCTCAACCTTGTCGATTATTCGGGCGATCTGCTCAAACGAATACCCGAGATTACTGCCCTGTCCGGCAGTATTTTCTATCACGGCCTTGACACCCGAGGTGGTGTCGAGAATCATGTTGAGTGACTCGGCTATGCGGTCAAGACACTCGTCAGGTTCCATGAGGTTGAGATGGCTTCCGGGATGAAAATTGAGCATCGTGAGGCCAAGTTGCATGCAGCGTGCCATCTCGTCGGCAAACGCTTCACGTGACTTGTCGAGCTTTTCTTTATCGGGAGAGCCCAGATTTATCAGATAACTGTCGTGAGGTAATATGAATTCAGGGGCATATCCCAGTTTCGAGCAAAGCTCCTTGAACTTTTCAGCCTCGGCTTCAGGTATAGGCTTGGATTTCCAACGCGAGGGATTGCGGGTGAAAAGCGCAAATGCTTTCGCACCTATCTCCGCCGCATTAAGCGGTGCTGACGACACGCCGTTTTCTGCCGACACATGGGCTCCAATGTGTTTCATATTAGTTGAGGGTACTTAATGTTTTTACGCTATTTTGATATGATAGCACAAATGTAGTGATTTTTCTTCAGTAAAAGATAATAGAACAGAGTGTTTTTTACCGGATAATTAAAAGAAATGTAAAAAACTCGGGTCACCCTTCGCAGTTGTCGAGGATGACCCGGTGTTGAGTTAATCGGCTGAATGATCATGACCGGAAAAGGTGGTAACCATGCGGTCAATCAGTCTTCCTTGGTTCGGGTCTTGGTTTTTGATGTGGATTTGGAGGCGGAAGAACTCATGTCTTTTTCCTCCTGCAGATCAATTTCGTTACGGTTGCTGTCGAGCACCTTGTATTGAAGGTATGCAAGTGACTGGTCGGGCAGTATGCTGAAATGAAAGCCGTAGGTCATGCGCCACTTCAGATAGGTTGATATGAGCCCTTTCTTGAGATAGGCATCCACAAATGGATGTACATACATAGTGAAGCCTTTGATTTTCAGATGGTTGGTGAGATATTCGATTTTCTCAAGAAGGGTGTCGGTGAAAAGTAGCGACGGCTGCACGTGTCCTTTGCCGAAACATGACGGACATTCCTCGGATGTGACAATGTCGAGTGCCGGACGCACACGCTGACGGGTTATCTGCATCAGTCCGAACTTGCTGAGCGGGAGTATGTTGTGTCGGGCTCGGTCGTTGGCCATGATTTCGCGCATGTGGTCATAGAGTTTCTGCCGGTGCTCAGCCTTGTTCATGTCGATGAAATCGATCACTATGATGCCGCCCATATCGCGCAGTCGGAGCTGACGGGCTATTTCGTCGGCCGCACGAAGATTCACCTCAAGTGCGTTGCTTTCCTGATCGGGAGCCGCTTTCGAGCGGTTGCCGGAGTTTACGTCGATTACGTGAAGCGCTTCGGTATGCTCTATGATTATATAAGCTCCTGATTTGAAAGAAACAGTCTTGCCAAACGATGACTTGATCTGGCGTGTTATGCCGAAGTGATCAAATATCGGGTGGGGATCAGAATAGAGCTTGACGATGTCCTTGCGCTCCGGAGCGATCAGGCTCACATATTTGACTATCTGGTCATAAATTTCCTGATCGTTTACGTGGATACTCTCGTAGGTGGGGCTGAAAACATCGCGCAGCATACCCACGATGCGGCTCTCTTCTTCAAATACCAGAGCCGGAGCAGTGGATTTGCGGGCTTTGGCAACAGTCTGTTCCCAACAGTTAAGCAGGGTTTTGAGCTCGTTGTTGAGTTCGGCCACTCGTTTGCCTTCAGCCGAGGTGCGGATGATTACACCGAAGTTTTTGGGCTTGATGCTCTCGATAAGCTGTCGCAGGCGCACCTTCTCCTCGGTGCTCTTGATCTTCTGCGAAATCGAGATTTTGTCGCCGAAAGGTATGAGCACCATATACCTTCCCGTGAAAGTGATTTCAGTGGTGAGGCGCGGTCCTTTCGACGAAATGGGTTCCTTGACAATCTGCACGAGCAGTTCCTGTCCGGGCTGGAGAGCCTCGGTGATGGTGCCCTGCTTGTTGATGTCGGGGAGACGTTTCATACGCGACACAGAGGAATGCGACGACTTGTCGCCGAGAGCCTCCTTCAGAAAAGCCGAGTATGTGGAAAATTGTGAACCAAGATCCAGATAATGCAGGAAAGCGTCTTTCTCGTAGCCGACGTTGACGAATGCGGCATTCAGACCCGGCATAAGTTTCTTGACTTTAGCCAGGTAGATGTCGCCCACGGCATAAGCGATATTCCTCGACTCTTTCTGAAGCGAAACGAGTCGGGAATCTTCGGTGAGGGCTATCGACACCTCGCCGGGCTGTACGTCTACAATTAATTCACTTTTCATCTCAGTTGAGTTTGGATTGATGATTATCCGGACGGAACAGGGGAAATGACCCCTGAAATGGATACTTAATCAACACAAAGAACAAACTACTTTAAGAAATCCGTCCCGCCGCCGAGGCGGCCTGACGACTGCTTGCGGGTGTTTGTTCTTTTGTGTCGTAAGTTTTTGTGGCTGAGATATGAAGCCGCGATTATTTCTTCTTGTGACGGTTCTTTCTCAGACGTTTTTTACGCTTGTGGGTAGCCATCTTGTGGCCTTTTCTTTTCTTTCCGCTGGGCATAGTGGTTAAGGATTAAAATGATTTACGGATAATATGTGATTGTTGATTTTTTTCAGGAATCAGCTCTGCTTTACCTCTTCCATAAACACCTTTGCGGGCTTGAAAGCGGGGATGCGGTGCTCGGGAATGATGATGGTAGTGTTCTTGGAGATGTTGCGTGCAGTCTTCTCCGAACGTACTTTGATGATGAAGCTACCGAAGCCACGGAGGTAAACATTTTCGCCGTGAGAGAGCGAATCCTTAACAACTTCCATGAATTTCTCGATAGTTTCAAGAACGTTTGCTTTGTCGATGCCGGTCGACTTGGCAATTTCGTTTACGATGTCAGCTTTAGTCATTGCTTTATGAGTTTATTTATAATTGGTAAATATCAAAATGTTAGCCCGGAGAGGGGGTGGCTGATTTTTGCAAGTGCAAATATCGTAACTTTTTTTGAATTAACAGCTAAAAATCGTGCAAAAAATTTCATAAACTTCCAATCGTGCACCACTTTAAGCCATGCGATACCTATTTAATATCCTATTTATCACCTTTGTTGAGCGGAATGATGTCGCTCCACCGGGTAGTGGGGCATTGCAATAGCCGTTCGCGGCGGCACAAAAAGCAGAAGTCAAGATGCAGATAAACGTGCTTAATACTATACACGGTTACTAATAATACCCCACGTATCAAAGAGACGGGTCCCGATGTGGAAGCCGTTGGGTGTGAAAGGGTCGTTCAATCCCCCGTGTATATAGTTCGGCAATATGTTCGCTATAGTATGCGGTTCTGATAAATCCTTTATTTTTCAGTCCAAATCACTGTATACGTTACCGGATTATAGATATGTGAATTTGTAAAGATTGTTTCGGTATACTTGCTTATTCGAGCATCTTCAAATTCATAAGAATACTGTCGGGAAAGATATAAATTGGCGTTGTTGTCAAATGACGAAGCAGATTTTACTAAATAGACAGAATTAGACCCAAAAACGCCTTGCATAATAAGGGGCAAATGGTGTGCGAATTTTATTACTTGAGGAATAACAATGGGACAAGAGACCTTATCCCCCGAATACTCGTATTTGGTTGAATGATAAGATGGGGTCTTACCTTGAAAATCTTGGTACTCTTTGAGGTTTCCATTTTCCCATATAAGGTAATTAATCCATTTCCATGCATTATCCCAAGCATTATCTTCTATTTCATCGCCTATGCCAAAGACCTCTAAGTGCTCAACAGTATTAAGATGATTAGAGGTAAGATAGTCAAATTTAAGTCGATATGTCTTTCGCACTTGCGTCGTTCCGGCGTCATTATGTATAACAGCATTATATGTTCCCTCCGAATTTGAAGCTCTGCCATTCTTCAGCAGAATGATTTCAACATACTGAATGGTTTCCTCAGAACCTGTTTGCGGAATGGTTCGAAATTCTTCAGCTGAGACTTTTATGATGTTTTTGTCCAGATAGGAGTAGTGAGCCGAATATGAAGTAGTGGCGTTTGGACTATTTGATGTGCAGTTCCATGAAACAATCCTCCCATAATCATCATACTGAAAAGTTTGGTTATCAGCATTAGCATCCGCTGATTGAATAGAGGATGGTTGCATAATGACGGGAAATTCAGGTCCTTCATTACTTGAACAAGATGCAATAATGAAGAAGATTAAGATGGGATAGAGAATGGATGACTGTTTCATTGTGACGCTTTTATTTTTGTATTATAACGTGAAAATCATATAATTATTGCTATGCGACTCTCGATGTGGGAGCCGCTGCCGAGAGAAAGAGGATCGGTTAATCTCCATGCAGAGTGATATAGATGCACTCTTCGCTGCATCCGGAGAAAATGAGAATCACTTTAGCGCGTACAGTCAAGCAGGTCTTCTATAAGGTGTGAAAAAAGGCTATTTCTTTCTTTTGAAGAATTTTATACGCTTTATTGTATGTCCTATGGCAAATGCTATCATTAAGAATCCGATTTTTCCATGAACGCCTCCCAGCGGACTATGTTCGTTTTCTATGAGCCAATGTATAAAAGTTGCTGCGCCTGATAGAAAAGTAAGAATATACAACCACCAAAGTATACGTGTCGGAACTTTTAGTTTGCTAAATTTCTTAAGCCACTTTTTCCATTGAAAATGAAGGTAAATATGCCATATAATAATACACATGAATGGTAGCGCCACTATTATATGAAATACAAC
>JAIDUB010000050.1 GCA_029060405.1 Duncaniella sp. | reverse complement strand
CGTCACACTCCGTTCCACAACCACTATCGTCCCCAGTTCTACATCCGTACACTCGACGTTACCGGTGAGATCACTCTTCCCGAAGGTGTAGAAATGGTAATGCCCGGCGACAACGTAGAGATCACTGTAGATCTCATCAACCCCGTTGCTTGCGATCAGGGTCTCCGCTTCGCTATCCGCGAAGGTGGCCGCACCGTTGGTTCGGGTCAGATCACCGAAATCCTCGACTAATCTTTAGTCAAAGATAAATCATAATAAAGCCGGTCGGCGCGCCGATCGTGATGTGATCACAGCGAGGCCGGCTTTATTTTTTAACTATACGGGTTTAGCTCAGTCGGTAGAGCACTGGTCTCCAAAACCAGGTGTCGGGAGTTCGAGCCTCTCAACCCGTGCCAAAAAGCAAATCATAAATGAGCAAATTTAAACTACTTACTGATATAGAGGAGTCCTATGACGAGCTTCGTTATAAGACTTCTTGGCCTACAAGAAGCCAGCTGGTCAAGAGCGCGATTATCGTGCTGATTGCTTCCATCATTATTGCAGCGATAATCTTCTGCATGGACCAGGTGGTGGATTTAGTGATGCACTTTATCTACGGATTGGGTAAATAATCTTTTAAAGTAGACGGTCAATGGCTGAAGGTAATAAGGCTTGGTATGTGCTCCGCGCCATCTCCGGTAAGGAAGCAAAGGTGAAGGAAGTGCTCGATGCAGCTATCCGCAACACCGATCTCGGCAAATATGTCTTCCAGGTTTTGATTCCCACTGAAAAGGTTCTTACCGTGCGCAACGGAAAGAAGGTTGTGAAAGAACGCAATCTTTATTCCGGTTACGTGTTTGTAGAGTGTGATCTTCAGGGCGAGGTGCTTTATGAGCTCCGCAATACCACTAATGTAATCGACTTTCTGCGTGGTCGTGGAAAGGCCGCTCCCCCCGAAGCCCTTCGCGAAAGCGAGGTGCGCCGCATGCTCGGAGCTGCCGATGAGATGACTCTCGACGATGGCAATGATTATATGGTGGGCGAGGCTGTCAAGGTCAACGACGGTCCTTTCAAAGGATTTACCGGCGTGATCGAGGAAGTGAACCGCGAGAAGAAGAAACTGAAAGTAAGCGTCAAGATCTTCGGACGTAAAACTCCGCTTGAACTCGAAAATCAGCAGGTAGAGCGTGAATAATCAATAGCGCCTGAGTCGTCAGGTCACGACATGATAACCTTCATCGCAAGCGGTGGAGGCTCTGTTGTGAAAGGACGGCATCGGGAGATGGACTGAGTGACCTGATGGTGTTATGCCGGTTACGAGGCGGAAACCAATCCGGTCGGCCAGCTCAAGAAATCGTTTAACCGAATCATTAATTTTAATTTAATTCAACAATGGCTAAAGAAATTGCCGGACAGATTAAATTGCAGATCAAGGGTGGCGCAGCCAACCCTTCGCCTCCAGTAGGTCCTGCTCTTGGTAGCAAGGGTATCAACATCATGGAGTTCTGCAAGCAGTTCAATGCCCGCACCCAGGACAAGGCAGGTAAGATCCTCCCTGTAGTTATCACTTATTACACTGACAAGTCTTTTGACTTCGTCGTTAAGACTCCTCCCGTAGCTATCCAGCTCCTCGAGGCTGCAAAGATCAAGAGCGGTTCGGCTCAGCCTAACCGTAAGAAAGTTGCAGAAGTGACTTGGGAAACGGTAAAGACTATTGCTGAAGACAAGATGCCTGACCTCAACTGCTTCACCGTAGAATCAGCAATGAAGATGGTAGCCGGCACCGCCCGCAGCATGGGTATCACAGTTAAGGGTGCTTTCCCTGAAAACATTTAATCTCCGATAGAATTATGAGTAAACTTACTAAAAATCAAAAGTTAGCCCAGTCGAAGATTGAAGCAGGAAAAACCTATACTCTCGCTGAGGCTTGCAAGCTTGTAAAGGACATCACTTTCACCAAGTTTGACTCTTCACTTGACATCGACGTGCGTCTTGGCGTTGACCCCCGTAAGGCCAACCAGATGGTACGTGGCGTCGTTACCCTCCCCAACGGTACCGGTAAGACAGTGCGCGTGCTCGTGCTCTGCTCTCCCGAGGCTGAGGCTGCCGCCAAGGCTGCCGGCGCTGACTACGTTGGTCTCGACGAATACATCGAGAAAATCAAGGGTGGCTGGACCGATGTCGACGTTATCATCACCCAGCCCGCTATCATGGGTAAGATCGGTGCCCTCGGCCGTATCCTCGGTCCCCGTGGCCTGATGCCTAACCCCAAGAGCGGTACAGTGACCGTCGATGTTGCCAAGGCTGTGGAAGAAGTTAAGAAAGGTAAGATTGACTTCAAGGTCGACAAGAACGGTATCGTTCACTCTTCGATCGGCAAGGTGAGCTTCACCCCCGAGCAGATGGAGCAGAACGCCCGCGAATTTGTCAACACTCTCATCAAGCTGAAACCCGCTACCGCCAAGGGTACTTATATCAAGAGCATTTATCTTTCGAGCACAATGAGTCCCGGCATTAAAGTCGACTCTAAATCTGTCGACGCATAACCCTTTAAGCTCACCTGACAATGAAAAAGGAAGATAAAATCATAGTAATTGAAAAGATTGCTGATACGCTCAAAGAGTACAGCTGCTTTTATCTCGTAGAGACCGCCGGCCTCGACGCCGAAAAGACCACCGCTCTCCGCCGCGCCTGCAACAAGGCCGATGTAAAGCTCGTGGTTGTAAAGAACACCCTTCTCCACAAGGCTCTCGAGTCGATGGAAGGTGACTACTCGGAACTCTACGGTGCCCTTCATGGCGCAACCTCTCTGATGTGCTCCAACGTGGGCAACGCTCCCGCCAAGCTCATCAAGGATTTCGTCAAGAAAGACATGACCCTTCCCCGCCTCAAGGCTGCTTATGTGGAAGAGACCGTATATGTAGGTGAAGACCAGCTCGACGCTCTCTGCGCTATCAAGAGCAAAAACGAGCTCATCGCCGACGTTGTGGCTCTGCTCCAGTCGCCCGCCAAGAATGTCATCTCGGCTCTCAACAGCGGCGCTACCAAGCTCCACGGCATCCTCGAGACCCTTTCAAAGAAGGAAGACTGATCCCCGGGCACTGTCCCGTCCATCACCCTCTCAATCCTCGACTTTTCAATTTAACCCACATTAGATAAATCAAATAATACTATACTAAAATGGCAGATTTAAAAGCTTTTGCAGAACAACTTGTTAACCTCACCGTTAAGGAAGTAAACGAACTCGCTCAGATCCTCAAGGAGGAATATGGTATCGAACCCGCAGCTGCTGCTGTAGCTGTTGCAGCCGGTCCCGCTGCCGGTGCTCCCGCCGCTGAAGAAAAGACTGCTTTCGACGTAGTCCTCAAGTCGGCCGGTGCTTCCAAGCTCGCCGTTGTTAAGCTCGTTAAGGAGCTCACCGGTCTTGGCCTCAAGGAAGCTAAGGAAATGGTTGACGGTGCTCCCTCCGTACTCAAGGAAGGTCTCTCCAAGGCTGATGCCGAGGGTCTCAAGAAGCAGCTCGAAGAAGCTGGCGCTGAGGTTGAGCTCAAATAATTGACCCCCTTTCAAGGTCACATGGTTAAGAATCCTTCCTCAGGAAGGTTCTTAACCTTTTTGCGTATTTAAGCCTAAGGATTTGATTAAAAAATCCTAAATAAATTTATTTATCAATAAAAGTTTCGTCGGCCGAGGCTCTTTTACCCCCTCTTATGGTTCGTCAGAGCCGGGTATCCAATCATCTTCACATCCGATGTGTTACATAATATATTGGCCGCGCGTTAAATAGTGTTAATTCACACCTTTTATTGATTCTCCTACAGAGTGCAATTTTTTACGAAATAATCCAATCGACTTCAACAGATGTCAGTTCCTACAGCAAAACCCCGTGTAAATTTCTCGACGGTAAAGAATCCCCTTCCTTACCCCGACTTTCTGGAGGTGCAGCTCAAGTCGTTTCAGGACTTCCTCCAGCTCGACACCCCGCCGGAAAAGCGTAAAAACGAAGGCCTTTTCAAGGTTTTCGCCGAGAATTTCCCCATTGCCGACACCCGCAACAATTTCGTGCTCGAATTTCTCGATTACTATATCGATCCTCCCCGCTACACCATCGAGGAGTGTCTGGAGCGCGGCCTCACCTACAGTGTGCCCCTCAAGGCAAAGCTGAAACTCTATTGTACCGATCCTGACCACGAGGATTTCGCTACGGTGATTCAGGACGTGTATCTGGGTCCCATCCCCTACATGACCGCCAACGGAACTTTCGTCATCAACGGTGCCGAGCGCGTCGTAGTGTCGCAGCTCCACCGCTCGCCCGGCGTATTCTTCGGCCAGAGCACCCATGCCAACGGCACCAAACTCTACTCGGCCCGTATCATTCCTTTCCGCGGATCTTGGATCGAGTTTGCCACTGACATCAACAATGTCATGTATGCTTACATCGACCGCAAGAAGAAACTCCCCGTGACCACTCTTCTGCGCGCCATCGGTCTCGAAAGCGACAAGGACATCATCGAAATCTTCGGACTTGCCGAGGAAATCAAGGTCAACAAGACCAATCTCAAGAAGGCCGTAGGCCGCAAACTCGCAGCCCGCGTGCTCCGCACTTGGGTAGAGGACTTCGTCGACGAGGATACCGGTGAAGTGGTGTCGCTCGAGCGTAACGAGGTGATTCTCGACCGCGAGACAGTGCTTGAGGAAGAACACATACAGCAGATTCTCGATTCGGGCGTGTCCAACATCCTTCTCCACAAGGAAGATGCCAACACTTCCGACTACTCCATCATATTCAATACTCTCCAGAAAGATACCTCCAACTCCGAGAAAGAGGCAATCCAGTACATCTACCGCCAGCTCCGCAACGCCGAGCCGCCGGACGATGCTTCGGCCCGCGAGGTTATCACCAACCTCTTCTTCTCGGAGAAGCGTTATGACCTCGGCGAGGTAGGCCGCTACCGTATCAACAAGAAACTCGGCCTCACCACTTCGATGGACGTGAAGGTGCTCACCCGCGAGGATATCATCGCCATCATCAAGTATCTTATCGAGCTTATAAACTCGAAGACCGATGTGGATGATATCGACCACTTGAGCAACCGTCGCGTGCGTACCGTAGGCGAGCAGCTCTACAACCAGTTCGGCGTGGGTCTCGCCCGCATGTCACGCACCATCCGCGAGCGCATGAACGTGCGCGACAACGAGGTGTTCACCCCCATCGACCTCATCAACGCCAAGACCATTTCGTCGGTAATCAACACCTACTTCGGCACCAACGCCCTGTCGCAGTTCATGGACCAGACCAACCCTCTGGCCGAGATCACCCACAAGCGCCGTATGTCGGCCCTCGGCCCCGGCGGTCTTTCGCGTGAGCGTGCGGGCTTCGAGGTGCGCGACGTACACTATACCCACTATGGCCGTCTCTGTCCTATCGAGACCCCTGAAGGCCCCAACATCGGTCTTATCTCCTCGCTCTGCGTCTATGCCAAGATCAATGATCTCGGCTTTATCGAGACTCCCTACCGCGAGGTTAAGGATGGCCGCGTCAACCTCAACAACGACGAAGTCGTATACATGACCGCTGAAATCGAGGAAGGCAAGATCATCGCTCAGGGCAACGCTCCCGTGGAGGACGACGGTAAGTTTGTCAACGACCGCGTGAAAGCCCGTCTTGACGCCGACTTCCCTATCGTTGCTCCCGAGCAGGTTCAGCTCATGGACGTATCGCCCACACAGATCGCATCTATCGCAGCATCGCTCATCCCCTTCCTTGAGCACGACGACGCTAACCGTGCCCTCATGGGATCGAACATGATGCGTCAGGCTGTGCCCCTGCTCCGCAGCGAGGCGCCTATCGTAGGTACCGGTCTCGAAGGCCAGCTCATCCGCGACAGCCGCACTCAGGTTATGGCCGAAGGTCCCGGCGTGATCGAATTTGTCGACGCTACCGTGATCCGCATCCGCTATGACCGCACCGAGGACGAGGAATTCGTTTCCTTCGAGCCGGCCGTCAAGGAATATCACCTTCCCAAGTTCCGCAAGACCAACCAGAGCACTACCATCGACCTCCGTCCCATCTGCAGCAAGGGACAGCGCGTGGAAGGTGGTGAAATACTCACCGAAGGTTACTCCACCGAGAACGGCGAACTCGCCCTCGGCCGCAACCTCAAGGTCGCTTTCATGCCTTGGAAGGGTTACAACTATGAGGACGCAATCGTGCTCAACGAGCGCGTGGTGCGTGAAGATATCCTCACCTCGGTTCACGTCGACGAATACACCCTCGAGGTGCGCGAGACCAAGCGAGGCATGGAAGAGCTCACTTCCGACATCCCCAATGTAAGCGAGGACGCTACGAAAGACCTCGACGAGCGCGGTATCGTGCGCGTCGGCGCCCACATCGTCCCCGGCGACATCATGATAGGTAAGATCACCCCCAAGGGTGAAAGCGATCCCACTCCCGAGGAGAAACTCCTCCGCGCCATCTTCGGCGACAAGGCCGGCGATGTGAAGGATGCTTCACTCAAGGCTACTCCCTCGCTCAAGGGTGTGGTGATAGGTACCAACCTCTTCCAGCGTGCTGAGAAGAAAAATAAGAAAAAAGCCACCAACGCCCTTCTGCCCCGTCTCGACGAGGAATATGAAGAAAAGCTCTCGGCTCTCAAGGACGTGCTTGTCGACAAACTCATGACCCTCACCGCAGGCAAGACCTCGCAGGGCGTCAAGGATTTCCTCGGCACCGACGTTATTCCCAAGGGCGCCAAGTTCTCGGCTTCGGTGCTCCGCGAAATCAACTACGACACCATCAACCTCTCCAAGTGGACCGCCGACGCACACCGCAACGACATGATCCGCGCCACTATCGTCAACTATCTCCGCAAGTCAAAGGAAATCGACGCCGAGCTGCGCCGCAAGAAATTTGACATCTCGATAGGCGACGAGCTTCCCTCGGGCATCATGAAGATGGCCAAGGTTTACGTGGCCAAGAAGCGTAAGATATCCGTAGGCGACAAGATGGCAGGTCGTCACGGTAACAAGGGTATCGTGTCGCGCATCGTGCGTCAGGAAGATATGCCCTTCCTTGCCGACGGTACGCCTGTCGATATCGTCCTCAACCCTCTGGGTGTGCCTTCGCGTATGAACCTCGGTCAGATCTTCGAGACCGTGCTCGGATGGGCCGGCCGCGAGCTGGGCGAGAAATTCGCTACTCCCATCTTCGACGGTGCGTCGCTCGACGACCTCAATGCGTGGACCGACAAAGCCGGTGTGCCCCGCTACGGTAAGACCTATCTCTACGACGGCGGTACCGGCGAGCGTTTCGACCAGCCCGCTACCGTGGGTGTGATCTACATGCTTAAGCTCGGCCACATGGTTGAAGACAAGATGCACGCCCGCTCGATCGGTCCGTACTCGCTCATCACCCAGCAGCCCCTCGGCGGTAAAGCACAGTTCGGTGGTCAGCGCTTCGGTGAGATGGAGGTTTGGGCGCTCGAAGCATTCGGCGCCGCCCACATCCTTCAGGAGATCATCACCGTCAAGAGTGACGACGTGACCGGCCGCAGCAAGACCTACGAGGCTATCGTAAAGGGCGACGCAATGCCCCAGCCCGGTATCCCCGAGTCGCTCAACGTGCTTCTCCACGAGCTCCGCGGTCTGGGTCTGAGCATCAACCTCGAGCAGTAAACCCGCAGCGGATATCCTCTCCTCGATATTTTCTCCTCAATTTTTGATTTTTCAACACCTGTTCTGATTCACCAATATAATATGGCATTTAGAAAAGAACCCAAAACCAAGACCGGCTTCTCGAAAATCTCCATCGGCCTCGCTTCGCCCGAGGAGATCCTCGAAAAGTCAAGCGGTGAAGTGTTAAAACCCGAAACAATCAACTACCGCACCTATAAGCCCGAGCGCGACGGCCTTTTCTGCGAGCGCATCTTCGGTCCCGTCAAGGACTACGAGTGCCACTGCGGAAAATACAAGCGCATCCGCTACCGCGGTATCACCTGCGACCGCTGCGGTGTGGAAGTTACCGAAAAGAAAGTGCGCCGCGAGCGCATGGGTCACATCGAGCTGGTAGTGCCCGTGGCCCACATATGGTATTTCCGCTCTCTACCCAACAAGATCGGCTACCTTCTCGGCCTTCCCTCCAAGAAGCTCGACGCTGTGATCTACTACGAGCGCTACGTAGTGATACAGCCCGGGGCAGCTGCCGAGCTCGACAATCCCGTTGAAAAGCTCCAGCTCCTCACTGAGGAAGAGTATTTCGACATTCTCGAAAAGCTCCCGCAGGAAAATCAGTTCCTCCCCGACGATGACCCCAACAAGTTCATCGCCAAGATGGGCGCCGAGGCCGTATATGACCTGCTCAAGGATCTCGACCTCGACAGCCTCTCCTACGCTCTGCGTGATCAGGCCAACGCCGAAGGCTCGCAGCAGCGCAAGACCGAGGCTCTCAAGCGCCTTCAGGTCGTGGAATCGTTCCGCGCTTCGCGCCACCGCAACCGTCCCGAGTGGATGGTGATGAAGGTGATTCCCGTGATTCCCCCCGAACTCCGTCCCCTCGTGCCCCTCGATGGCGGCCGATTCGCTACATCTGACCTCAACGACCTCTATCGCCGCGTTATCATCCGCAACAACCGCCTGAAACGCCTCATCGAGATCAAGGCTCCCGAAGTGATTCTCCGCAACGAGAAGCGCATGCTTCAGGAAGCCGTCGATTCGCTGCTCGACAACTCGCGCAAGTCATCGGCCGTAAAGACCGAGGCCAACCGTCCCCTCAAGTCGCTCTCTGACTCGCTCAAGGGTAAGCAGGGTCGCTTCCGTCAGAACCTTCTCGGTAAGCGTGTCGACTACTCGGCCCGTTCGGTTATCGTCGTAGGTCCCGAGCTCAAGATGCACGAGTGCGGTCTGCCCAAGGATATGGCGGCCGAGCTCTACAAGCCGTTTGTGATCCGCAAGCTCATCGAGCGCGGCATCGTAAAGACCGTGAAGTCGGCCAAGAAGATCGTTGACCGCAAGGAGCCCGTCGTATGGGACATCCTCGAATACGTGATGAAAGGTCATCCCGTGCTGCTCAACCGTGCCCCGACACTTCACCGTCTCGGTATTCAGGCATTCCAGCCCAAGATGATCGAAGGAAAGGCTATCCAGCTCCACCCGCTCGCATGTACGGCATTCAACGCCGACTTCGACGGTGACCAGATGGCCGTGCACCTTCCCCTCGGCAACGAGGCCGTGCTCGAGGCTCAGCTCCTCATGCTCGGCTCCCACAACATCCTCAACCCCGCCAACGGTGCGCCTATCACCGTGCCCTCTCAGGACATGGTGCTCGGTCTGTACTACATCACCAAGCTCCGCAAGGGCGACAAGGGCGAAGGCCTGAAGTTCTACGGTCCCGAGGAAGCTCAGATCGCTTACAATGAAGGCCGCGTGACTCTCCACGCCCCCATCTCGGTGGTTGTGGACGATATCGACGAAAACGGCAATCCCATCAAGCACCTCGTGGAGAATACCTCCGTGGGCCGCGTGCTCGTCAACCAGTACGTGCCTAAGGAAATCGGTTACGTCAACGAGATTCTTTCTAAGAAGTCTCTCCGTACCATCATCTCCAAGGTAATCAAATATTGCGGTATACCCCGCTCGGCTCAGTTCCTCGACGACATCAAGAACCTCGGATACTACATGGCGTTCAAGGGCGGTCTGTCGTTCAACCTCGGCGACGTGCTCATCCCTGCCGAGAAAGAGCAGTATGTGCGCGAAGGCTACGAGCAGGTACAGGAAGTCCTCAACAACTACGCGATGGGCTTCATCACCAACAACGAGCGCTACAACCAGATCATCGATATCTGGACACACGTCAACTCCCGTCTGGCCGACACGCTCATGAAGCAGATTTCGGCCGACCAGCAGGGCTTCAACCCTGTATACATGATGCTCGACTCCGGTGCCCGTGGTTCGCGCGACCAGATCCGTCAGCTCTCCGGTATGCGTGGTCTTATGGCCAAGCCTCAGAAATCAGGTGCCGAAGGCGGTCAGATCATCGAGAACCCGATTCTTGCCAACTTCAAGGAGGGTCTTTCGGTGCTCGAGTACTTCATCTCCACCCACGGTGCCCGTAAGGGTCTCGCCGATACCGCGCTCAAGACTGCCGACGCCGGTTATCTAACCCGCCGTCTCGTCGACGTGGCCCACGACGTGATCATCAACGAGGAAGACTGCGGTACGCTCCGCGGCCTCGTGTGCACCGAGATCAAGAACAACGACGAGGTCGTTGCTTCGCTCGGCGAGCGCATCCTCGGCCGTGTATCGGTTCACGACATCGTTGATCCCACCACAGGCGAGCTCATCGTGGCTGCCGGCGAGGAAATCAACGACATCGCAGCCGACCGCATAAACGAGTCGCCCATCGAGAGCGTCGAAATCCGCTCCGTGCTCACCTGTGAGGCCAAGAAAGGCGTCTGCGCCAAGTGCTACGGCCGCAACCTCGCCACCCACCGCATGGTGCAGAAAGGCGAGGCCGTCGGTGTCATCGCCGCCCAGTCGATCGGTGAGCCCGGTACTCAGCTTACCCTCCGTACATTCCACGTCGGTGGTGTGGCCTCGAATATCGCAGCCGTATCTTCTATCACCTCCCGCTACGACGGCAAGCTTGAAATCGACGAGCTCCGCACCGTCGACACCGACGAGGTTGTCAACGACCGCAAGGTCAAGGTCGTGATAGGCCGTCTTGCCGAAATGCGCATCATGGATGCAAAGACCGGCATGATGCTCACCACCGCCAATATCCCCTACGGCGCCAAGCTCTACTTCGACAATGGCGACGACATCAAGAAAGGCGATGTGATATGCGAATGGGACCCCTTCAACGCCGTTATCGTATCGGAAGTAGGTGGTCGCGTCAAGTATGTCAACCTTGAGGAGAACGTCACCTACCGCGTCGATTCCGACGAGCAGACCGGTCTCCGCGAGAAGATCATCATCGAGTCAAAGGACCGCGGCAAAGTGCCCGAAGCCAACATCCTCGACGAGAACGGACAGGTGCTCAAGACCTACGCTCTCCCCGTGGGTGCCCACCTCATGGTCGACGAAGATGCCGTGCTCAAGCCCGGTGAAATCTTCGTCAAGATACCCCGCGCCGCCGGCAACGCCGGTGACATCACCGGTGGTCTTCCCCGTGTCACCGAGCTCTTCGAGGCACGCAACCCGTCCAATCCCGCCATCGTGTCGGAAATCGACGGCGAGGTCAAGTTCGGCAAGGTTAAGCGAGGCAACCGCGAAATCTCCGTCACCTCCAAGCTCGGAGAAGTCAAGAAATACCTCGTGCCCCTGTCCAAGCAGATCCTCGTGCAGGAAAACGACTACGTGCGCGCCGGTACTCCGCTCTCCGACGGTGCCATCACTCCCGCCGACATCCTCAACATCATGGGCCCGACGGCCGTGCAGGAATACATCGTCAACGAAGTTCAGGACGTATACCGCATGCAGGGTGTGAAGATCAACGACAAGCACTTCGAGGTTATCGTGCGCCAGATGATGCGCAAGGTGCGCATCCTCGATCCGGGCGATACCAACTTCCTCGAAGAGCAGATCGTCGACAAGCGCGCCTTCATGGACGAGAACGACCGCATCTGGGGCAAGAAAGTAGTCACCGACGCAGGCGACAGCGAGAATGTCCAGAAAGGACAGATCATCACCGCCCGCAAGCTCCGCGACGAAAACTCAGCCCTCAAGCGCCGTGACCTCCGTCCCGTAGAAGTGCGCGACGCAGTGCCCGCCACCTCCGAGCAGACACTTCAGGGTATCACCCGCGCCGCACTCCAGACATCGAGCTTCATGTCGGCCGCATCGTTCCAGGAAACCACCAAGGTGCTCAACGAAGCAGCAATCAACGGCAAGACCGACACCCTCGAGGGCATGAAGGAAAACGTCATCTGCGGACACCTCATCCCCGCCGGTACCGGACTCCGCGCCTACGAGCGCATCGTGGTCGGCGGCAAGGACGACATCCTTTCCACCTCCCCCCTCGATGAAGAGCCCATCGACGTAATCGCTACAGAAGCATAACAAAGCTAACCCCACCATATCCAAGGGCGGCCCGCACACGCGAGCCGCCCTTTTTGCGTGTAGGGATAAGGTTAGTGATTTTCTCTTTACCCAAATATCACAAACTTTAAGAAAAATCATTATATTTGCACTCTGATCCCGCGCCGATACCCTCACGGTGAGCCCAATAACTTGGGATGTCAGTGAGGATGGCCGGGTGGGATTACATCGAAACTGCGCATCGTGCAGTTTTCGGACACAATGTAAAAAAGCGTTATTGGCGCTTGGTTTCTGACCAATTGAAACTTCGAACACTTCAACATCATCAGGAAACCATGCAACGGTGATGCTCATGGGTATGTAATATCCGCGCCTTCCGCGATGGAAAGCGCCGCGACTATGCATACGGCGTGGGGTCTCGTTGCTCGTTTCGATGAAAGGGCAGTTCGAAGGCCTCAATTGGTGAAGCGAGCAACAATGTGGCTTCACGCTTCTGTTTCCATTCACTTCGGGGCAGTTTCAGTGTTAATATCTCGACTCGAAGCCGGAAGAGAGATTGAAATCTAATAGATGAATCTTTTTAAGACTGACCCCGACAATTCTTTAAAGGATGGTTTCCGCTATGAACTTAGACCCTCGCGATTATCAAAGGATCTGATGCGAGTGTCAGAATGTCTTAACGTTACGATCGAGAAAATGGGTTTGTGGGTTAAGACAGAGCCGGGAGAATATGAAGGTAAGTATGCCGATTATTATCCTCAACTCGGATTGATAGTTCTTACTGAAGACGCCCTTAATGATAAAGTGCTTTCTCCTAAAGCCTTTCAATCTTCCATTCATTCACTTCCGGACGGGAATACAGTGAAGACTCAACCGTCGTCAGAGGGAGGTTTATTTGAAGATCTCGAAGATGATTTGGATAATAGTGACTATGTCATAGATACACTAACAGAGCAAAATTCAAACTCCATTTTGAAGCGATATATGGAGGAGAATGTGATCGGTTCGGATCTTGTAGTAAAGGAACCGGGATTTGACAATGATATCGCAACATATATCTTCAATCGTCTGACTTCGGCCGAATATCATTGGAGCCTTCGCTCTCTTTTCGCGGATCCGATTACCGATGTAGGTTTCCATGCCTCACAGTCAAAATTTAGAGTGGATGAGCTGATGAAATTTTTTACCGGATATTGCCACTTTTTCTCCGATAAATATTCGTTTTATAATGTGGAAAACTTAGCTATTGATACCCCTCGATATGTGCTTTATTTTCATCTCGACCGATGTGGAGAATTTTCCCACCAATTACGTCAGATAAATAAATATCTTTACAATAAAGAGCCTGATATAATGCCATTTTATGATTCACTTGACAAAATGGCTGTTGTGCCCTATGAACGGCGAGCTTCAATACTCACCGGAAAGCCGGTTCTGATGTTCGGATGGGAAAGGATAGAATATCCCGAAGGTAAATTTATGCCGCTGATCAGTTTTCTAGCTGTGTATGCTGAGACAGGTAGTGATGGCCGTGGAAATTTCCTGCTGGACTTGGTTGACACGCGATTTGATTTCGATGTAAAATCTCATGCGAGAAGTTTGTCGGAATAAATATGCCGCCATGTGGTAATTGCATGCCGGAAATTGTATTGACGAGAACTTTTAATAGAAAATCAAACTTATAATGTACCAATCATGAAAAAAACAATCTTTTTAATCCTTATCGGGCTGTTTGTAGCTATTCCTGCCGCTTTGAATGCGGAGACCGTCACGGTCGACGTGGATCAAATTCGCTACACTGTCGATACCGACGCCGCCACGGCCGAAGTATATGGCCTGACATCATCATCCGCGACGATTACAGACCTTGTGATTCCTGATTTCATCGAGTATGAAACCAATCAATATCCCGTGACTTCTATTAGGAAAAGTGCGTTTTCATACAGAACCAACTTATGCGGCTCGCTGACTATTGGACAAAATGTTACCACTATTGGGGAGGATGCTTTTATTCATTGTTCGAATCTTACAGGTTCTCTGTCTATATCCGACAATGTCTCTTTAATAGGACGAGCGGCTTTTAACGGGTGTAACGGTCTTAACGGTGCACTGACTTTGGGGAAAAATGTCACCACTATTGGGGAATTTGCGTTTTATATGTGCTCCAGCTTTACCGGTTCGCTGAACATTCCAGACAATGTAACTACTATCGGGGCGAGTGCTTTTTACCATTGTAGCGGGTTCACCGGCACGCTTACTCTAGGCAAAAATATTACTACTATCGGGTCGGGTGCTTTTTCTTGGTGCACTGGCCTTAACGGCTCGTTGGCTATCCCCGAAAATGTAACTTTGATCGGGAATAGTGCTTTTTTTATGTGCTCCAGCTTTACTGGCTCATTAACTATACCTGACAATGTCACTACTATCGGTCACAGTGCTTTTGCCTGTTGTGACAAAATATCCTCTCTTGAAATACGCTCTCAGAATATTGAGATATATTATGATGCGTTTCAAATGGATGGACTGGAATATGTGACCTCTCTGGCAACTACACCTCCTCCGTGCATATACGAGGGATCAAATGATAAAGTGTTTTTTACGTCAAAGTACGGTATACCTCTCTATGTACCTGCACAATCCGTGGATTCCTACAAAACTGCAACTGAGTGGAAAAAATTTACCAATATAAATCCTCTTCCAGTTTCAGAAATTTCTATTTCGCTGAATAAGTCGGAAACCACTTTGCTCGTGGGAGAGAGTGAGACTCTCATTGCCACTCTTGAGCCGGAAGGAGCGACAGATGATATATCATGGTCAGTAACAGCTGATCCTGCAGGTTGCGTTTCGGTTGAAAACGGTAAAATTACTGCACATGCGGTAGGTACTGCTATTGTCACTGCAACCTGCGGCGAGGCATCCGCCTCATGTAGGGTAACGGTTAATCCCATCCCAGCCTCAGGTATTACCCTCAACGTTTCCGACATGACACTGCTCGTGGGCGCGACCGATAAACTCACCGCTACAGTAGTACCGGAGAACGTCACCGATGCAACTATCACATGGGCTTCCGATAACGAAGCCGTGACTACCGTTGCTGCCGACGGTACTGTTACGGCCGTATCAGTCGGCGTCGCCAATATCACTGCAACCTGCGGCGAAGCTTCCGCCTCATGTAAGGTAACGGTTAATCCCATCCCCGCTACTGGTATTACCCTCAACGTTTCCGACATGACACTGCTCGTGGGCGCGACCGATAAACTCACCGCAGCAGTAGAGCCTGCGAACGTCACCGCTGCAACTATCACATGGGCTTCCGATAACGAAGCCGTGACTACCGTTGCTGCCGACGGTACTGTTACGGCCGTATCAGTCGGTGTCGCCAATATCACTGCAACCTGCGGCGAGGCTTCCGCCTCATGTAAGGTAACGGTTAATCCCATCCTCGCTACTGGTATTACTCTCAACGTTTCCGACATGACACTGCTCGTGGGCGCGACCGATAAACTCACCGCAACAGTAGAGCCTGCGAACGTCACCGATGCAACCATCACATGGACTTCCGACAACGAAGCTGTGGCAACAGTAGATGCCGACGGTACTGTTACCGCCGTAACGGTCGGCGTGGCCAATATCACCGCAACCTGCGGCGAGGCGACCGCGACCTGCAAGGTCACGGTCAACCCGATTCTTGCAACCGAGATTGTACTCAATATGAAGGATATGACCTTGACCGAAGGAGAGTCGGCAAAGCTGACAGCAACCGTCAAGCCTGACAATACTACTTATCCCGATATAACGTGGACGAGCGCCAACGAGTCTGTGGCAACAGTAGACACCGACGGTATGGTAACGGCGGTATCGGAAGGCTCGGTAGTGATAACCGCATCATGCGGCGAGGTTACAGCTATCTGCAACGTGACGGTAGTGGCTCTCCCTGCTCCAGTGGTGCGCCCCGAGACTCCCTCGAAGATGATGCGCAAAGGTAACGGCACGTCCTGTACATTTATAGTCATGATGGACATGACCGACAGTCAGCTCGCCCAGCTTGGTTACAGCTTCGTATATGGCTACACCGACGCAGCGGGCGCTGATAACGTAATTGCCCGTACATCTGCCCGCTACTGTCATACCTCTGACGCGGTATTCAATAATGCGGCCAACGATTTCTGGGTGTTTGCCGTGTGCACCGACGGTGAGGGTATCACCGCAGGCAGCGGGCGCCGCCATCTTGACGGTAGCGTGGACGATGACTATGATATGACGGCTATTCTTGATGCCGCCCGCGGAATCGACGGTACTGACAGCGCCAACTGGATTCGCCCCACTTCGCGTGGCGCTCGCATCACTATCGAGAGCGCCGATGACGCTACAGTGACGGTATATAATGTAGGAGGGCGCCTTATGATGACTCAGAACGTCGAGGCCGGAACGGCTCTCTCGGAGGAAATCAACAGCGACGTCCTCGCCCCCGCCACCTACATAATCCGCGTGGTATCGGGAAAAGAGGCTGTGACAAAAAAAGTAATAATCCGCTAATAACATAATAAGATGAAACTAATCGCAAGACATATATTTATCGCTGCACTCTGCGCAATGGCCTTTAACGGGGCAGCGCAGACGGCTGACAATCATAATTTCGCCTTGAAGGCAAGTGCCGAGTTCGGACTGACCAATTCATTTTCAATGTCGTCGGCAATTCCAGGACTGACGGGAAAGGCGTCGGAAACCAACTACGGACTTGGCTTCGGCTGGACTTTCTTCCGCAGCGGGCGCCACAGTCTTGAGGCCAATGTGGGCGTGGCTTTGGTCTATAGTCCCTCAAGCGTAACTCTCGATCTGGACGCACTCGACTACAACTACACGGCGTCAGCGGCAGCCGACATGGATGGAGAAGCTTATCAGCGATACTATGAGTTGAGCGGGATGAGCCAGAAGGTGAGCGCGAGTCACCTGACGCTGCCGATATACCTGACGTATGCATACAAGTGTACCGGTTGGCTGAACGTGCATGCCGACGCCGGGGTCAGACTCGGGTTCATCACCGGATCGGGACTTGATAAGGTCAGCGGTAAGGCGTTCAGCTACGGCGTGTATCCGCAATATGATGACCTGATGATCGATGCTGACTACATGAACGGCTTCGGCACCTCCGACCTTTCCGAGGCCCGGCACACGACACCCGAATCGGAGGGATTCAACGCATCGGTGCTCGTGGGTGCGGGCGCTGAGTTCCGGATCTACGGTCCGCTGTCGGTTGACCTGTCGCTGCGCTACAACATCGGCCTGATGGATATGTACAAGGGCAGCTATAAAGGCGGAGCGTTCACCGAAGACACCGCGCCGGTGAGCTACACCGTGGCAACCGGTCAGACCGTCCGTCCGCTGACTGACTATCTTAGCTCGTCGAAGCTCAGCCAGCTCTCGCTCAGGGTAGCCCTGATTTACCGATTCTGATGAGGATGTATGTTTCAGAATTTTCTTATCGGTTACTACTAAATTAAATTAAATCATGAATAATGTTATATCTTATCTACTAAAGGTTTGTTGCTTCATGATGATATTATTTGGGGCAAAAATTCAAGCCTCGCCGGTATATGCTTCTCATGAAAATATCTATAACTCAGTTGATAAAAATACTAATATTCCGGCCTCGATAGATTTAGGATTAAGCGTGAAATGGAGCTCCTGTAATTGGGGTGCAGATGCCCCCTGGGACTATGGTACAATGTATGGCTGGGGAGCACCTGCATCTAATTCTATTTATGGAGAGAACTATCCCAAGCAATCTGATATAGTAAACACGGAATATGACATTGTCTCCGTTGACTGGGGACATGGGTATAGGATGCCGTCAAGAGCTGAATTGCGTGAACTGGTGGAAAAATGTCAATGGGACTATACAACTATTCACAATGTCAAAGGATACAAGGTGACCGGTCCAAATGGCAATACCATTTTTATCCCGGCTTCCGGATATTTGGACAAAGGAGAGAATAAAGAAGTTGGTCAAAGAACTTTTATATGGAGTTCTGAGCAGTATTCCTCCCAAAATGCATATAGTCTGCATATCCATGAGTATGGTGAGTTTATTTCATACACGCCCAAATATGAAGGGTTGAGCTTGCGAGGAGTCACGACCGATAATGTGGATGGACGATATCCTACTTTGGATTGGTGCGAGGATTCCAATATTCCGGCCTCGATAGATTTAGGATTAAGCGTGAAATGGAGTTCCGTCAACTGGGGTGCAGATGCCCCCTGGGACTATGGTACAATGTATGGCTGGGGAGCCCCTGCATCTAATTCTATTTATGGAGAGAACTATCCCCAGCAATCTGATATAGTAAACACGGAATATGACATTGTCTCCGTCAACTGGGGACATGGGTATAGGATGCCGTCAAAAGCTGAATTGCGTGAACTGGTGGAAAAATGTCAATGGGACTATACAACTATTCATGATGTCAAAGGATACAAGGTGACCGGTCCAAATGGCAATTCCATTTTTATCCCGGCTTCCGGATATTTGGACAAAGGAGAGAATAAAGAGGTTGGTCAAAGAACTTTTATATGGAGTTCTGAGCAGTACTCCTCCCAAAATGCATATAGTCTGCATATCCATGAGTATGGTGAGTTTATTTCATACACGCCCAAATATGAAGGGCTGAGCTTGCGAGGAGTCACTACCGATATTGTAAATGGACGATATCCAACCTTGGAAGATGATTCCGGTATACCTGAGATGTTCGAGCCTACAGCTACTGACAACTGGATAAAAGTAACTCCCGCTGGTGTCACTTTAGATATTGAAAATGGCGAAAATACTCATCTATATATTCATAATATGCAAGGAATACTTGTCAAAAATATTTCAATTACTCCCGGAATACACTTTTGTATTAGCGTTGATAACACGATATTGCCCCAGGGATTGTATATTATAAAAGTCCTTTCAGGTAAGCATGAAATAACTAAGAAATTCGTTATCAGATAGAATTATTTACCACACAATATACATATTTAAACCTTTTTCTGATCATCCGGCATTTTCCCTATTTCGTGAGAAGTAGTATGGCAAATCGCTTGGTTAATATGAATTATACATAAACTGCCACGGAGCATCCATTGCGGGTGCTCCGTGGCTTTTTCGTTATGTTGCGGTGGTAAGCGACCACCGCAGGGTAGGGTAGAGGTTACTTCTTATATTCGATCTTGCCTACGATCTTGCGGCTCTTTACTGCCTCGCCTTCGGCCTTTACAGAGGGCTGGTGCATTTCCTTGGGGAAATAGAGGAAGAACACGTCGGGAGTGGCCTTGGCATACTCGATGGGATTGCAGAGCGCGTAGAAATTGCGGTCCTTCACGGGATCATAGTCCGTCATGATGCCGGCGAGGCCCATAAGCTCGTTGCCCTCGTAGGTATACTGCAGGTCGATGAAATTGCGGTGAGTCTCTATCTTGGTGTGAGCGGCATCCTTGGGCTCATATTCGAGCACGTTGATCCACAGGCGACCCGGCACGAGGTCAACCTTGCCCGGCTCGAGAGTCTTGAGGTCGGTAGTGGCGAGGAAGCCGAAAAGCTTGTCCCAAAGCTCCTTGTTGGCTTCATACTGCTCCTTGAATTCCACGGCGTCGACGGTAGCGTCGGCGTTCACATTCCATCCGTTGGCCCACTCGCGGCTCTCCACCCACTTCAGGGCTTCTTCATTGCTAACTTTAGTCATAATATAAATAGATTTACAGGTTGAAAAAATTTACGTTAACTCATCGGTAGCTCATCAGCGGCGGGTAAAAAGCGTCGGCAAAATGCTCCACCTCATATCCCGTCTCCGAGCCCACCACGGTGATGATGTCAAACTGCGGCTCCAGCTTGATGTCGCGCGACCGGATATACTCGTCGGCAGCCCTGACGAGGCGCCTTATCTTGCGCGCGTCGACAGCCGCCAGCGGGTCGACCGACCGCGACGAGCGCGTCTTGACCTCAACGAAAACTATGCGGTCGTCCTTGCGGGCAATGAAATCGATCTCGTAATTGCCCACCTTGAGATTCGCCTCGCCTATGGCATAACCCTTGGCAAGAAGAAAATCACGGGCGATACCCTCGCCCCACGCACCTAAATCGTTGTGTGATGCCATAACGCAAAATTAAGCAAAAGCAATCAAAAAATCATAAAATCCGCATCACTTTCACGATAAAAATTGTTTATCACAAGAAAATACTTACCTTTGCGACCTGAAACAAAAAACGCATCGACAATAACACAAAAAAATAACGATAAAACTATGTACTGGACACTTGAACTCGCGTCGAAACTCGAAGACGCACCCTGGCCCGCAACACGCGAAGAGCTAATTGACTACGCCATGCGCTCCGGCGCTCCCATGGAAGTGATCGAAAACCTTCAGGAGCTCGAAGACGAAGGCGAAACCTACGAAACAATCGAAGACATCTGGCCCGACTACCCCTCCAAAGAAGACTTCTTCTTCAACGAGGAGGAGTATTAAGTCTTTGACATCTAATTAAATAGTTTAAATTCAGCCATATGAGCAAATTTTATTTGTTTTTATGGCTGCTTTTCCATCGCCTTTTATAGCCTGAAACAGCAAAATTTGTTTGTATTTCAGTCACGATGATGGCGTTTGTTTGTATATAGTACCGTATTAAAGTTTAACATCGGGAATATTGACCTATATCCTATGAGGAAGTTGGATCTTCCTCATAAGAAGGTTACTCACTGGGATAATTGTCTTTCTGACGAGTATTTTTCTATATCTCTGAGGCGGATTGAAGAACAATCTTATCATTTATCCTGAAATTATATACAAATTCTATAGGACCGACCATCAAAGACCTCCTGATTATTATGTACGTCAATTTAATTTGTTGATTATTATATGATTGCTTGTATTTTTATCGCAAATTACGAAAAATTGCGATAAATTACGATACGCAATTTATCGGATTTTACCTATCCGTTGTTCAAAATCCACTGAGCGTATATAGCCTTTCGTCCTGCCGTTCAAATTGATTTCACTTAGGTAGCCTTTTTCTACTAGTTTTCTTAAGTCAGATTTTGCCGTATTGGGAGTTACACCGAATTTAACAACGATATCTGTCGAGACAAGTACTATGTCCGGATTTTCGATACACAAACTCAGGATTTGAGACTGACGCTCTGTGATGTTACCAAGATGTAAAAGTTTTTCAGCTTTCTTTTTCTCATTGTTCTTTCGTTTGATATATCGGCTTAAAGCATCAAACGACTTTAGGAGAACATCCAGATTGTATTGTATGAAATATCCAATATCATTACCGTCAGATTCAGAGTAAAGGAATGCCTTTTCGTAAGATTTCTTTGATCCTTTGATGATCCGGGAGATAGATAGATATTGCACAAGCCAATAATCCGACTTCATCATGTACCAATAAAACAGAGCTCTTGCCGTACGACCATTACCATCGGCAAATGGATGGTAATACCCAATAAGAAAGTGTATTGTAATAGCTCTTATTATTGGATGAACAAAAATCTCCGTGTCCTCATCATTGAAAAATGCACATAAATTGTTCAGGAACTCATTCAAGCAGCCTGCAGATGGCGGTGTATGTACAATTTCACCGGTGATCCCGTTACCGACTACAATGTGTTCATCATCTCGTCTTAGCCTACCAACGGCATCGGGAACATCAAGTGCATTTTCGGTCATCATCTCATGGATCTGCATCACCAATGCAGGTGTCAATTTTTCTTTTGCGTGATCTCGAATGAAATTTATGGTATTATAATTGTTGAGAATCATACGCTGATTTTTATCTCTAGGAGAAACCTTTTTGCGCAGCATCTCTTTTGCAGCTTCTCGTGTTGTAGCTGCGCCTTCCATTTGGCTTGAGGCAATAGCCTCCTCCATTATAGAACTTATAAGATACAGTTCTTGCGTTGTCTTATCATCAGGAAAAATTTTGGAAGCCCCCCATGAGCCACCAAAATTCATATCAAAATCATGACAAAGTCTTTGCATTGTATTGGTAAGAGAGAAATGGATATGGTCCTGAATCCAAATCTTGATATCTGTCTGATTTCTCACCAATTTAACCTTGCTCCATAACTCTATATCAGTCATGCCTGAAGGCACACGATATTTGACATCGCTCCAATAAAGATAGCGGCTGTTTATTGTAGATATAAGTTTTTTAAGTTCTTCATCATTCAATGAAGTGTCCAGATTTTGGCTAATATGTGGAGGTTGCTCTATCATATCATTTTATTTAGAACGCGAATATAGTAATTTATCGTAATTTATCAAAATTTTCCATAAATGCAATCTTAAACACACTTATTATTAGTATTATCCTACTCCAAATTAGAAATATTTGTGTACGTATTTGTTTGTATGTTGGAATACACATGTTTGTCCTTTTATGGTCTGAGATAGTCAAATATGTTTGTATTTAAGTTATTGCAAAACACTTAAGGTACTGACATTCAATAGTGGAATTTTTCTTCAACGAGGATGAGTATTAAGCTGCAGATCAATTATTCAGGCCATTGTGAATTTACAGTTTACATAATAATCCACCTCTAAATCGGGGGTGGATTTCGTCGTCATATGGTAGTAAACGCTCGTGCGAGAAATCAGCTGGGATGTTTGTTTCGGATTTTGCAGATGTTGGAGGGGGGACGGCCGGCCTCAAGTTCGGTTTTCATAAATTCCATGTCGGCTGCGACATGTGCGAAAAACTGACGGTAGCCGCCGCACAGGCAGTTTAAACCCGGTTCGCCGTAACGGTCGGTGACAAGGCGGTTTTTGGGGCATTCTCCATGGCAGGCGAAAAGCCATCGGCACTCGCGGCACTGGCGTGGTAATGAGGCCTTTTTTGACTGCCCGAACCGCATCTGCTTCTCTCCATAGAGCATTTCCGAAAGCGGCTGTTCAAGAATATTACCAAGCCGATATGCGGGGCTTACGAAGTGGTCGCAGCAATACACGGAGCCGTCGGCCTCTACGACCGGAGCCAGTCCGCATGTGGCCGACATGGAACACACCCCCGGAGCGGCGCCGACCCAGTTGGCCAGCGTGGCATCAAACAGTTGTACATATATCTTGCCGACATCCTCCTTAACCCACTCATCGTAGAGCGAGCAAAGGAATCGGCCCCATCGGTCAGCCGTGATGGAGCGGCCCGGTTTGTCGGTCACGGGCGTGAATTGCAGGAACTCGCATCCGATATCACGGAAAAAGTGGTAAAAGGCTTTCGGATGCTCCACATTTACGGCATTGACCGTCGCCATTGCATTCCATTCCACGCCGTGGCGTTGCAGCAGTCTGATGCCGCGCATTACGTCGAGCCACGTCGAGGCTCCACCGGTTGAGCGTCGGCAGGCGTCATGCAGCGGCTGAGGCCCGTCGATGGAGATACCTACAAGGAAACGGTTGTCGCGCAGGAACTCACACCACTCGTCGGTGAGCAGCGTGCCGTTGGTCTGCAGGCAGTTGTCTATCCTCCGGCCACCGGCATAACGGCGTTGCAGCTCAAGAGCCTTTCGGTAAAAGCCGAGAGGTCTCAGCAGGGGCTCTCCGCCATGCCAAGTGAAAAGTATCTGCGGAGTATTCTGTGACGCGATGTATTGCCGGATATATTCTTCCAGCAGTAGCTCGTTCATCACGGTCCGGCTGCCTTTTTCAAGATAGTAGCAGTAGTCGCAGCCCAAATTGCATGCTGAGCCCGCGGGCTTCAGCATTACATACATGGGGAGCGCAAAGGGCGCTGCGACGATGTCATTCATTATCGATGGGATAATTAGGGCTGGGCGTACGCAACCGGTGCATCATCTGATCCAGTTCCTCCACCACGTCGGGATTCTCTGCCGCAAGATTATGCTCCTCAGCCGGATCCTCCTTTATACGGTACAGCTCAAGCGGCGCACCTTTTTTCACCGTCACGCACTTCCAGCCGGCGTAACGTATGGCCCTCTGCTTGCCGGGAAATTCCCAGTAGAGCGGACGGCTGTCGGTATCGATATCGCGCCCGAAGAACAGTGGCGATATATCCATTCCGTCAGTATCGTCAGGCACCGCATCGACACTCCCTGCCAGACGTGCGAGCGTAGGCATAAAATCGGCGAAATATACAAGATTGTCAATCTGTCGGGCCGGCACGCGCCCCGGTTGGTTGACGATCAGAGGCACTCGGATACCCCCTTCGTAGAGCTGCCCCTTGCGCCCTTTCAGCCCGGCTCCGCAGTTAAGCTCCTTAAGCGGTGCCATGACGGCAGCACCATTGTCGGAGGCGAAGATTACGATGGTGTTCTCGCGCAGTCCCAGCGCGTCGAGAGTCCCTAAAAGACGACCTATGTTATAGTCCATGTGGGTCACCAGCGAGGCATAGCGCTTGGTATTCATCGACCATTCGCCCTGCTCGTCATACCACGACGTATCGTCGATATTGTAAGGCTCGTGGGGCGCATCGTAACCGAGGAAAAGAAAAAACTGATTGTCCTTGTTGCGGTGGATAAAAGCGATGGCGTCGTCGGTGGAAATCTCCGTGTTGTGGCGCACATGCGCATCGTGTTCGTTCTCGCGTATATTTATCAGGCTGTCGCCGTGCAGGCGGTAATAGGGATAATAATATGGCGAATTGCTGTGAACGGTGGCAATGGTCCAACCATAGAATTCATCGAAGCCGCGGTGGTTGGGCGACGCCCCCGGGTCGTAGCCATCCAGATGCCATTTGTTGACCAGACAAGTACGGTAGCCTGCCGCACCTACAATGTCGCCCAGCGTTACGTCTTCAGGCAGCAGATTGGCACGCCTCACTATTGTAGTGTCGCCGTTAGTCTGGATTTTTAATCCGGTCAATCCGCCTGCATAGCACTGGTTGTCACGGATGCGGGTGTTACCGCTATTCTTGCCCGTCATCAGCGAGCAGCGCGACGGAGAGCTGATGCCACTGCCCGCGTATGCCTGCGTAAAACTCGTGCCTGTTGCCGCCAGCCGGTCAATGTTGGGGGTGCGGATAAATTTATTACCGTAGCAGGCCAAGTCGCCGTAGCCCATATCGTCGGCCAATATGAAAATAATGTTTGGCTGCTCGGCTGTGGCCTTTCGCGGTTGCAACTCAGCTGCCTGCGCCTGCTGCACCAACAGGGCGCCCACAGCCATTAAGACTTTCTTCATGCTGATATTCTCTTTTTCAAATTTTCAGGACTCGGATGTGCATGAAGTGAGCTCCTTTAAAGTCGGGATATGTTTCTTGCTCAAACCGGAGTAGCCTCCTGCACGCCCTCTTTTCTTAATTGATTGTAAAGATAATTCATTTCACTTAAATATTCAAAAATCCACTCCCGCAATCGTAGTTTAGCTATTGACGGGAATCAAGAACCATTCGCTTGATTAATACGTTATAGTAGTAAAAAAGAATATATTACTATGACACGTAAAGAACTCTCTGACATTATAGCCGAAAAAGTGGCTGAAGTCATCAATAATCCCGGAGTCTGGGGCGAAGACCCGCAGTTGAGCATTATTCCCACCACGCTGCTGGTAGGCATAGAGCGACACAAAGATGCCGAGCGATCGATTGCGTTCAGCGACTATGCTATCGAGGCTGACGCTGTGGAAGACGGCGATTATTCGGAAGATGCCGCCGATTTCCAGTCGGCTTCCGATCCTGATCTGTATCCCATTGGCTTATTGGTTGACTATGCCGACAAGAAGCCTGACGTGAAGAAAATCGACCGACTGGTTGAGAAATACATCCCTCAGCAGGCCGAAAATCTTTACGCTGAGTGAGGCTTGGGGTCGTAGTCGTCTCAGCAGGAAAAATACCTCGCAGGAGTGGGGTAGGTCAGGTAAAGCAGGTCTCCGCCGGAATATCACTTTAAGCGTACCTCCGACACGATTTATCTACCGTAGGCAGCGGTGCGTTGCCGTGGCAGCGGAATTATCGCTTTTCTATTCATGGAAACATCGCAAAGCAATGTTCCTACATCTGATTATCAGGTCTTTATTGTTGTTTTGCGGCGATGTGTCGTGGCGAAGTCGTGGCGCGGAGTTATTTATACTCCTCGTACCGGGCGCCGAGGGGTGTGGGGTCGGTGACTTTTACGGGCTTGAGGTATACTTTCTCCATCAGCGAGCGGAGGTTTTCAACAGCTTCGGCGCGGGCGCGCTTTATAGTGCCGTTGTGATAGAGATGCTGTTTCGATTTTTTCTCAATCTGGGATTTGAGAGCATTTTCTTCGTCTAAAGTCAGTTCGTTGCTTGTGAACAGGCCCAGACCTTTTGAGTCAATCACCTGCCATGAATTGTCCTCGGTTGCTTCATGTATCTCTACTATCTCTGCCGGAAGTACAATCTTGACTGTGTCGCCGACGGTATCAATAGCCAGACCTTCAAGATCAAACGACACACTTCCCCGCTGCTTCTGAATAGCACACATCACCTTGTTGTTGATCGTGTCGGCAACCGGCACCTCAGAGTAGAAATCCATTGTGCAAAGCTGAGCGAGGGCCTCGATATTGTTTATCCCTCCCTTACCTACCGTGATGGTTTTCTTGTACGACGGCAGTGAGCAGTATATTGCCACTGCCAAAATTACTGCAGCTATCGCGGCAAGAATTATGAGCTTACGATTGAGCTTGGCGTTTTTAGTCTCTTTCATGATGTGACGGGCTTACTTGGATGTTTTGAAATCAATGGTGGCAGTGTAGCCGTTGGCTTCGAAGATTGTCTCGAAATATTTGCGTGCTTTGCGCTGTGCGGCGTCAGTCAGTTGCCGCCTGAAAGTGGGGTTTTCCTCGACCTCAGCCTTGAATGAGGCATTGGCTTTTTCCTTGATTTCGGCACGTTCCTTGGCGTCGATGCCGGATCTGAGTATTCCTATGTTGTCATATACCTTGTGCATCTCCGGGTCGCGGCCAGTTAATTCAGTCACTACCGGAGGGAGAGTCACTTTTACGGTCTTGGTTCTGTCGTCGAAAACGAGGTCATCCATCTGCAGTTCCGACAGGTCAATGTAGGCTCGCATATAGGAGTCGTAGGAATACACGGCGATCCGTTTTCCCACGGTGTACCATCCGGAACTTTCCATAGTGGCAGTTTTGGTAATAGCCATGGAGGCTAATACCAATTTGTCGACCGACTTTATTTCCTGATACAGCTCAGTGTTGTCGGGTGCCTTGGCACATGAAGCCAGCATCGCGGCAGCAATGGCACATAAAGGGATAAATTTAAGTCCTATCATGATTTAAATAATAAGTTAGAAAATTCCAAATCTTTTCTTAGGCATATAAGGTTTTGCGAGTTCTTGCAATTCCGCGTCATTTTTGGCTGCGACTTTGAAGGTTGCCTGAACTCTCGAAAGCAAATTTTTCATGGACGACAAAGTCAGTTTTCCGTAAGGGGATGACTTGGAGTTACTGTTGGTCCATACAAACTGCAATAATTCATATAGTTTGTCCTTGTCAGTCGGGAGGGTGTAGGTGTCAATGCAATGGGCAATTTTTGTGTCTGTTTCAGGGTGCTTTATGTCTGAAGAATCAGGGATTATACCTGCAACTGTTTTCAGTGCACCAGCCACCAATCCTCCGGCCAGCCCTCCTACAAGTTTGGTGCTCTTGCCTGCCATCCATCCTCCTACTGAACCTATTATACCTCCAACGTTCTCGTCAATTTGTTCGTGCAAACTGTCGCCAAGATTATTTACAGCATCTACAATCTGCGACGAGGAATTCAAAGTCTTTTTGATGCCTGACAAGGCAGAACCAATAGTACTTGTTGGAGCCAAGTTACCGAGGATTTTGTTAATGCGTGATTCTAATTCAGTCATGATTATGAGTTTACTTGATATTAATAGCCATTGAGAAGCCGCGGGCGGTATCGGCACCGGGAAAATTGGCGCTGATCCATTGAGCCTGTTTCGTCTTGCTGGCGGCCAGTTGGGAATAGTAGCTTGATTCGGAAGGGGAGATGAGGATTTCGCGCGTGAACGGCTTGGGCCCGTTCATCTGATATACGCCTTTGATCGTAACTTTCATCGTAGCACTCATTTTTGATGATCTATGGTTGCTTTTCTTGCGTGAGGAACTGCTGATGCCGTTGCCGACGCCGAATAGCGAAAGAATCGGGGCGAGGAAAATCTTGCAAAACATAATCAGAAACACGAAAAATCCGCCTATGCACAGCCATCGCTCCTCGTCATTCCACATCGCCACAAAGAAGTCCCCGACCGCGACGAAGAAATCGCCGACCGCGACAAAGAAATCGCAAATATTTTGAATCCACTCAGGCATGATTCATATTTTTAGATATATTCAGTTATTGGTTCTGCGCAGGTGTAACGGTGCGGAGCACGGTCCCTACATTGAGGTGCAGTCAATTGTTTCTACAACGGGATTTAAGATATGATTACACGTTACCGGAGTCCAGAAGCTTGTCGATCCACTTGACGACCGAGGTGCGGGCGCGGTCGTTGACGGGGAGCTGCGCAAGGAGCGTGCCGCCTTTCACTCCGTAGTTGGATATGGGGAGTTCGCGCCACCAAGTTCCGTAGCGTCGCGCGCCACCGAAGGTGTCTTTGAGATTCTGTGAGAAATCGTTGTCGCCCTCCTTTGAGGCTTCGATGGCATATTTGCCTTTCTTACGGTTGACGGAGATTACCACCGGCGAGGCGGCTGATGTGAGGATAAAAGAGTCGTTGCCTTCCTTGAGCATCCATCCTCTTGCGGCGAGTTCGTTCACCTTTGCCTCCCAGCTGCCGGGAGCGTTGATTGCCATAGCGGCTTCATCTTCTTTTTCTTCCTCGAGTGATTCCTGACGTTTTTCTTCCTCGCTCGGTTCCTCAAGGCTGTTGGCGATAGCGTCGATGAACTCTTTCAGATCCACCTGCTTGGTCTCGGTAGTGGTATCGTAGAGCTGGGCGTGGAAAAGGGCGCTGATGCTGTGGAGCGCATTGACAAGATCGGTCATCTCGGTCTTTTCCTTGTTGCCGGTGACCTGAATTATCTTCGACACGTTGCTGATAAACTGCTGCACGGTATCAGGAGCGGCATGCATCCTTATGGCCATGGTGTGAAAGATGAGCGACTTTTTGTTGGATTCGGTGCTGTCGGTCACGTAGGCGCAGAGGGCATCAAGAAAGTTGTTGTAGGTGTGAAGCTGCTGCTTGAAAGTCTCGCTTTCTTTCTTCTGCCTGCGCTCAAACTCGGTCTGCTTGTTGAGAAGTTCCACTTGCTGCTGCGATTGCTGCTCAAGCAGTGCTATCTGCTGTTTTGACTGGCCTTTGAAAAGGAAGTAGGTGGCGAATACGGTCATCGCCACGCCCAGCAGTGCGCCTATGATGGTCTGCGGAAGTTCGGTGGAATTGATGAGCGATACAGTGACTGCGGCAATACCGAGGATACAGATTGCAAAAAGGTAGGCCCACCATTTTTCAGTCGTTGAGGTAGAAGGCTGTGACATGGATATATCAAAAGGCTCCGTGGTTCCCGCCGGCGGCATCAGGTTGAGAATGTGGACAAAAGAAAAGTGTGAGAACCATACCTGTAGTCCGTCCTTCAAGCCGAGGCACTGGGAATTGCCCATCACTGTAGAACGGACAACGTGCAGAAGCCTCACACCGAATATGCTGTCACACTCCGGCATCCGTCACTGGCGTGGCGGAGGAAGGCGGAATATTAACATATCCACAAGGCATCTACCGTTGTCTCATTCCTTGACAGTGATTAGAATTTTCCCAGTTTTCCGCTTGTCAGGAAAGAGCGTCGGGTAAACGCTTTTCAATATTTATGATCCGGGATGCTTCTCTTAGCATCCCGCCGATCCGGTCGACCCGCCCTGCATTGCATCGTATCGACCGAGGCTTCTGCGGGGAGGTCAACGATTGCAAATTTATATAATTTTCTTGAATCACGCAAGACTATTATGCCGGGGCAGGCTGCGCGCAAGCAAAGTTACATACTCTTGCTCTATTGCGTCGAGTCCCTTTTGGTCCATTGCACCCCCGTGCAGTCCACTTTGTTCCCTTTTAGGCCGATGTTGCGGATCTGAGAATATTCTGATGTAATTTTGATGCCGCTGCGCCATCAGGGCGCGTTACTTATGCCAAATATTTAATATCAATAATTTAATATCAATAATTGCAATGAAGATCAGTCAGATTTTAACAGTGACGTTAATCGCACTTGCCTTTACCGCCTGCGGCAAGAAAATGGCGGAATCACTCTCGCCCGAGACCACGAAAATTGATGGTAACATGGGTGGCTACTTTGAACTCGTTGAAGGCTCGTATCCACTGTCGGAACATTCAAGCGAATTTACTTTTGATATAAAGCGAGTGGATGAAGACTATGCCGACAGTTACACCAAGCTCGGTATCGGCTATGAGATACTTGACGGCAAGGGCAACGTGCTCGTCCGTAAAAATGCTACTCTTGAAGATATCAACCCGTTGTCGTCGCATGAGTTCCTCAGTCTGCGCGAGGGAGAAATGGGTAAGGTGAAGATCTATCTCGAAGGCTGGCCCGATAAGCTATCCGATGCCAAGACATTCCGCATCTCCATCAACGCACGCGAGGGCGAGCCTGATGTCGTTGAACCGGTGGCGGTAGCGGAGGATTACGACGATGATTATACCGGGCCGGTAGCCGACGCATCCAACAACTGGGACAGCATCCTCGACGAGTATGAGCGCTATTGTGACAAGATTATTCCGCTATACAAGAAGGCCATGGCGGGAGATATGAGTGCCATGACTGATTATGCCTCGGCTATGGAGCAGGCTCAGAGACTATCGGTAAAATTGCAGGGTGCGCAGAGCACTCTCACTCCCGCGCAGGCGCAGCGCCTCAGTCGCATCTCGGCCAAGTTGGCGCAGAGCGTGATGTGACATTTAGAGCAATACAGCAAAAGAGAACATGAAAAGGAGCGGGAAGAGAGCCCGCTCTTTTTCGTATTTGGACGGTAATGATTAACTTTGCCGTGAAAATCTATGTGGTCATGGCTAAGACAGCAGAAATACCCGAGTCTCTGATGACTGAATATGGCGCTGATTCCGGTGAAAACGGTATCGAGCTCATAAGCCGCAGGTCACGCCGTATGATATGGCTCACCGTCAGGGACGGTCGCAAGGTGGTGCTTAAGGGGCTGCCCGAGCATCTGCGGTCACACCCCGAGGAGGTGGCTTCGCTGCGTAAGGAGTATCTGCTCGGACTGCGCATAGAGGCCGAGGGCGTGGTGAGGGTCTACGGCTTCGGTGAGCATCCTCAGCTGGGTCCGGTGATAGAGATGGAATATGTCGACGGCAGCCCGCTCTTTCTTCTCGGTCACCGTGGATTGTCGGAACGTCGGGAGATAGCACGTAAGATAGCCGCGGCGCTTGTGGCCGTGCATCGTGCCGGCATATCTCACCGTGACATCAAACCCGATAATATACTTATACGATCAAGTGACTCTCAGCCCAAGATAATCGACTTCGGCCACGGCGATGCCGGGGAATTTGTGATATACAAGAATTCGGCGGCGACAGAACTGTATGGTGCGCCCGAGCAGCAAGCGCCCTCGCTTGGCGGCATGGCGGCCGATGTCTACTCTTTCGGAAAAGTGCTTGACGAGTTGCTTCCTGAGAGCGGTTACCGCCGGTTGAGAAATGCCTGTAAGGCTCACGATCCCGCCCGGCGTCCTGATATGGAGCAGGTGGTGCGCCGGCTTGAAAAGGCTGCCGCCCCATACCGCTCGGCCGCGGTTATAACTGCTGTGATTGCCCTGTGTGTCATCGTTGCGGTAATGTCAGGCTATCTGCACCGCTCCCGCGGCGACACTCCCGCTCCGCCTCCTGCCATGATAAATAAAACTCCGGAGTTGCCCGTGTACGAAGGTGTTGAAGAAGGGCCTGAACGTGAGAATGCTGTCCCCGTAAGGAATCATCCGGAGGCCGGGCCCGCGGCCGGAGAGGATGATATCGACGCCGTGGTGCAGAAATACATCAGGGAATCAGACGAAATCAACTCCCGCTATGGCGCTATAGAGTATGACCGCGAGTGGAATCCTGAATTACAAAAGGAAAAGACCGGGCGCAGGCTTGCCCGCGGTGACGAGCATTATAAACTTGCCGACAGGATGGAGCGTGAACTGCTGGCTTGGGGCGCGGGTGAGCGTCAGCGCGCTGAAGCCAAGCATATACTGTGGACTCATATTGTAATGGAGACCAACAGAATTGACGGCGCCGACAAGATTCGCGACAGTGTAATGAAGAATTATACCGTTCCGTCAGTGCCTGAATGAATCACATAAAATATACCCTGAGCCGAGCCGGCGATATAGGAAAGTGGAGCTACATTTGGCCTGAATACCCTGAAGAACGCGGGCGCGTGCTGAGTGAAGCAGCTGCATTCCACCGTATCACCTACGCGCAGACGTGAATTTTCATTTTCGATCACCTCGAAAAGCGACGGGCGGATATGTCGCAGGCGCACCTTGCGGTTGGGCTGCCATATGAGCGATACCTCGGTATTCAACGGCATGAAACGCGATTCAACATATTCACCTGTGTATTCCTTTGACTGCAAGGGCTGGCTGTCGGCGCAATATTCCGGCCAGTCCATGAAACCCAGCAGGCCGCACAGCGCGCGGAGCGTGAAGTTGCTCGGTGAATAGGCCTCACCCTTGTCGGCTATGTATCCCCACACTCGTTTAAGCGTGGTGGGACTGACATACCCGAGACCCTCCCGCCGCAGTCGGTCGCTGAGGAATACGAAGTCGGCAGGCGTGGCGAGTTTGCGACCGATGCGGCGCTCCACATCATTGCGTAGCTGCTCCAGCGCATCATTTTCAGGTAAATTTCCGGTTATCATGCTTTAAAAAATAGAAGCTACCTGCAAAAATACTGAAAATATCCCTAATACCATCCATCCGCCGCCAAAGGGACTGAAAGGGACTGCCGGATATAAGCCTCATATTTTGACCGGGGATTACGACGGATGCATGGAGTGTCATATCCAAGGCGATTTGAGGCTGTGTCAAAAATCAAATAGCGCCCGTGGGCGCTGAATTATTCGTAACCGGCGCCGCCGTAGCTCAGCGAAGGCGTCGCCGGTTATCTGATACTAAAGCATAGGCGTCCGCAAGGCCGCCGATTGAATAACTTGTTGATTTGCATTACATTCGGCGGCCTATCGGGCGCCTATTGGATCCTTTTCATTTACCCGGGGCGCCTCCGCAGTGCTTCGGCGACCCGGGCTACGAGTAACTCGGCGGCCTGCGGACGCCGATACACATTTTGAAATAGGATATTTTGACACAGCCTCCAAACGAGATTGACCTTGTCAGACTCGGATCACATTCCGAACTGTTTGGTAAGGGCTCAAAACGGTAAAAGGGTATTATGCTCTATATGGAGTGGGGGTGCTGACCCCCGTCGCAGTTGCAAAAACGATATATCATGTATCGGAACCTGTTTTGGTGGTCCAGACGAAGGAGCGGTGCATTATCAATCCTATGATAAACACCACGCCTAAGATAGCGGCGCTGAGATAGTAGGGGAAGTCGGGGGTATGGTTGTCAAGAATACGCTGGAAAAGCTCAACCATCAGCGGCACTATCGACACGGCTATGTAGTTGCCGGCAAGAGTGTAGGAGAAATACTTTGTAGAAAGCGCATTGTTGGGAGCTATGCGGGTAGTCTTGTCGTAGATGATAGGCTGGAACAGACCGTAGCCCAAGCCGATGAGCAACACGCCTATGACGTAGGCGGTCATGGTGTGGAAGAATCCGAGGCAAAGCAATCCCGCGCTCATTATGATGATGCACATGTAGAGAGCCGTGCGTCCCGCGATGCGCAGATAGGGGGTGAGCGAGAATCCTCCTATCATGGCCGTGACGTAAAACATCGCCGTGGCTACGCCCACCTGTGATGAGGTCAGCCCGTAGTGCTTCATCGTGAACGGCAGATAGTAGGTGAACACCATTGACGTGGCCGTAAGGGCTATGTATAGACTTATCACCCCGCAGAGCGTCACTATCGGGCGGGCGAAGTTGCGCCGGGGTTCCGTCGGGGCGGGAGTATGCGTGCTGTCAGTCTCGGCAGCGGGGCGGAGGTGGTTGCGTATGTAAGTGTTGGTCATGAACGGCAGAAGCAGCAGCGGGATTATAGGCACGAGATACACGCAGAACGACGTGTGCCAGCTGATGTCGGCCGCCCAGCCCACGAATATCGTGGCCAGAATCACTATACCGTTGGATGTGCCTGACTTGAAGCCGAGCACTTTCACTTTCTGATTACCGTAAAACCATTCGCCCAGCTGCCCGGCGGCTATAGGCACGATAAGTCCGCAGCCTATACCTAAAAGCGCGCCCAGCCCTATGAGCATCGGCATCGAGTCGGCAAACAGATACAGCACGCCGGCAAGCAGGAATATGCCCATTCCCGCTGCCAACACGCCGGTCTGATACTTCACGCTCGAGATTTTGCCCGAAACGAGTATCATGGGGATTATGACGAGATTAGGCAGAAGCGTGAGCAACTGCAGTTCGAGCTGGCTTGCATGAGGGAACAGGTCGGCGAGCTTGCCGAGAATAGGCGACACAGCCAGACCGGGCAGATTGACGGTGAGCGATACCGACAGCAGGGCTATCAGGGTGATCAGCGGTAGTGATCCACGGCCATTTGATATGTATTTCATCGCGGGCGAAATTGGAGGGTGAGGACTATTGATAAATTTATAACCCACCACCCGCCCCGTTGGTTTTCAAAGGGTGTGAGAATAATTGAGAAAACGTAGCTGACTAAAAATTAATTATTATCATCTTAATGAAAAGTTGACGGGTGACCCTGTTTGGACGCACACTCGGGTGCGTCCGGCTGCGACTACGGCGATAGATAAGGTGGAAATTACCCTTTTGCTCGGCCGGACGCTCCCGAGTGAGCGTCCCTACAGCATTGATATTCAAGTGCTTGATTTTTTTTGAGAAGGGTGGGATATTCGGGAGGGTCGGGTAGAGACTTAGGCTATTGACTGGGTGCATAAATCATAGTCAGTCCATAATTAAATTAGCCGGGGATAAAATACCGGGATATAAGATTATTTGAGTATATTTGCGTATGGAAAAACAGGAAAATAATCAAATAATCATATATCAGAGCGACGATGGCAAGACCCGTATTGATGTGAAGTTTACCGACGAAACTCTGTGGCTCTCGCAGCAGCAGATGGCTGAACTGTATCAAACTACTCGTCCTAATATAGTACAGCATATCCGCAACATATATGCAGATGGAGAATTGGACGAGCCTTCAACCTGTAAGAATTTCTTACAGGTTCGACAGGAAGGCCCACGACAGGTATCACGCGAGATTCCATTCTACAACCTCGACATGATTATCTCGCTGGGTTACAGAATTCGGTCAGTGATAGCCACGCATTTCAGGCGCTGGGCTACCGAGCGGTTGAAAGAGTATATAATAAAAGGATTCACGATGGACGATGAGCGGTTGAAAGGTAATGGCGGAGGTGCTTACTGGCGCGAACTGCTTGACCGTATACGCGACATTCGCTCATCGGAGAAAGTAATGTATCGTCAGGTGCTCGATCTATATGCAACCGCGGTTGACTATGATCCGCGTTCTGACGTGTCGGTTGAATTCTTCAAGATAGTGCAAAACAAACTTCATTTTGCCGCGCACGGCAGCACCGCTGCGGAGGTGATATATAATCGCGCTAATGCCGAAGCTCCGCTCATGGGGCTCACGTCTTTCAAGGGCGATCATCCTACATTGAGAGACGTCAGGATTGCAAAGAATTACCTCAGCGTAGATGAACTGAAAATATTGAATAATCTTGTATCAGGATACTTTGATTTCGCTGAGATTCAGGCCATGCGTCATCGTCCGATGTACATGAGCGACTATGTGCAACAACTCGATAACATCCTTTCGTCGACCGGCGAGGCATTACTAAAAGGTGCGGGTGCAGTAAGCCATCAGCAGGCTATGGCGAAAGCTGAGGCTGAATACCGCAAATTTCAGGTCAGGGAGCTTTCGCCCGTGGAGCGCGCCTATCTTGATACTATTAAATCTATCAACGAAAAAGCCAAGAAGAAATGATAGCCGCAAATCCACAGATACTCTACACGTGAACCCCGCGGGGAGGGAAGTCGTTGTAATGGTATGGACAATGACTCTCAGGAATATAGGATTAAGCCATCGGCGGAGGGCGTGGAGCGGTTTCTGTCGGGACGGTGGGTGCCGGGGATAGGACCGACGTTTGCCCGCAAGCTCGTGGAGCGCTTTGGCGCCGACGCCATTCATGTTCTTGCCGATGAGCCTGAAAAAGCGGCGGAGATTCCGGGACTCGGGGAGTCAAAAATCCGTGCGGCTTCGGAGGCATTGGCTGCGATAAGTTATCCGATTGATCTGGTGGTGTTCATGTATTCGTGCGGACTTTCCGACGTATTGATCGAGCGCATTTTCTCGAAATACAGGAAAAAGACGGCCGAGGTGGTGACCACTGATCCTTACGCGATGGTTGAGGATGTGTGGCAGCTGTCATTCTTAGTGGCCGACAAGATAGGTCGTGCGCTCGGTATTCCAAAAGATAATCCGCTGCGGCTTCAGGCCGCGCTCGTGGGCGCGGTGAAGCATTTTGCCGAGCAGGGACATCTTTTCGCCACGCCCGAGCAGGCCGTAAGGCGGGCGGCGGAAATGGCGGGCGTGGATGAGGAGACCGTAAGCCGCGAGATACCCCAAGCCGTAGCCTCAGGCCGACTGATCGAGAGCCGCGGCGGCCTTTATCTGCCCGTATTTTATCATGCCGAAAAAGAAGGTGCGCGCAAGATACTCGAGTTGAACGACAGTAAAATTTCACCTCCCGCCGCCGATGCGATTCCTGACCGCACCCGTGCCGACCGGCCATATAGCCCCGAACAGGCCGATGCGATAAGACGCACTGTCAACTCGCCCGTGATGGTGCTCACCGGAGGCCCGGGAACAGGCAAGACCACCGTGCTCAGCGGCGTCATCGAGGCTCTTGAGCGACAGGGCAAGAGGGTAGTGCTCGCTGCGCCTACGGGTCGCGCGGCCAAGCGCATGACGGCGCTCACCGGGCACGAGGCCACCACTATCCACCGACTTCTCGGTTACCGTCAGGGCGAGGGATACCGCCGGCGACATATCGAGGCCGACGCCCTGATAATCGATGAAGGCTCGATGATGGAGCAGGTGCTGTTGTGCCATCTTCTCGATGCCGTGAGGCCGGGAACGCAGATAATACTCGTGGGCGACGTCGACCAGTTACCTGCCATAGGCGCCGGCGACGTGCTCCGCGATATGATCGCTTCAGGCGCAGTGCCGGTGGCGAGTCTTGATAATAATTTCCGTCAATCCGCCGGCAGCCTGATAGCTACGGGCGCGCGAGCTATCCGCTCGGGCGAGATGCCCGTTTCCGATCCCGCACGCGACTTCATCATAATAGAGGAAGAGGGAATCCGCGCTATACGCGACCGCATATTAAGCCTCGTGTCGACCGAACTTCCCGCCGAGCGCGGTATCGCGCCGGCTGATATTCTCGTCGTAACGCCGCAGCAGGTGGGCCCGCTGGGCGCACGGCAGCTTAACGTCGAGCTGCAGCAACGGCTGAATCCCGACAGCCCTGAAATAGTGCGCGGAGCCACGGCTTTGCGTCTCGGCGACCCTGTGATGCAGATAAAAAACTCGCGCGACCGCGGGCTGTATAACGGCGAAGTAGGGCGCATCACTGCCGTCGACCCCGATTCGCGCTCACTCGAAGTGACGTTTGCCGACGGCCGCACGTCGGCCTACGGTTCAGGCGAACTTGGCGAGCTGACTCTGGCCTATGCGACAACCGTGCATAAACTGCAGGGATCGGAGACACGCTACATGATCTTCCCCATCACCATGACCCACAAGCCAATGCTGTATCGCAACCTGCTCTACACGGCAGTGAGCCGTGCCATGCGCCTGTGTGTGCTCGTAGGCGAAAAAGCCGCTCTGCGCTACGCCGTTACCAACAATCCCGCCATCACCCGCAACTCCAATTTCCGCCACCGCCTCCGACACAAGGGATAGGCTGGCTTAATCTATAGATTGAAAAGTCAGAGCTATCAAAATAAGTTAAAAATCAACCTATAGATTGATTTTGTTGAGATATTTTGTATATTTGCAGTTGAAAATCGACAAAAGTAATGCAATATGATCTTATCTATCCCGCTGATTTCGGCACACTTAAAACTGTGCCGTGTATAATTGCTGCGGCGTATTTCAATGCCGATGAACTCATCGGATTTGGAGTAGATCAGGAGGCGATGGAGATAGACGATGCCTTTGTTGAAGAGAATGAATTTGAAAAGGTATTTAGACTCTGGGATTCTCCTTCGTATCTAAGAAAATTCTTTTTAGAAAATGCCGAATATTTTGAACAGGAATATTGGTCAGGTATAACTGAAGATGAATTTGTAACAGATGTAACAAGATCAATCAATGAAATTAGGAAAGAACTGATTAATCTTTTTAATACCCACTCATTACACTCCATAGTCGAGCCTCTTGGTGACAGTGACATGGAAGAAAGAGACTACAAGAGCATACGAGTCAAGATTAAGCAGGGCTGGATTTTCCGACGTTTGGCATTCAGATTTTATGCCGTAGAAGTTGAAGAGGACAAATGCTACCTGATAACCGGAGGAGCTATCAAGATACATAAAGATATGCTGAAAGCTCCGAATACAAGAATAGAGATGAATAAAGTTGAATATGCCCTTGCCGAGTTAAACTCAAATGGCGTGGATACTAAAGAACTGTTTATTGATTTTATATCTGCAGAATGATGAAGGAAAAGAGCGAAAACATTGGCCCACGACGATTCAGAAAAGTTTCATCATGGATCTCTGACGCTGAAAGAGCGATCGAGCATGAGGGGGAATATCTGATTGTGAGGAAAATAGTCCTGAAGGTGCTAAGATATATGGAAGATAACCATATGACTCAGAAAGAACTTGCTGAAAAGCTCGGTGTCTCGCCGCAATATATCAGTAAGTTTCTTCATGGTCAGGATCCGGATATCAAGATCTCTACAGCAGTAAGATATGGTCGCATCTTGAATATTGATCTTATAAGTGTGCCTGATAATCAGGTTGTAAAACCAATGAAAGCAACAATGTTGTTTACATTGGTTGATAACTACCAGATTAAATATGGAACTAAATCCGACTTCAATTATAAAACTGAGAGCAAGCCATTTACGTATAATTAATTAAGCCATGGATACTGTCAAATACAATCTAAAGGGTGTGACCGTGGAGCAGTTTGCCATGCTCTTTGAGCCGAACGATGAAAATATCCATATAAATGTATCTGTTCCGGTTAAAACAAATTACGAGGAACGGACATTTGCGGTTGGTGCCAATATTCAGTATACTGAGGATGAAAAGCCCTTTTTAGTAGCGGAGGTATTGTGTCATTATGAGATAGAAGAAGCTTGTTGGAAAGAACTGTCTCATGATAGCACAAAAGAGATTGTTATTCCGGCAGAAATGATGATCTCACTTGCAAAAATTGCTATTGGAGCACTTAGGGGTGTGGTATGTGTTAAAACAGAGAATACACCCTTTTCGAGATATTATATGCCATTGATTGAGCTACAAAGTTCAGTGCGGAAAGAAGATTTCGTTTTCCCGAAATTTTAAGTCAACTATTCCCTGTAAGAATTATCCCATCAATTTCGGCGAGTTCGTCGGGGGTGAAGGTGAGATTGTCGAGGCTGCGGATGGTGTCGGCGAGCTGGTCTACTGAGCTGCTGCCTACGATCACCGATGTTACGCGACTGTCTTTCAGCAGCCATGCGAGCGACATTTCAGCAAGTGTCTGTCCGCGGCGCAGGGCTATGGCATTGAGCTTTTTCAACTTCTCCACCAGAGCGGGGGTGATCATTTCGGCCTTAAGAAATTTGCCTATCGATGCCCGCGACCCGGAGGGTATGCCATTGAGATAGCGGCCGGTCAGTATGCCTTGCTCAAGGGGTGAGAAGGCGGTGAATCCCACACCGTTGGCGGCGGCTTGCTCCAGTATGCCCGAGGATTCCACCTCGCGGTCCAACATGTTATAGCGACCTTGATATATGAGGCATGGCACGTCGTGGCGGCGCAGATAGTCGTAGGCAAACTGCGATGCTTCATGCGGCCATTTCGATATTCCCACATACAGCGCTTTGCCCTGACGCACTATATCCACAAGTGCCTGCAGGGTCTCCTCCATAGGGGTATCGGGGTCAAATCGGTGGCTGTAGAAGATGTCAACATATTCGAGATTCATGCGGCGCAGACTCTGGTGGAGCGATGCGAAAAGATATTTGCGGGAGCCGCGGTCGCCGTAAGGGCCGGGCCACATGTCGTAGCCCGCTTTTGTGGTTATGACCATCTCGTCGCGGTAGGGGCGGAACGACGATTGCATCACGCGCCCGAAAGTTTCCTCGGCCGAGCCGTAGGAGGGGCCGTAATTGTTGGCGAGGTCAAAGCAGGTGATGCCGTGATCGAAAGCGAAGTGAAGCATGTCACGGCTGCCGGAGAGTGTGTTTACATCGCCGAAATTGTGCCACAGACCCAGCGATATGCGGGGAAGCAACAGGCCGCTGCGGCCGCAGCGTTCATATTTCATGCCGCTGTCATAGCGGCTGTCGGCAGCGTAATATGGAGGATTGATCATGACAGAGTGATTTTGGAGGATTATTGCAAAGATAATACTATTTTTAGTGAATTGTAGAAATATATTGAGTATTTTTGCTGTATGGAAAAGAATAAGAAGAGCATTCTACCAGATATAGAACCGGCTGTAAAATATGACAAATCAATAATTCCTGTACGTATTGAATCACTGATATATGTTATCCGAGAACAGCAAGTCATGCTTGATTCTGATTTGGCAAGACTCTATGGTGTCGAGACAAAAGCATTGAATCAAGCTGTTAAGCGCAATATCCAACGCTTTCCGGAAGACTTTATGTTTCAGTTGTCGAAGGAAGAGTGTTTAAGGTCACAATTTGTGACCTTAAACGAACCACGCGGTAAACATCTCAAATATTTGCCTCATGTTTTCACGGAAAATGGAGTGGCGATGCTCAGCAGTGTATTGCGTTCTGATAAAGCCATTGAGGTCAACATTAATATTATGCGTGCGTTCTCCAAGATGGAGGTAATGACCGGTTCTGAACTGTTGGCCGGACTATAATATCCTGATGGTGCTCTTAAAATTGTTGTAATTATTTTTACTGTATGGAAAAGGAATTTTTACCCGAATGGGCCTACGGCATGAATTGCGCGGTCACGGTAGTTGACACCGACTGCAGAATCATATACATGAATGAACGGTCGCGGCAGACGTTCGCCGCCCGCGGTGGTGCCGACCTCATAGGTCACGACATAATGGAGTATCACAACGAGCGGTCGCGCGGTATCATCCGCCGGTTGCTCGACGAAGGTGGCTCAAACGCTTACACGATACTCAAAAACGGTGTGAGAAAAATGATATACCAGACCGTATGGCGCAAGCCCGACGGCGCGCTTGGCGGCCTTGTGGAGCTGTCGATGGTGATTCCCGACGAAATGCCACACTATATCCGCGAGTAGACTGTAAGGAAATGGAATCTACACATAATGAAATAATACTTTATCAGCCCGACGATACTCTGAAACTCGACGTAAGGGTTGAAGATGAGACCGTGTGGCTGAACAGAAATCAGATCGCCGAATTATTTGGACGAGATGTCAAAACCATCGGAAAGCATGTCGCAAACGCGCTGAAAGAAGAATTGGCCGGCGTTCCAGTTGTCGCAAAATTTGCGATAACTGCTACTGATGGTAAAACTTATCAGGTCGAGCATTATAATCTTGAGATGATAATATCGATAGGTTATAGGGTAAAATCGTCACGAGGTATTCAGTTTAGAGTATGGGCCAATAAGGTTCTTAAAGAATACCTGTTGAGAGGATATTCCGTTAACCAACGGCTGCTTCAGCATCATTACACCAAGGCTCATGATCGTTTTCTCGTGATTGACGAGACGGTATATCATATCGGCGCGTCACTCAAGGATCTCGGTAAGAAGCTTTTCGCCTTTTCGCGGATGGATGTGCTCACCGGTTCTGAGCTGATAAATAGATTGTAATCAAATTTTTTCCGGCGCGGGACGGAAAATTGCGTATCTTTGCAGATTTATCAAAATTGAATCAAAACGATGAATCAGAAAGAGATCAATGACCGCGCGCTCGCATGTCAGCAGGAGGCGCGCCGCGTGCTTGCCGAGTCAGGTATCGCCGAAGTGTGGGAAAAGGCCGGATGCAGAGTCAATCTCGTGGGATCGCTGCGCATGGGATTGCTTGCTGCCCACCGCGACATCGACTTGCACGTGTATTCTTCGGGTATTACGGAGCAATCTTCATTTGCCATAGCCGCCGCGATGTCGGCAATCGAGGGAGTTATCGAAATCACATCGATCAACGGACTGCACACCTCCGAGCATTGTATGGCATGGCATGTGAAATACAAGGCTTCATCAGGAGAGACGTGGCAGTTTGACATCATACACATCGAGACCGGCACGGAATATGACGGGTATTTCGAGCGCATGGCTGACCGAATAGTGCAGGTGATGACTCCCTCGCAGCGCGACACTATCCTGCGCCTTAAATTCGCTACGCCGCCCGGCGAGACCATCCACGGAGTAGAATACTACGAAGCCATCATAGCCGACGGCGTCACCACCCTCGCCGACCTCCGCCGCTGGGTCACCGCCCACCGCGCAAAACCGCCTTATTACTGGATGCCTTGATATTCGTCAGCTAAAACCCATAAACCTGTTTTATCACTGCCTGTCCGTTTTATGATATTTAATTCACGAAGCGCTTTAGTTGCTCTCTTGGCAGTTTTTTCGTTGATAGATAATTCCTGTGATATCTTCGAATGAGTTATTGACGGATCATTTTTAATAAGATACAATACTTTCTCTTGTGTGTCGGTTAATTTTACAGGGACATTTACAGGGACATTTACAGGGACATTTACAGGGGCATTTACAGCGATTTCACTCTCTCGAACCCGGAGGTCAAAGGTCACTTTTACCGAATTTATACTCGTTTCGATATGCATTGATCGACCCGTTATTTCTTTCCAGCGCTTTAGCTTCCTTAAACCGTATCCGAGATTTTCAGATATATGTGCAAGCCGGAACAATTTAGCGATCACCGGGTTGCGAGGTTGAGATTCAAATGTATTTTCCATCACATCCAGAGACATAGGCATGCCTCCGGGATTGATGAATTCAATTCTGTCATCAAAGACGTGTATGCAGCTTCGGCGTGGACTGAAATGGTCGGCATGAGCCATCTGATTTGCCATTGCTTCTCGTAGAATATCATATTCCGAGAAATCTTCCACAGACTGACCGCGGTCATTAATCCCGATCATCGGGGTATTGACAAGTGTTCGTAGGCGACGAAGAATAACGCGGCTCGCTTCCCAAAGATTCTGCTGCTCAGGGATACGATACACGTAATTGTTAGTCATTGCCTCCAAACCGGTGCCGGGTATCTCAACATAGTCAGCGCAGAAAGTGGGAATGAAATTAAAAGTATAGGGACTTTTCCCGAGCATAATCATTCCTCCGTAGGTCAGCTGTCCGGAGTGATCGGTAATACCGACACCCTTGCAGAATTCCTCATCGCTGACACTGTCAAGATGCTGAACCAATCCCCAATGACGAACCTCGCCACGAAAGTCGGTTAGGGCATCGCGGTTGAGCATATCAATGTTAGTGTTGGGTATGGATTTCTGTGACTGAATGCCGAAAGATTGGTCACGAACCATTGACATGATTTCTTGCTGCGTGGCGCGCTGATCCCCGCTACCCATTCGGATAAACGTGTTTTCAAGCGCACCGAAATACACGGGTTTGACCTCAGATGAGGGAATATAGAATGCAAGTATGCTCTTCCCATCTATCTCATAGCGATAAGGTGAGGCAAATAGAGGAACATTGAATTTCTTTGAACGTAGAGTACCGAAAAAGTCCTGTTCAAGTTTCTCGATGTTATTAACTCCGGAAACTTCAAATGAACGTCCTGTCTGTTTTACACCAAGTACTATCCATCCGCCTGAGCAATTTGAGAAGGCGCTTACTGTCTCCCAAATGTTTTTCGGCAGATCGGATTTCGCAGCTTTTACCTCGAAATCGTCCCATTCTATGTCGCGTAATCGAGTTACAAGTTCATCTTTCGTCATACAGTAAGCAAAATTAGTAAAAAACTCCCATGAAACAACTATTATCAGCAGTTTGATGAGAATAAAGGGAAGACGATCAGACAGACTAAGTATTGCTATCCTTCCGCGGGGTGCGTTCGTAGCGGTAGTAGAGGGTGAAGAGCATCACGCAGCCTATCGCGACGATAGGGACACCGATTATCGACGGGGCGCTGACGCTGTAGCCCCGGGCTATCACGACGCTACCCATCCATGCGGCTATGGCATTGCCGGCATTATAGGCTATCTGTATGCAGGCTGCTCCCAAGAATTCACCGCCACGGGAGTAGCCCACGATTGATGATTGGAGCGGACTGCCCGACCCGAAAAGTATGGCTGTGCCGAGTACCATCAGCACCACGGCCGCTATCTTGATGCCGGCCAAGAAGTATATCATTACCATCACGGGTATTGCCGCAGCCTGTACCCATCCGGCAACCCATGCGGGTTTGTAGCGGTCGCTAAGGCGTCCGGCTATGAGGTTTCCGGCCACCATGCCGGCACCCGCAAGCACCATGAGCCACGACAGATCGTCCTGACTGAATCCGCTCACCAGCGTCAACTGCGGGTCGATGTAGCTGTACCAGCAATATATGCCTATCTGTCCGAAGAGCACGCCGCCGAATATGAGCCATGGCGGTAGAGTGCGCAGGAAATGAAACTGAGCCTTGAATCCGTGATTTTCCATCGGCGCCAGTCGCGGAATCCACAGACTGATCGCCATTGCGGTCGCGGCGCCGCATAGTCCCACAATCATAAACGCTATGCGCCACGTAAGATGATTGGTAAGAAATGTCCCCATAGGCACGCCCACGAGGTTGGCGGCTGTCATACCTGCTATCATATACGCCACAGCGCTCACTTCCTTGCCTTCACGGGCTATCTTGCGCGCCACGATAGCACCCACGCCGAAGAAGCATCCGTGAGGGAGACCCGACAGGAAGCGGGCGGCGAAAAACGAGCCGTAGTTCCAAGCGCATGCGGCAAAGAGATTACCCGTGGCAATCATCACGCTCAGCAACACCATCAGGCGCTTGAGCGGTACACGACGCGCGAAAAGCAACATTATCGCGCCGGCGCATACCCCCAGCGCGTAGGCCGATATGAAGTGCCCGGCCTCGGCTACGCTCACGCCCATATTGGCGGCGATGTCACTGAGTATGCCCATCATGAGAAACTCGGCTATACCCAGCGAAAACGTACCCATCGCCAGAGCGAAAAGTCCTTTGTTCATCTTGTTGTTACCTTTAGAAATTCCACCGCAAAGTTACTGAATTCGCCGTGATAAAAAAATAACAGGACGCCCTGAGAAGCGCCCCGTTATTATGAACTGAGTAAAGCCTTGCGGTATCAGAGAGCCAGCTTGAGAGCTGTAGTTTCTCCTGACACCGTGATTTTTACAATATATATACCTGAAGGAAGCGCCGACAGGTCAGCCACGGCGGCGGAAATCTTTTCAAGCATCCGGCCGGCAAGGTCATACACCTCGATATCGGCAGTGGCAGCGTTGACAACAAGTCGCTTGCCATCGAGCGTAACCGGTCGGTCCTGCATGGGAGTCTTGATTCCTGCCACGAGATTGTCCACCGGCACACGTGTGTATTGCGCGTCATCCTTATTGGTGGAGTACGATACATACACATACCCGCCATATACGAGCGCTTTGGGATAGCTGTAACCGAGAGTCTTGCTCTGCCCGCTGTAGCGCTGCTTGGGATAATCGTCGTCGTTGCCTGAGCGCAGCAGGTAAGAGCGATCAAATGTCATGCCGTCAGAGCTGAGTGTGATGGCGAGCGGTACGCGCCATGTGGTGCCGGATTTGGTTACGCGTCCGGGATTGTTGACCATAAAAGCAGTGCCGTCGGGCAGATTGCCTCCACACTGTTTGGCGCGCGAGTCGGGCATATTTGTTTTTACGGCCGGTGTCCATGTCTCGCCGCGGTCAGAGCTCGTTGAGGCAAGAGTGAAATAAGAGCTTTTCTGATCGCGCATTATCATGACGAGAGTGCCATCGCTCTGCATGAAGAAACTCGGCTCCAGCTCTACTGACTGAGCACCGTTGGAGGTGAAAGCAAATTCACCTTTTTTCCATCCGCCCGTTCCTGTGGGATCGTCGGTGTAGACGGGGCAGAGCTTCAGTCCGGGCTGGAAATGTGCAGCGCCTATAATGCGACCGTCGGGTAACTTGTGAGGATCTTGCTCGAATATGCCGTCGAGCTGCGTGCCGTCGGCCATCAGCAGCGGTTTCGGCTCGGTCCAGCTGATACCGTCGCTGCTCTCCACATACATTGTGTAACCTCCGCTGTTGGCTACCGATTTGGGGCGGGTATTGATATATCCAACCAGTTTGTTTTCTGAGGCATACCATCCGCCCGATGCGCAATAGCCGTCGTCAATCGTGGGGCAGAGCACCATAGGTGCCGACCATGTATTGCCGTTGTCAGTGCTTCGGCTGTAGGCAACCCAAGTGTCGGCAGCGTCCTCGTCTTTCATGGAACTCTGCCACATGCAGTAAAGGTCACCCTTGAAGGCTGCCATCACCACTCCGTTGGCGTAATGGTCAGTATCATCGGCGGCGGAAAATACGGTGACGGTCTCGGCTCCGGGTGCATATTCAAGGCCCATAGTCTCTTTCTGTGTCGGGTCAAAAAGTCCGTCGATAATCTTGAAAGGGGGTTGGTCGGCAAGCACAGCCGAACTGCAACAAATGGCTGCCGCGCTGATAAAGGTTTTGTAAAAATGCATCGTCATGAATGGATTTTAGGTTATTATATGATGCAAATATAGCAAAAAAACGGCTAAAACGCCTCCTGCCGTGAAAGAATTTTTACCTTCCCGCTGCTGCAAACGCGCTTTCCAGATAGTCACCCAGACTTATAGTGCAGGTGCTCACAGAGCGGGCTGCCACTACGCCGGCTCCGGTCGATACATTGCTGTAGCCCCATATAGGCTCGGCGAAACCGAAATCGCCCATGTCGCCCAGCGCACCCGAGTCGCGGTGCCATATATAGAGCAGGCGGTCATAATAACTGCGCGATATTGTCGCAATCTCAAGCGTTATGGTGCAGTCGCAGAGTGCCGGGTCGTAATTAGCCGCGTTGACGGAGTAATACCCGTTGCGGAAGTTGATCCGGAGGGTGTAATTCTTGCCCGCAAACTGGCGGTCAGAGAAGAACATGAACATATTTTCCGAGTCGCCGAACACCGACTCGAATACCCCTATGTGCTCGTTGAATATAGGTTCGGCATCGTATTGTATCTCGCCCGGACGAAACGAAGTATAGGGATGGTGCGGGTACCGGAAATCAGTACCGTCTCCTTCCGATTCCTCGGCTGTCGAGTCGGTAAAGTCGAGCTTGAAAAAATTGTCGGAATGCGGGTCGTCGGTGATGCTCAGCGATACATACAGATTGAAATCCACGTCGCCCACCATCCCTTGTGTAGGATCGCGCCACGTGCTGACGGTCTCAGGGACGATTTTTACCACCTGTGCCGGTACGGCCGCGGGTATCACCACCGATGCTTCGGCCGAGCCGTATTTCGGGCTTTCGGCCACGATGCGTATTTCATCGCCCTCAGCGGCTACATAGCCTTGGGGCTGCGGGTCACCGTTGACGAATATATTTACTACGGCATCGTCAACACGGCTGTCATGCCATCCTGAGGGACTGTTGTAAACCCAGCTGCGAGTGACGGCCACTTCCACCGGCTCGCCGGAGGTGATAAGTGAATTGATGCAGAGCACCGGCTCGGTGTCAATGGTGGGGTAGAAATCCTCGTAGCAGGCGGTGAGGGCGAGCGGAATGATGAGCAGTGGTATATGTTTCAGAATTGCCATGTATAGGAAATCGATGGTATTATGGGTAACATTTTTACTTTTTTGAAACCGGGTCGGCCTTCCTCGGTGATGTCGCGGCATATTGCCACGGTGTTGAGGTGGCAGTAAGCATTATAGAGGCCGAAGTTCCAGTAGCCGCGACGGTTTCTGACGGTGCACGACAGGTCGAGACGATGATAAAACGGCAGACGGTAATTGTTGACCGACGTGCGCAGGGGAGAGTCGTCCTGAAAACCGTCCACGTCTATTTCCGGCGAATCCCATACCTGAGGCATGAACGTGAACCGGCTGCCCGAGTGCCCGGTCCATGCGGCGTTGAGCTGCACTTTATCGCTGATCTTCCAGTTGAGCAGAATGTTGATGGTGTGGCGATGGTCAAACCGGGCGGGAAAGGTCTTGCCGCCGTTTTTGTCGGCAAACGTGCGGTCGGCCCATGCGAGGGAGTAGGCTATGTGGCCGGTTAATTTACCTGCCGTCTTTTCTATCTTAAGATCCACGCCTTTGGCCGAGCCGCGCCCGCTGCACAGTTGGGAGGTCCACATGCCAGTGGGCGGATACAGATAATATTCGTCGCGGTAGTCCACGAGATTTCTCATGAATTTCATGTATCCTTCGGCCGAGAAAAGCCATATGCCGTCGGCAGTGGCGATATATGCTCCGGCCGAAATCTTGTCGGCGGTCTGGGGTTTGAATTTTCCGGTTACGGGTACCCACTGGTCGGTGGGAAGCGACAGGTAAGTCTGAGAAAGCTGGTGTACATACTGGGTGGTGCGGGTGTAAGCGGCCTTCAGCGCCAAATTCTCGACCGGACGGTAGCTTACCGACAGGCGGGGCGACAGTCCGAAACGGGTCTTGCCGCTGATGCTGAATAGTGATCCGTGGAAGCCGGCGTTGAGTATGACATCACGCCCGGCCTTCCATTCATCCTCGATGTATATATTGGCCTCGCTTGCGGTATATGACCACGTGGAGTCGCGTGATGAAATTACGGCTGATTCGGTGGCATAGTGGCGCGACGTGCGAGCCGGGAGAAATGAGTGGAGTGTATATCCGGCTCCGTAGCGCACCCGGTTGGCATCATCGGGACGCCAGTCGAAATCGGCGCGGAATATCAGGTCGTCGATATTATTGTCGGTGTGCGTCACGGCTGTTGATTCCGAGAAGTCATGGCGGGTTGTGTAGTCATGCTTCATGCTTGAGAAAAAGCGCGTGTAGGCCGCGGTGAATTCCGCCGACATGTCATCGCGCAGCCGGTAATTGAAACCTGCCTGAGCCACAATATTTCCCCAGTCGAGGTCAAAACGGTCATTCTCATACCAACCAAGCGGGCTTTCGTTTTTGTCGCGGCTGCCGGTGCGGAGTATGTCGTTGCCGAAATACAGGCTTACGAAGCCCTTTGCGCGGCTGTTGAAGCGGTGGGTCACCTTTCCGTTAAGATCCATGAAGGCGTAGCGGAAACGGATTTTCTCATCGGAGCCGGAGTTGGCCAGCATCACCATCGGAATCGAGATTACGTCAAACCATGAGCGGCGCAGGGCTACCATATAGGTTGTGTTGCTTCCTATGGGGCCGCCTATGTTGAAAGCCCCCGAAGTGAGTCCGAGTCTGAACGAGCCGTGATGCCCGTCGGGGGAGCCGTCTTTGGTGCGTACGTCGAGATATGATGACAGTCGGCCGTCGTATTTCGCCGGAATGGAAGATTTGAAGAAGTCGATATATCTTATGGCGTCGACGTTGAATGCTGAAAACATTCCGGCGAAATGGTTGGCCTGATACAGAGGCACATTGTCGACCATGAAAAGATTCTCGTCGGCATTGCCGCCGTGGACATGCATGCCTGCCATACCTTCGGCCGTGCCGCTCACGCCCGCTTCCATCTGAATGGCTTTGAGCACGTCGCTCTCGCCTAACAGTGCCGGAGTGGCATTGATGTGAGCCGCGGTGAGTTTCCGCGCGCCTATCTCCGAGGTCTCTACCTGCGGCGCTTCAAGCCGAGATATTACCACAACCTCGTCGAGCATCTCGGAATTGTCTGTCTCAGGCAACTCCCGGGAGCGGAGTGAGGCCGACGGAGTTTTGTCAGCGGCTGTTTTCATCTTTCTGCGCCGTTTCAGAATGATATTCTTGCCCTTGATGCGGTATGTCACGCCGCTCTGCCGGAATATCTCTTTGAGAGCGTCGCGCAGCGGCACATCGGTGACGCTTACAGTAACATGCATGTTGTCGAGCAGTTCCGACGAATACACGAAATTCATACCGGTCTGTGACACGATGCTGCGGAATACTTCGGCGGCAGGGCGGTCAGTGGCATTGACGGTGACATTTTGTGCCATTAAGCTAAGTGAGCACAGCATCACCGAGATGACTATGATATACAATCGCTTCATTTCTCGCTCACGGTCATTGAAGTGCCCAATATTTCGTTTATTACGGCTATGAGATCTTCGGGATTGCCCTCATAGTGCAGTGAGAGCGAATACCCGGCTGCGTCAGCGGGCATATTGTCGACGGTCACATGGTAGACTTCCTCGATTTTATCCACGACTTCGGTGAGCGGAGCATTGTCAAAGTCGATCACTCTGACCGTCGTTAATGCCTCGGCGGCAGGGGCTTCTATCTGTGTCGTGACGGTATCATGAGTGGAATAGCCGGTGTAGATCAACGCCGCAGCGGCCGATAACGCTACGGCAGCCGCCACCACAGCCGCCACCCTGAAACGCTTCCATGCCGATACGGGAGCTATTCCGAGCCGTCGCCAGCCGTCGGTGGTGTTGAAGCGCCTCTCCTTGTAGCGGCGCGCTATGAAATCTATTTCTTTAAGATTATCCATAAGAATGATGAGCGAGTTTACCTTTATGACTCACCCACCCGCGATAAGTCCTATCGCGGGAGCAAAAAAATGGAAATTTTTACAGAAACGGCAGGAAAAACGGCTTGTAACCCGGCGCAAGCACTGCGCGCAGGCGGGCGAATGCCTTGGTCATCTGATTCTTGACGGTTTTTACCGACAGGTCGAGCTCACAGGCTATTTCATCGTTGGTCATGCCGTCGCGCTTGCTCATCAGGAAAATTTCACGGCAGCGGTCGGGGAGCTCATCTATGGCTTTCCACAAGCGGGCATCGCGAAGCGAGGTATCGATTTCCTCATCGCCCGCCTCGGGGATGAAACTCTCGTCGAGCATCACCCGTTTGTCACGCAGAAATGTCAGGCTGACGTTGCGCACGGTGCGGTACATGAATGATGTGAAATTATCAATCACGCCGCCGCCCCCGATATATTGCCACGCTTTCATGAACGCATCCTGCACAAGATCTTCGGCGACATCGGCGTCGTCGACCAAGCGCAGCGCATACATGCCCAAAGGCAGGTACAGCTTGCGGAAATATTTTTCAAAATCGCTTGTGTTCATGATGATAAGCCGCCTGCAAAAATAATCACAATCCCGTAGACGGGCAAAAAAATACTGATTATATATGTAAGCGTGTTGCATTGAATTTGACAATAAATATTAGTCATTTTTATAATAAAGTTTCGATAATGGTTGTAACACTACAACCATTATCGAAAAACTTTTTGTATCTTTGTCGGGCTAATAAAAAGAGATATGAAATATCTGAATATAAAGAAAGCTTTGGGCGCATGGCAGAAAATACAACCGCTATCTGATAGAGATAGGGAAAGGCTCAGCCGTAGGTTTACAGTGGACTTTAATTATAATAGCAACCATATCGAGGGAAATACCCTTACATACGGACAAACAGAAATCCTGTTGTTGTTCGGGAAAGTAATAGGCGAAGCCGATATTCACGACGTGCAGGAAATGGCAGCAAGCAACGTAGGCCTGCAAATGATGACTGAGGAAGCTGCTGCTAAAGATATTCCGCTGACGCAGAACTTTATAAGGACATTGCATAAAATCCTGTTACGGGAAGATTATACGGTATATCGCAATTTACCGGGTGGAGTTACTACAAGTTATGTAATCCATGCGGGGCAATATAAGACACGACCCAATAGTGTGATCACGAGATATGGAGACCGGTTTGAGTATGCTTCGCCCGAGGAGACGCCGGGACTTATGGCAGATCTCGTTGAATGGTATAACAACGCCGAGCGGGAGGGGAGGCTTTCTCCTGTAGAACTGGCTGCGCTGTTTCATTACCGATATATCCGTATTCATCCTTTCGAAGACGGTAACGGCCGTATAGCCCGACTGATGGTTAATTATATTCTGTCACGACATAATTATCCCATGATAGTGGTGCGTAGCCGTGAAAAAAGTAAGTATCTCGAGGCTCTGCATCGGGCCGACATCGAGGTTGGGCCAGTGCCATGCGATGGTGCACGCGCCGATATCAAGCAGATACGTCCGTTCTTGAAGTATTTCAATGAGTTGGTGACTACGGAGGTATATAACGACGTATTGTTCGTAACCGAAAAAAAAGAAAACGTATGGTGGTATGACGGCGAAAGCATTGCTTTCAGATCGCCTAATTATACCAAGATTCTTAATGCTATGTGTACCAATTCGACATTGACGCTTGCCGACATGAAGGAAATAACGGGTATCAGCATTACCGCCATACAAAAATTACTTGATCAGCTCATTTCCAAAAAGTATGTGGAGCGTGGTGATAAGGATGGAAGCTGGAGAGTGTTTCTGACGCAATAAAAATCGAAAAAAATGAATGCTCTTGAAATAGTAGGTACGGCGGTAGGCGTGGTGTATCTGGTTCTGGAATACCGCGCCAGCGCGTGGCTGTGGGTCGCGAGTATAGCCATGCCCGCGATATATCTGGGGGTATATTATGAGGCCGGATTGTATGCCGACTTCTGTATAAGCGTTTACTACATAATCGCTTCGATCTATGGCCTCGTGTGCTGGCTGCGTGGAGGCGCACATGACGATACTGCTGACGAGGTGCCCATCACCCGCACTCCGCGCCGTATATATGCACCTCTTGCGGCCGTTTTCGCAACTATTTTTGTGCTGATTGGTTATATTCTCAGCCGGTATACCGACAGCAACGTGCCTGTGGCCGACGCATTCACCACCGCGCTCAGCATCGTGGCAATGTGGATGCTCGCCCGCAAGTATGTGGAGCAATGGCTGGTGTGGATTGTCGCCGACGTAGCGTGCGCGGTGCTATATGTATATAAAGACCTGTGGTTTACGGGCGGCCTGTATCTCGCCTACGCCGTAATCGCCGTGCTCGGCTACCGCAAATGGAAGTTATTAATGCTCACTGATGAAAATGGATAAGAATTCAATCACCGACTTCACGCCCGAGGCCGTCATAATCGATGCCGGCAGTTTCCCCGTCAATCCCATTGCCTTGAATTGGCTTGATGATTGCGACAGGATAGTGTGTTGCGACGGCGCCGCCAACCGCTTTATAGCTGCCGGTAGACGCCCGTGGCGTATAGTGGGTGACTGCGACTCGCTCTCGCCCGAAATCATGAGGGATTACAGCGGGATCGTGCGCCGAAATCCTGATCAGGAGACCAACGACCAGACCAAATCCGTGCATTATCTGGCCGATAAAGGGATAGGACGCATCGCCATACTCGGCGCCACAGGCATTCGCGAAGATCACACGATAGGCAATATCAGTCTGCTCCCCGACTATCTCTCGCTTGGCGTAGACGCACGCGCCTATACTGACTACGGAGTGTTTATCCCCGCCGACGGCGACCGTGAGTTTCATTGTGCCGCGGGCACTGAAGTATCGATATTCAACTTCGGCGCCACAGGCATGAGTGCCACGGGATTGCGCTATCCCATCCGCGACTTTACCACATGGTGGCAAGGTACTCTCAATGTCACCACCGGCTCCACGTTCACCATCCGCGCCCGCGGCAGGTATCTGGTGTTTATCAACTATCCTCCGGAATATTCCTTTCAGAGCGTGTAAATATCTGATATGTAACTCTGTAGGGACGCACACTCGGGAGGGCACTGAAAAAGTCCCATCAAGTATGTGGGAGCAAGTTCGGAGGAAGTTTTTC
>JAIDUB010000005.1 GCA_029060405.1 Duncaniella sp. | reverse complement strand
CCGATAGGACGGATCATGAATTCCTGGAAGCAGATGGGAGCGTCGGAGTGAGCGCCGCCGTTGATGATGTTCATCATGGGCACGGGGAGCACGTAGCTGTTGCAGCCACCGATATATTTGTAGAGGGGGAGGTCAAGGTAGTTGGCGGCAGCCTTTGCAACGGCGAGCGAAACGCCGAGGATGGCGTTGGCGCCGAGGTTTGACTTGGTTTCGGTGCCGTCGAGAGCGAGCATAGTCTCGTCAACCTTGATCTGGTCGAGGGCGCTCATGCCTTTGAGGGCTTCAGCGATGGGGCCGTTGACGTTGGCTACAGCCTTGGTAACGCCCTTGCCCATGTAGCGGTTCTTGTCGCCGTCGCGGAGCTCGAGAGCTTCGTTGACGCCGGTAGAAGCACCCGAAGGTACTGATGCGCGGCCAAATGCGCCTGATTCAAGATACACGTCTACTTCTACAGTGGGGTTGCCTCGTGAATCGAGTACCTCACGACCGATAATTTTTTCAATCTTCATAATTGTACTTATTATATTTAAGAGTGTTTTGCTTTAGATTTTTCTGTGTGCAAAAGTAAGAAAATTTGCTCGAAAGGACAATATTTTTTCGATTAATCCACTTCGAGATCTATGTTGAATTTCTCGTGCCATGGGAGTCCGTTGGCAGCAATGGCTTCAAGGAACGGATCGGGATCGAATTCCTCCACATTGTTCACGCCCGGTTTCACCCACTTGCCGGTGAGGAACATCATGGCGCCGCACATTGCCGGTACGCCGGTGGTGTAGCTCACGGCCTGCATTCCGGTCTCCTTGTAGGCGACTTCGTGGGAGCAGTTGTTCCAGATATAATAGGTGAGGGGCTTGCCTTCCTTGTCAAGACCGGCAATGCGGCAGCCTATCGAGGTCTCGCCGTGGTAGTTGGCTCCGAGATCCTGAGGATTGGGGAGCACGGCCTTGAGGAACTGCAGGGGTACGATCTTGGTGCCGTTGTAGTCCACCTCGTCGATGCGGGCCATGCCTATGTTCTGAATCACGCGCAGATGGGTGAGATATTCCTGTCCGAATGTCATCCAGAAGCGGGCGCGCTTGATGGAGGGGAAGTTCTTGACGAGCGATTCCAGCTCCTCGTGATAGAGCAGGTAGCTCTCGCGGGCGCCTACCGAGGGGTAGGTGAGGGTGCGGTGGATTTCGAGCGGACCGGTGGTGACCCACTTGCCGTCCTGATAGTAACGGCCGTTCTGGGTTATCTCGCGTATGTTGATTTCGGGATTGAAGTTGGTGGCGAAAGCCTTGCCGTGGTCTCCGCCGTTACAGTCCACGATGTCGAGGGTCTCCATGTCGGAGAAATAGTGTTTGGCGGCAAAGGCCGTGAACACGCCCGACACTCCCGGGTCAAAGCCGCAACCGAGTATGGCTGTCAGGCCGGCTTCCTCGAAGCGCTGCTTGTAGGCCCACTGCCATGAGTATTCGAAATGAGCCACGTCTTTAGGCTCGTAATTGGCGGTATCGAGATAATTCACGCCGCATATCAGGCACGCGTCCATGATGGTGAGATCCTGATAGGGGAGGGCTACGTTGATTACGAGCGCAGGTTTGTGTCGGTTGAAGAGCTCGACGAGCTGGGGCACGCTGTCGGCGTCGACCGTGTCAGATGTCACGTAGGGTTTGCCTATCGCTTCGACCACGGCGTCGCATTTGGAACGGGTGCGAGATGCTATGACGATTTCGCTGAACACTTCAGGATGTGCGGCGCACTTGTGGGCTACTACCGTGCCAACGCCGCCGGCGCCTATGATAATTACTTTTGCCATTTTTTTATTTCAGGGATGAGATGGTGATTAGTCGTTGCTGCGGCCGAAGAAACGGAGCAGATAGAGGAATAGGTTGATGAAGTCGAGATAGAGATTCAGCGCGCCGTAGGTCGACAGCTTGCTGTGCATTGACCGGGGAGTGGTCTGAATCATATTGCGGATATACTGGGTATCATATGCGGTAAGGCCTATGAATATCAGCACACCTACACCCGAGATGATCCATTCCATCGTGGATGACTTGGTGAAAATGTTTACCACCGAGGCAATTATGAGGCCGAAAAGGGCATAGAGCAGATAAGTGCCGAATTTGGTGAGATCCTGTGTGGTGAAGTAGCCGTAGATACTCATGGCGCCGAATGTGCCGGCGCAGATGAAGAAGGTCTTGACAATCGACGCATGGGTGTAGACGATGAAAATGGGAGCGAGCGCGGCACCGTTGACAGCGGCGAATATGTAGAAAAGCAGCGCGGCCACGCCCGACGAAAGCTTGTTGATAGCACCCGAAAGAGCGAATACAAGCACGAGCTCAACTATAAACAGCCCCCAGATGGCCCATGAATGTGTGCCGATAAACTGGAGATAAGCCCAACTTGAGGAGCAGTAGAGAGCTACCAGCGCGCTCACCACAAGGCCAAGGCACATCTTGAGATATACGGTCTTGAGCACCGACGAAGTCTGCGACGCAAGCGTCTGATCATTGTAATATTGAGGTGAATTGTTGTAATCGTTGTAATCCATATTTTATATCATTAATTGTTAATCCTTAATCATTAATTATTAATCATTAATCAAAAAAGTTACATCCTTTCAGGAACCTTGATACCGAGCAGATCCATGCCTGTGGCGATCACGCGGGCGGTCATCTCGCTTATGGCCAGACGCAGCGAGCGCTTAGCCGCATCCTCCTCTTTCAGTATCGGGCAGTCGTGATAGAAAGAATTGTAGAGTTTGGTGAGGTTATACACATAGTTGGCTATGAGAGCCGGACTGTAGGTCTCGCCGGCAGTCTTCACCACCGAGGGGAAATCGGTAAGCGCCTGTATCACCTCGCTCTCCTTAGCGTCGGGCTTCACCATCGAGTAGTCGGTCACAGCCATGCCGTCGGCCTTGGCGCGGCGGAGCACCGAGCAGATGCGGGCGTGGGTATACTGGATGAAAGGACCGGTATTGCCGTTGAAGTCGATAGATTCCTTGGGGTTGAAGGTGATGTTTTTGCGCGGATCTACCTTCAGCAGGAAATACTTCAGCGCGCCCAGTCCCACCATCTCCGAAATCTTGTCGATTTCCTTGTCGGTAAGACCGTCGAGCTTGCCTAATTCCGCCGATACGGCGCGGGCGGTAGCCACCATGTCGTCCATGAGGTCGTCGGCGTCAACCACCGTGCCCTCACGCGATTTCATCTTGCCCTCGGGGAGTTCCACCATACCGTAGGAGAAATGAACGAGATCCTTGCCCCATGAGAAGCCCAGACGGTCGAGCAGAATCGAGAGAACCTTGAAATGATAGTCCTGCTCGTTGCCCACCACATAAATCATCTTGTCGATGGGGTAGTCCTCGTAGCGGAGCTTTGCGGTGCCTATATCCTGAGTCATATAGACCGAAGTACCGTCGGCGCGCAGCAGCAGCTTGTGGTCGAGCCCCTCGGGAGTGAGGTCGGCCCACACCGAGCCGTCGTCCTTGCGGTACATCAGTCCCTTCTCGAGACCCTCCAGAACCTTGGCCTTACCCTCGAGATAAGTCTCGCTTTCATAATAAATCTTGTCGAAATCCACACCCATGCGGCGGTAAGTCTCGTCAAATCCGGCGTAGACCCACGAATTCATCTTCTCCCACAGAGCGCGAACCTCGGGATCCTTGGCCTCCCACTTCACGAGCATCTCGCGGGCCTCCTTCATGAGAGGCGAAGCGGCCTCGGCCTCCTCCTTGGTCATTCCCTTGGCCATGAGGTCGGCAACCTCGGTCTTGAAATGCTTGTCGAAAGCCACGTAGTAATCGCCGATAAGATGGTCGCCCTTCTTGCCGGTCGACTCGGGAGTGGCGCCCTCGCCCCACTTCTGCCATGCCAGCATCGACTTGCATATGTGAATACCGCGGTCATTTACTATATTGGTCTTTACCACGCGGTTACCGCAAGCCTTCAGAATCCTCGACAGGCTGTAGCCGAGAAGATTGTTGCGGATATGGCCCAAATGGAGAGGCTTGTTGGTATTGGGCGACGAATACTCCACCATCACAAGCGGAGCGTCCTTTGACGGCTCGGTGATGCCATAGTGAGGTTCGGCAAGAATCTCTGAAAGGATATTGTTCCAAATCTTGGGCTCGATCACGATATTTAGAAACCCTTTGACAACATTGAATCCCTGCACGGCGCTCTCATTGTCGAGAAGCCACTGGCCTATTTCGTCGGCCACCTTTTCGGGGCTCTTGCGCGCAGCCTTCACCCATGGGAACACGACAACGGTGAGATTTCCCTCAAACTCCTTGCGGGTAGCCTGAGGATTGACGTCGGCGGGGTTGACGTCAAGGTCGTAGAGCGCCTTGAGCGCGCGCGCCACGCCTTGCGAGATAATCTGGTCAATCGACATTTTCAGTATGATATATAATTTTTAAGTTTCAATTTGCTTATAATTTTACAAAGATACAACAAAATTTTTGATTGCGGGTTTATCTCGCCAAAAAATCATGCCCGGGTGCGGGAATCAGCCTTGCAGTATGCTGTGATTAGGTATTTGGTAATGATTTTTTGTTATTGTACTACCTAAAAATAGGTAATTGTTACGAAAATATATGTATTGGGTGTTAAATATTTGCAAATGCGGATATTTCGACGTAACTTTGCGACAAATTAACCAATCTATCCAATAGGTATGAAGAAAATTTACTCATTATTGCTTTTATCTTGTGCTGCGTTGACAGCTTCGGCTGTATCTGCGCCCCGTCATTTTCAGGTAAAGAAGGGCGTGAAGCGCAATGTGGTGGAGACTCCCGTGACTCTTCCTGCTACCGATGTCACCGCCGAAGGCTTTACCGCCAACTGGAAGGCTGTGCCCGGAACGGAGTCTTACTCGGTACTCGTATATGAACCTGCCACTGCCAAAGCCAACGGTACTTACACTATTCTTCACGAGACATTTGACCTCGTGAGCATGGGCTCGACCGTTGAGCCTTATTTCCCTGATGAGACGTTAGTAGAACTCTCGGATTACGACTGGACCTTTACCCCCGACTGGCAAGGCTACTGGCCTGTGTTCGCTCAGGGCAAGGTGAGCGGTATTATCTATTCTCCCTATATCGACCTTACCAACGATGGCGGTAAGTTTACCGTGACCATTGATGTCGAAGGCCAAGGGGGCGCTCAGGTCGTGCTCACCTCCTACGGCGACAACGACTCGAAGGAAGTGGTGAAGTTTGACCTCACACAGACAGGTACCAATACGTTTACCCACACGTTTACCAACGGTTGCCACGATACTTATCTCACTTTTGTTGACAATGGCGTGCTCAACGATCCCGAACAGGTCTATGCCGACAAGTATGACTTCCTCGATGAGATTACAGTGACTCAGAATCTCAAGGCCGGTGACCTCGCTCTCCGCCTTGTAGGTACTGCCGAGACCGCCCGCACCTCGCAGAGCTTCGCCACGCTGCCCTACCGCTACGGCGCTACACAGCTGGCTTATGACGTGCAGGCCAACGTGCTGATTCCCGGTCCCGATTATCCTTTCGATGAATATGACTATGAGATAGACCGCTCCGCTTACTCTTCCCTCGAATATGTGACCCTGCTCGGAGGCGAGGATCCCGGCACGGATCCCGATGATCCCGGTACAGGCGACGATGATGACCCCGTGGTCGACGGCAACAAGCTCTATGTAGGTAACTTCGAGGAGCCTACCGCAAAGGATGTGGAAGACGGCACCGTGTGGGTGCGCGCTCCCTATAACTTCGCTTATAAATATTCGGCATCTCAGATCATCTATACTGCCGATATGCTCAAGGGCCTCAAAGCGGGCGACGCTATCACCGAGGTCGCTTTCAAGTATCAGGATCAGGGCTCGTTTACCGAAATCGTTTCCGATCTCCGCCTCGTGGCCCAGAACTCCGACGCTACTTGCTTCGATCCCAAGCCCGATACCAACAAGTATCCTTGGATTGAATTTGATGCTTCCAAGGCTACCCTCACCGAGTATTCGGCCGAGCTTTGGTATCAGACCGATGAGGAAATCGTGATCAAGTTTGATGAGCCGCTCGTATATGATGGCAATTCAATCGTGCTCACCTGCTGGTCAGAAAATTATGGTGGTGAGGCCATGGCTATAGGAAGCTATGTGAAATACATCTCTCAGCTTCAGACTCAGGTTTACGGCAACGACTCCGAAACGTTTGAAACCGTCTACGAGACCGGATACAACTATCCCTATCAGACTCCCGAGAAGTTTGTGCCCGTGGCTCGCTTTACTTTCAACCGCACTTCGGGTATCGGCTCCATCACCGTGGGCGAAACTACTGACGACGCCGTATACTACGACCTTCAGGGTCGCCGCGTAGCCAACCCTGCAGCCGGATTCTATATCCGCCGCACTGCCGATGGCGCTGAAAAAGTGCTCGTTAAGTGAGGGTTTTAGGTTTTAGGGGTTAGGTTTTAGGTATTAGGCGATAGGTTTTAGGCAGTCTTAACTCTGACTTGTCCGACCTGTCCGACCTGTCCGACCTGTCTGACTCGTCTGACTCGTCCGACCGACCCCGACCGACCCCGTCCGAAACACCCTGATTCACACTATTATCTGCCGGGCGATCCCCTGTAGGGACGCTCACTCGGGAGCGTCCGGCAGAGCAAAATGTATTTTTTTCTCGCCGTAGTGGCGCACCATCTTCCGCCGGACGCACCCGAGTGTGCGTCCCTACAGTAAACTAATTGAATATCAATCATTAAACACATAATTCTCTCTATGAAATTAAAAACAACACTCCTTGCTGCGGCATGCACCCTCGCACTCTCCGCCTCAGCAGCGACATTCACCCCGGGCAAGCAAGACTGGCCTCCGACAAGTAATCCCGTTGCAGGTTCCTCGGAAATTCTGTTTAATTGTGAATACTCTAAGACCGTTTCTCAGAATATTTATTCGTCAACTGAATTAAGCGAAATTCTTCCCAAAGTAAGCGCCGATGGTTCATCGAAAGATGTTGCTGTAATTACTTCATTACAGTTGCCTTTTGATGTTGAAGGTGCATATGTTTTCGATGGCTCAATAGATGTATATGTGTACCTTACACCTTATGAGGCCGGCTCTTTCCCTACTGAAGATGGAACAAACTATAATTGGATCGATTACAGTAATGAGCAAACCGTAATGGGTCTTGGAACTGTTTCATGTGATTACATCTCTGAAGAGTTAGGTGGTTATGGTCAAGGAGTCATAGATGTGGAGCTTGAGAAACCATTTGAATATAATGGTCAAAGTATTGTGTTGACAGTACAGTGTGAAAGCTCGATCGATTTTGAAATGGGAACATTTGGCGGTACTTTCGGTTACCTATCGAGTGGCGCAAATTGTTCTAAGTTATTGGATAATACGACTGAGCTTTCAGGTACTTTTAAGTCTCCTTCCAAGCAATTACCCGTCGTTAATTTTATCTATGAGACCAAACATGTTGATAATGCCGTTGTAGGCGAAGCCGCTGTGTTTGAGGTAGGTGATTATGAAAATTGTTCACCAAACGAAGACAGTGGCCCATATAACTTATTGCCTATTACAGCAGACCATTGCAAATACAGTTTTTCTCAAATAATATATACTCAGAGTGAATTGAGTGGTTTGTATAAAGCGGAAGGTGAGAGCATTATTAAAGCAGATATTTCTGATATCACATTTAAACTCGAAAATTATCAGTATGATACCTTAGAGGGAACAATAAATGGTAAAGTTTATATCCAGAGTTATGAAGAACCAACATTCCCTACACAAGATGGTAAGGCTCAATGGATTCAATACGATCCTACTGTAGAAGGAACTTTTAACGTTTCAGTTGAGGAATTCGTTTCTACATTAGAGATAACGGCAAAATTTAATAAGGATTTTCGATATGAAGGTGGGAATATATTACTGACATTTGTTGCTGATTGTTCAACGTTTACAAGTCAGTATGAATCTTTATATGATTATCTATTTCAAGCGGGAGGAATACAATCTGCTGTTAAGGCAAGTGATACCGAGAGTCTCGATAATTTAACGGGAAATGCAGATAATACAAGTAAATGGATCCCCGTTCTCAAGCTTGGTTACAAGCCTGTGACTGTGGCTGCTGCTGAAAAGCCTGTGCTGTTTGAGAATGTAGAGGTTACGCTCAATAAGGTTGAACTTGCTGATGGCGTAGTCTCAGGCAAGACTGAATCCAATAGCATTTCTATCAGCTTTGACCTCGTGAATGCCGAAGAAGACGGAAAATATGCTATCACTCTTGGCAATACACAGTTAGGCTCTGTTACAGGTAAGCATGGCGTAATCAACTTCGTGGCTATGCCCAAGAATGACCTCGTGCTCAGCGTTAAGCCTGAAGCCGAAGGAGGCTTAGGCGGAAGCTACACTCTCGAGATTGAAGACCTTGAAGCGCTCTTTGCCGCTCCCGTGGTTGAGGCTACCGACGATAAGGCCGCTTATGCCGCTTACACTGCCTATAACTACTATTCACACGCATGTGATAAATCAGCTACCATTCAGGCTGTCGCCAAATTTAAAGTCACCCTCCCCGAAGGTAACTTCGCAGCGACTATCAAGGGCACGACTTCGTCAAACCAGACTCAGGTTGTGACCTCATCCAACAGCATGCCTGACTGCTTCAGCGATTTCCGTCCCGCAGGTGAGTATAACGACTATGTGGCCAACAATGGCTATATCTCCTACTATTGCTCAAGTTTCGAGACCGCAACTGTGGATAAGGGCGTATTCGTTGCTCCCTCGTCGGCTAAGAATTTTGAAGTGAAGTTTGCCGTTGAATACCCGCTGGTATCGAAAACCACTCCCTCGCTCGATGCAGCAGTAGCTAATCAGCTCAGCGATAAGAGCGGCGTTGCTTCGTCGACCGTTTCAAGAGACTATGACAATGGCGAATCATGGAACAAGACCGCTTGCAGCTCACGCTTCGATTTCAGCGTGGTTGATATAACTCTCAACGTAGAGTATCCTGAAAAGCTTGCTGTAGACAATACTGACGGCTTCATCACCTTCTACGCTCCTGCCAATCATAAGATCCACTACAACTGGACTCCTGATCCCGATGCTCAGGAAGTATTCGCAGCCCGCGTGAAGGCTCTTGCCGAACAGGAAGTGGCTTGGACCGAGCACGACAGCAACATCTATAGCCATCCCACCGATGTACCCGGAGCTCTCCTTGTGAAGAACGTGGATGCCGATGGTAACGACGTGGATACCATGAGCTATGCTATCGACGGCGACGGCAATACCACCGGTATCGAAAATGTAGCGGTTGACAACGCTGCCGCCCCCGCCGAATACTTCGACCTCAACGGTCGTCGCGTGGCTAATCCTGCCGCCGGTATCTATATACTCCGTCAGGGCAGCAATGTAAGCAAGGTACTTGTGAAGTAACCAAATTTTCTCACATACCATAATTCCCGAAGGGCGCGGCTCAGGCTGCGCCCTTTGTTATTATATGGAGCGGAGGCGGGAAATATAAAATGGAAAATTTAGAATTGAAATTTTTTTGAGGCGCGAATATGGAGCGGCGACCATCCATGCACTCACCCGCAATCTTATTGCGCAGCAATTTTTACCCCGGAGGGGTCGGCATCTGACTAACCGCGAGCCCTTGCGGCTCGTGGTACTGCGCTCGTCTGCCCATCAGCCCGGGAGGGGCTGGACTCTGCACACACCTGTTCAGCCCCTCCCGCTCCATATCAGTGATGAATATGAATCAAGGCGATGAAATTTCAAAATTGTTGTGTATCTTTGTAGAAAGAATTTCAACCGACTGTAATGAAAAGAAAACTGATACTTGCCGTGCTGGGCGCGGCGGCGCTGAGCGCGGCTGCGGGAGTGAATCCCGGGGCTGCCGATGCGTGGCTGGCCCGCGGTATAGATATGTATGCCTCGTCGAATTATCAGGGGTGCATAGACCAGCTCTCGCGTCTTTACGTGCTCTCGCCCACGGCCGTGCAGGCTGCCGAGGCGCAATATTATGTTGCCATGGCGTCGCTGCGGAGCGGTGATACCGAGGGCGAGGTGCTGATGAAGATGTGGCTAAAGGCTAATCCCGTTTCGCCTCGTCGCTGCGAGGCGCTGAGCGCTCTGGGTTTATGGTATTATGCCCAAGGTGATTACGGGAAGGCTCTTGACGAGTACCGTCTCATCGATGCCGGGGCGCTCGACGATGCCGCAGCCGCCGACGTGAGGTTTCACACTGCCTACTGCCTCATGATGACAGGCGAGCGCAGCGAGGCCGCACGCATTATGGCCGAAGTGATGACCGACAGCGAGTGGGGCAATCAGGCCCGTTTCTACACCGCCTATATGGCTTATCTCGATAATGATTATGACAGGGCACTGCGCCTGTTTGAGAGCGTCAACACGGGCGAAGGTACGCCTGCCGACGCCGCTCCATATTACATGGCTCAGATATATTTCTCGCGCGCCGACTACAACAGAGCGCTCAGCATAGCCACCCGACTCCTTCAGGAGGGCACTGTGCCTGCGTTTCAGGCAGAGTGTAACCGCATAGCCGGAGAGTCGCTCTATAATCTCGACCGTGAAAGCGACGCCGTACCTTATCTGTGGAAATATTGTGCCGAGGCTGCCGACCCGCAGCCGGGTGCATTTTATATCTTAGGCGTGAGCGAATATCGCGCCGGACACTACGACGATGCCATAAAGCTGCTGCAACGCGCCATCGGCAATCCGTCGGCCATGGAGCAGAGCGCTTGGCTTTTCCTCGGTCAGGCCTATTCGGCTCGCGGCGATGCCGACAAGGCTCTGATGGCATTTGAGAAAGCTTACCGGCTCGATTTCGACCGCGATGTAAGGGAGACGGCATTCTACAATTACGTTGCGGCACGAATGAACGGCGGCCGCGTGCCTTTCAGCAACACCGCCTCGATGCTCAATGACTTTCTTGAGGAATTTCCTCACTCCCGCTATGCCGACGATGTGCAGCGGTCGCTCATATCGCACCTTATCGCCGAGGGCGACTATCAGTCGGTGCTCACGGCGCTCGACCGTATACCCTCCTCGGCCGGCAATGCCGATATGATAAAGGCACGCCAGCGCGCACTGTTTGTGCTCGGCACCCGCGACTTCACAGCCGGTAAGACGGCATCGGCGATGGCAAATTTCGAGAAAGTCCGCGCCATATCGGGCGGAGATCCTTCGGTCGAGGCCCAGACTGCCATGTGGCTCGGCGACTGCGCCTACGACAAGGGTAATTTCGATGCCGCAGCACGATGGTTTGAGGCCTATCTGAAGACTCCCGAAGGAAAGAAAAACGACTACAACCGCACCCTCGCGCTGTATGACTTGGGTTACGCGCTCATGGACGGAGGCAATCACGCCCGCGCCGCCAAGACATTTGACGAAGCCATTTCGGCGCGCACTCCGCTCCCCGCCGAGGTGAAAGCCGATGCCTTCGTGCGTGCCGCCGACTGCCGCTATTATACACTCGACCTCGAGGGCGCGCTCGCCTATTACCGCAAGGCTCTCGAACTCAATCCCACCGGTGGCGATTATGCCCTGTATCAGAGCGCTATTATGACCGGTCTGCTCAAGAAACATGCTGAAAAGATCACGCTGCTCAACCGCCTTGCAGCCGAATATCCGTCGTCGGGCCTGCTCCCGGCCGCCCTGCTCGAGAAAGCCGAGAGCATGATGGCTACAGGGCGGCGCGACGACGCCGTGAAGGTCTACACTGAGCTTGTGGAGAAATATCCCGCTACCGTACATGGCCGCAAGGGTCACCTGCAACTCGCCATAACATATCTCGACATGGGGCGCCGCAACGCCGCTATGGCAACTTACCGCGATGTGATAACCACATATCCCACGAGTGAGGAAGCCCGGCTGGCTTCGGAGGATCTGAAAAAAATGTATGCCGCCGACGGCCGCCTGAGCGAATATGCCTCATTCATAGCCTCGGTGCCCGATGCTCCGGCTTTTGACGTAACCGAGATGGAGCAACTTGCTTTCGCTGCCGCCGAGACCGACTTCATGGAGCGCGGACTGACGGCGAAACTCACATCGTTTGTCGACGATTATCCCCGCTCGGTCAATGCTCCCCGCGCGCTCTATTATCTCGCCGAAGCAGCATGGAACGAGGGCGATCCCGCCGCGGCCGTGAAGTATGCCGACAAACTTCTGTCACTTTACCCCGACGCGGAGACAATCGAGGAGGGTCTGCTCATCAAGGCCCGTGCCGAAGCTTCGCTGGGCAAGACCGAGCCGGCGCTCGACAGCTTCACCGCTCTCGAAAAGCGCGCATCGAATCCCAACATGCAGGCCGAGGCCCGCATGGGTATCATCGCCACGGCTCTCGCCCTCGACCGCAACAGTCAGGTCGTGGAGGCTGCCGACAAACTCCTGTCGAGCGCGTCGGCATCTAAGGCCGTAAATACCTCCGAGATACGTTTCAGCCGCGCCCTTGCCCTCGACCGCATGGGCGAGCACGATAAGGCCTATGAGGCTTGGCGATCACTCGCCGCCAATCCGGCCGACCTCTACGGCGCCCGCAGCGCCGTGTATCTTGCCAAGTCGATGCTCGACAACGGCCGCACCGCCGAGGCTGCCACGGTGGCCGATGCTCTCATATCATCGGATACTCCCCACAGCTACTGGCTCGCGCGCGGATTCATAGTTTACAGCGACATTCTGCGCAAGAAGGGCGATACATTTGAGGCCGATGAGTATCTCAAGAGCCTCCGCGACAACTATCCGGGCACCGAACCCGATATTTTCAAAATGATTAACGACCGACTCAAGAAATGAAATCATACATGATGACACTCGCGGCTGCCGCTATGGCGTGCACCGCAGCCGCACAGGGTCTCCATCAGGAGGTGGAGGTGGAGCGCGAGATCACGCCCACGGAAAGCGATGCCACCCGCTACAATCTGCTGCCCGAGGTCATGCTCCCGGCCGTAACTCCGCTGACCCTTACGCTGAGCGACCGTGCGGTGACGGCACCCGTGCGTCCGGCGTTCAGCCATCTGAGTCCGGTTGCGTCGACCAAGGGAATAGGTACCGACGATTATAACGGTTATTTCCGTGCCGGAATATTTCCACTTTTCAATGCCGATGCCTCGGCCGGCTACAGGATACTGAACACTGACCGCACCCGCCTGAGCGCATGGATACAGTATACCGGACATGTATATCGCCGCGATTTCCCTGCCGAATACGGTGAGCGCGCCTACTGGCGCGACCATTCGGTAGCCGGTGGAGCCGACATCCACCAGACAATCGGCCGCAAAGGTGTGCTCGATGCCGGAGCGGCCTATGCCTACGACCGTTACAATCTCTTTAACCGCTCCCTCGCCGACGGCAACCTATCTACCTTTCCCCAATGGGTACACCGCTTCAACGCCGATGCCACCTATACCGTGGGGTCAGAGGCATTTGCTTTTCAGGCCGGGCTTCACTTTGACAGGTTCTCGTTCGGACTGCGTAACTTCGTGCCAGCGCGTGAGCATGTCTACCGCATGAATCTCGGAGCCAATATCGCCACGGGCGACCGCTCCCGTTTCAGTCTCGGCCTCGACGGTGTACTTGTGCACAGCTCCGTGCACCGCGACGCTTCATCGCGCGGATTGGTCACACTACGCCCTATATATGAATTTTTCAACGGAGAAAGCAAGTTCACCGGCCACGTAGGACTCAGCGCGTCGGCAGCCATCAACGACGGCACCGTTTTTTCCATCGCCCCTGATGTGATGCTCGGCTGGAATCCGTCGTCGTATTTCGGACTCGAACTCCGGGCCCGCGGCGGAGCCGAGACAAATACCCTGTCGCAGCTCTATGAGCAGTCACCTTATATGTATTCAGGACGTGCCTACGGTCACTCCAACGTCCCCTACGACTTCAGCGCCACCATAGTGGCCGGTCCTGTAAGAGGCGCATATATCAAACTCACCGGAGGATACGCGCGAGCCACCGGCTGGCTTATGCCCGATCTCGCCCTCTCGCCCGAAGGACATGGGGTGGCTTACCGCGAGTCGACCATACGCGGATGGAATTATAAGGCTACCCTCGGGTGGAAGCACAGGTATTTCTGCATCGAAGGCAGCTATGCCATGGCACCGTCGTCGCTCAAGGGAGGCTACTATATGTGGCGCGACCGTGCCCGTCGTGTTGCCGATGCCAAGCTCGAGATTTACCCCGTAAAGAAGCTCACTATAGGAGCCGGTTATCAGGTTCGACAGGGTCGCGCCGTGTATGACTTCTCAGGCGGTGAGGCTCAGCGCGTGGCATTGGGTAACGCCGCCTCGCTGTCGGCCATGATACGTTTTGAGGCCACTCGGGCGTTCACCATCTGGGCATCGGGCGACAACCTGCTTAACTACAGCTATGTATACCTCGGCGACCGTCCCGCGCAAGGTGCTACAGGTCTCGTGGGCATATCTCTGAAATTCTGACAGTGGCCATGACACAGCAATCGCGCGACTGTTATATCATCGTTGCCGCCGGTACGGGTTCACGTTTCGGCGCGCCGCTTCCGAAGCAATTTTGTGATCTGGGTGGACGGCCGCTGCTCATGACCACCATTGACAATATACGGGCTGCCGATCCGCAGGCAACCATAGTGCTCGTGCTCAGTCAGCCTATGATAGAGCCGTGGGGCGAGATGTGTCGCAAGTCAAGTTTCGACACCACGGGAATCATCGTAGCAGCCGGAGGCGCATCCAGAGCCGAAAGCGTGAAAAACGCCCTCGCCTCGGTGCCCGCTGACTGCGACGGATGGATAAGCGTGCACGACGGCGCTCGTCCGGTAGTGACTCCGGCGCTCATCGCCCGAATCAGCGAGGGGCGTCGTGAAGGAGTGGACGGGATTATCCCGGCTGTGGCCGTGACCGATTCGCTGCGCCTCGTGTCGGCCGGCGGCGGCTCCCGTGCCGTTGACCGCAGCAGCTACCGGGCTGTCCAGACCCCGCAGTCATTTCCCGCGGCACTGCTCCGCGAAGCCTACCGGCAGGCCGTGGGTGAGGGATTCACTGACGATGCCTCGGTGATGGAAGCCGCCGGTTACCGCAACCTCGTGCTTGTCGAGGGAGATCCGCGTAACATCAAGGTCACCCATCCCGCCGATCTCGATATCGCCATGCTATATCTTGGAAAATGAACCGTCTGCGCAATACCGACATAAAATTTCTGCGCGGCATCGGCCCCAAGCGTGCCGAGCTGCTTAAGAAACATCTCGGTATCGCCACTTACTATGACCTCCTGCATCACTATCCGTCGAGTTACGTCGACCGCTCCACCATTCACCGCATTGCATCGTTTACGGGCGATATGCCTCAGGTGCAGGTCAAGGGGCGCTTCTTCTCGATGACAGTGCAAGGCGAAGGTGCCAAAACCCGACTCGTGGGACTCTTTACCGACGGCTCGGGACAGATGGAAGTGGTGTGGTTCAACCGCATCAAATACGTGCGCGACGCCATAGTGCAGGGACAGGAGTACATCCTTTTCGGCAAGCCATCGCTTTTCAACTCACGCTGGAGCATGGTGCATCCCGAAATCGAGACCGAGGCAACGATACAGGCCGACGGATCGCGCGACGGCTTCCGCGGCATCTATCCGATACCCGAGCAGTTACGTACTCGCGGCTTTACGGCACGCTCATTTTCCCTGAGCGTCAGGGAGATGCTGTCGCACATTCCACAGCTCGACGAGACGTTGCCCCCTTGGGTGATACGACGCATGAATCTTCTCGACCTGCGGTCAGCCATAGGAGCCGTGCACAATACCCCCGACATGGCAACACTCGACCGCGCCCGTTTCCGACTGAAATTCGAGGAACTTTTTTATCTTCAGCTCGACATACTCCGCTATTCGCGCCGCCGCAAGGACACCACGCCCGGATTCATATTCTCGCGCATAGGATATTACTTCAACACATTCTACTCTCAGTTTCTGCCTTTCCCGCTTACAGAAGCTCAGAAACGGGTGGTGCGCGAGGTCAGGACCGACGTAGGCTCCGGGCGCCAGATGAACCGCCTCATACAGGGCGACGTAGGCTCAGGCAAAACAATCGTGGCGCTTCTGTGCATGCTCATGGCACTCGACAACGGCACTCAGGCCTGCCTCATGGCTCCCACCGAAATTCTCGCCACCCAGCACTACGAATCACTGCGCGCGCTCGTGGCTCCTATGGGAGTGAACATTAAACTCCTCACCGGGTCAACTCCCGTAAAAGCCCGCCGCGAGATTCACGACGGTCTGCTCGACGGCTCGCTTCACATCCTCGTGGGTACACACGCAGTAATCGAGGACAAGGTTGCGTTTAAAAACCTCGGGTTGGCCGTAATCGACGAGCAGCATCGGTTTGGAGTCGCCCAGCGCGCCCGCCTGTGGCGCAAAAACATCGTGGCGCCGCATGTGCTGGTCATGACCGCCACACCCATACCCCGCACACTCGCCATGACCGTCTACGGCGACCTCGACGTGTCGGTCATCGACGAGCTTCCGCCCGGCCGTAAACCCGTGAAAACCATGCTACGCTACGAGGAAGACCGATTCGCCACCCTCAGCGGAGTAGGCCGGCAGTTGCGTCAGGGGCGGCAGGTCTATATCGTCTATCCCCTCGTGAAAGAAAACGAAAAACTCGAGCTGAAGTCGCTCGAAGAAGGGTATGAGAACATCCGCGAAACCTTCCGCGACTACAAGGTGGCATATGTCCACGGCCAGATGAAACCGGCCGAAAAAGACTATCAGATGCAGCTCTTTGCCTCGGGCGAAGCGCACATACTTGTAGCCACTACGGTGATAGAAGTGGGCGTGAATGTCCCCAACGCCACCACCATGATTATCGAAAACGCCGAGCGCTTCGGCCTCTCGCAGCTCCACCAGTTGCGCGGGCGAGTAGGCCGCGGCGGAGAGCAAAGCTTCTGCATACTGATGAGCAAGCGCAAGATAGCATCTACCACCCGTCGCCGCCTCGAACTCATGACCGAGACCACCGACGGCTTCGTAATAGCCGAAGCCGACATGCACATGCGCGGTCCCGGCGACATCGAAGGCACCATGCAGAGCGGACTGGCATTTGACCTCCACATCGCCAACCTCACCACTGACTCGCAGATACTCAACCTCGCGCGCGACCTCGCCTCAGAGACCCTCGACGCCGATCCGACACTCTCCGCGCCCGACAACGCCATACTCCGCGCCGAACTCTCCCGCCAGCACAACCGCCTCGTCGACTGGAGCCGCATATCGTAATTTTTATGTATCTTTGTCACGGAATATGAAATCGCTTGTCAGGAGTGTGGTTGCCGCGGTGGTCGCGGGTGTTCTGCTGCTTATGGCGGCGGGATGCAGTTCGACCCGTCTGTTGCCCGAGGGGACGCTTCTGCTCGATCATGTCAATATTGATGTGGAAGGCGATTCCGTGAAGGAGAGCGAACTGGTCAATTATCTGCGACAGAGTCCCAATCATCGTGCTCTCGGATTTATGAAACTTCAGCTGGCTATGTATAATATGTCGGGCCGCGACACTACCAAGTGGTATAACCGCTGGGTGCGCCGCATGGGGCAGGCTCCGGTTGTGTGGAGTCAGAACCTTACCGATGCGTCGGTGAAGCAGCTGAGGCAGGCGCTCGTGAACCGCGGGTATATGGAGGCTGCCGTAGAGGCCGACAGCGTGATTAACCGTAAAGGCCGGAAGGTCGACATAACATACCGCGTGGCTACGGGTGCGCCTCACCGTGTAGCGACGAAAAATTACGATATTCCCGATACCGCGATAGCCCGCATAATCATGCGCGACACCATAGTGCTTCCCGTGAAGCCGGGAAGTCTGTTTGACCGCAATGATCTTGATGCGGAGCGCGTGATTATCACCGAGCGGCTGCGCAACGAGGGCTATTATGCTTTCATAAAGGATTATATCACTTTCGTGGCCGATACCGCCGAGGGATCGAAGGAGGTGAATCTCACCATGCGCATCAATGCACCCCGTCAGCGCGGTGAGACTATGTCGCGTCTTGACTCGATAGCTCACGTCACGCGCCACGCCACTTATTATATTCGCCGGGTTGTAATCGTTACGGATTACCGGGGTGGGACGGTGCCGGCCGAGGCTACGGCTTGGACTGCTGACTCGGTAGATTGTGACGGTATCACGATACTTTACGGCGACGACCGCTATCTGCGGGCTTCCACTCTGGTGGAGAAGTGTCATCTGCAGCCGGGTAGTCTGTATACATCATCGGCCGTTGACCGCACTTACGAAGCAATGTCGAAGCTGGGCATATTGAAGTCGATCAATATTGATTTCGTGCCGGCTGGCGGGGCGGGGACTACAAGGTTTGTCGACGCTTATATATTGCTGACACGCAACCGCAAGCAGTCGCTCACGCTCGATGTGGAGGGTACCAACAGTGAGGGCGATCTGGGTTTCGGTGTGGGTGTGACATATCAGCACCGCAATGTGGCTCACAGGTCGCAACTGCTCACCACCCGGTTGCGAGTGAATTACGAGAGTCTTTCGGGTAACTTCAACGGCCTTATCAACGACCGATATACCGAGTATGCGGCCGAGGTGGGAATAACGTTTCCGCGGTTTGAATTTCCGTTTGCGTCGCAGCGCATGAAGAAGCGGCTCAATGTGGCCACGGAGTTTGCGCTGTCGATGAACTATCAGGAGCGTCCCGAGTATACGCGCATCATAGGCGGAGGTGCGTGGAAATACAAGTGGGGCAACCGCGACAATACGCGACGCCACATATTCAGCCTGCTCGACATCAACTATGTTTATCTGCCCGAGCGCACCAATGATTTCCTTGACCAGATAGCTCCTGACAATCCCCTGCTCCGATATAGTTATGAAGATCACTTCATAGTATCGATGAGCTATAATTTCTATCTCACCAACAAGCGTATACCGTCGGCGCTGACACGCAACCACACATTGCAGCCGATGGTGTACACGCTGCGTGCCGACGTGGAGACGGCGGGAAATGTGCTTTATGCCCTGTCGAGTGCGTTCGGTCATCGCGATGCCGAGGGTATGTACACGCTTTTCGGTATACGCTACTCGCAGTATGCCAAGGGGGAGATAGACTACGGGGTGACGTTTAACCTCTCGCGCCGTCATGCCCTCGCTTTCCATGCCGGAGGTGGAATAGGCGTGCCCTACGGCAACTCGACGGTGATGCCGTTTGAGAAAAGGTTTTATGCCGGAGGTGCCAACGGAGTGCGCGGGTGGAGCGTGAGATCGCTCGGTCCGGGCAGCTTTGACGGACGTAATTCGGTGACCGACTTCATAAACCAGTGCGGCGACATAAGGCTTGACTTCAGCGCTGAATACAGGGCTAAACTGTTCTGGGTGCTCGAGGGGGCGGCTTTCGTCGACGCCGGCAACATATGGACTATACGCAATTATGAGAATCAGCCCGGTGGCGTGTGGAAGTGGAATGAGTTTTACAAGCAGATAGCGCTTGCCTACGGCGTGGGCCTGCGACTCGATTTCAGCTACTTCCTGCTGCGTTTCGATCTCGGCATGAAGGCTCACAATCCGGCCATGAATCAGGAGCCGTGGCCTTTGATACATCCCAACTGGCACCGCGACGCAACTTTTCATTTCGCCGTGGGTTATCCATTCTGAACCACTTTCTATAAAAAAGCATCAATAAGTAAGTTCCAAGAATTAGTTTATATCAATCTTCGGCTTGATATTGTAATCTTTCAACTTACTCACAAGTCATTATGGAACCCCATAACTCCATGTTCTTAAATTGAAATCTTATCAATATCAATCTCGAATCTTAAATATAAACTAATTGCTGAAACTTACTTATGAAAAAGCTCGTTATATTTGACCTCGACGGAACGCTGCTCAACACAATCGACGATTTAGGTGAGGCCACCAACCATGCGCTCAGGTCGCTCGGCTATCCTACGCATGCGCTGTCAGTGTATCCCGGTTATGTGGGAAACGGCGTGCGCCGGCTCATGGAACGCGCGCTTCCCGATTCGGAGGCTACTCCCGAGATAGTGGGCGCTATGCTTGAGCGGTTTAAGGAATACTATGACCGTCACGGTTGTGACCGCACGGTGCCTTATCCCGGTATTCACGAGCTTCTGAGGCAACTGAGTGATGCCGACGTGAATCTTGCCGTGGCGTCAAACAAGTATCAGAAGGCGGTGGAGGCAATCGTGCCCCATTTTTTTCCTGACGTGCACTGGGCAGCTCTCGAGGGTCAGAAACATGGAGTGCCTGTGAAGCCCGACCCTTCGATAGTGTTTGAGATACTTACAAAGTGCCCCACACCGAAAGCCGACGTGCTCTACGTGGGTGATTCGGGTGTGGATATTGAGACAGCACGCCGCGCGTGTGTCGATAATGTGGGTGTAACGTGGGGTTACCGCCCGGTAAGGGAGCTTCGTGAAGCTTATGCTGACCGCATAGTCGAAACTCCGGCTGAAATTTTCAAAGTGGTTCAGTCAGGCTCCCCGTTGTAAAATAGCGAGAAATTCACGCTGCCGTAGGCGCGATGGCGCTGAAAATGAGGCAGCGCAGAGTAATCGCGCTCACGCGAGTGCTCCATCACGAGGAGGGTGGAATAACCCATGAGCGGAGATGCAAGTATTGCCGGAGCGATGGTGTCGAAATCAGGCAGATTATAGGGCGGATCGACGAAAATTATATCGTAGGGCACGGTGGCGGCAGCTATGAAGCGGAACACGTCGCCGCGTATCAGGGTGAGATTGTCATCGTGCAGTTCGCGGGCCACTTTCTCGATGAAGCGGGCCTGAACGGGCGATTTCTCCACAGCCGTGACCGAGGCGGCTCCGCGCGACAGGAATTCAAATGACACGGCACCCGTGCCGGCAAACAGATCGAGACAGCGCGCGCCCTCGATGTCGGTGATGTTCTCGATGATATTGAATATGTTCTCACGGGCGAAATCGGTAGTGGGGCGTGCCGTGATATTGGTGGGGACGTCGAAGCGGCGGCGTCCGTATTTACCTCTGATTATTCGCATAACGGAGCTACGGTAAGGTCAAAAGGCATGTCCATCGCCTTGCGTCCGGCGCGGAACATGCGGGGTGGAAAAATCGCCGGAATCACATTTGCCGCGAAACGTCGCACCACGGGCATCACACCCGCGCGCACGGCAGCATCGCCTGCTATGATGATTTCAGAGTCGTTGTCGTCAAAATTCAGTTCGGAGCGGCAGGCAAGTATGTAGTAGGCCGCATCCATCACTGACTGGCACTTGAATGATACAGCCTTTACCAGTTCTCCGCCATCGGCTGCAATTATGTCGAGTCCGTCGCTGCGGAGGTTGGCAAGCATGCGGCAGTGGCGCCCGCGCTGGGTGCGGGTGATGAAATATGATGCGAGAAAGCCCAGATGGGGTCTTACTACGGTGTCGCTTCCGAAAGTGCGGGCGATAAAGCCCGAGCAGCCGCTCGGCATGCAGTAGCCTATGGCGGCGTTGCGCGCGGCGGCACTGTCCACCGCCCACTCGCGGCCGTCGCCCGGAAGAGTGGCGGCAAGTACATCGGTGGCGCAGGGCAATCCGGCGGGGAGCATCATCGATGCCTCGGGTACTATGGAGATGAATGTGCGGCGGAAGCCCGAAAGTACCAGCGGATTCTCATATACAATATCCTCGATGGCCCGGAGCACCGACGGTGTACCCGCAGCAGGGAGACAGCGGCGGTAGATCAAAGAGTTGTCCTCCATGTCGGTGAACATGGCGATGTCCACCGCGCCCGATGAAAGACGCATGGCAAGCGTCCACATCGACGTGTCGGTCACGAGATCTTTGGTGAGGAAATCAGTTGCTGACATGGATGGCTATTACCGCAGTGCGGCGATATTGGCGGCGAGTTCTTCGCGGGTAGAGGCCGTGACCGGAGTCAGCGGCAGACGCAGCGTCTCGCCGAAATAAGGGTGAACTATATTGAGTGCGGCTTTCACTCCCGAAGGATTGCCGTCGCGGAAAAGCAGGGTGTAAAGTGCCGAAAAATGCTGATGGATGATGGACGCGCGAGTGATGTCGCCGGCGAGTGAAGCGCGTATCATGGTGCCGAATTCGCGCGGAAACACATTGCCGAGCACTGAAATGACACCGTCACCGCCGAGCTTTATCATGGAGTGTGCAAGCGAATCGTCGCCCGAAAGCACCGCAAAACCGGCGTCACGGCGTATCACCATAGTCTCCGCCTGATCCAGCCTGCCCGAAGCCTCCTTCACGGCCACAATCTTGCCCGGAAAGTCATGGGCGAGGGCGAGTGATGTGGCGGCGTCGATGTTTACACCGGTGCGCGAGGGAACATTATATAATATCACAGGCACGGGCGATGCCTCGGCTATGGCGGCGAAATGACGGTAAAGCCCTGTCTGCGAGGGCTTGTTGTAGTATGGCGCAACCGATAGAATAGCGCTAATGCCGTCGAAAGAAGTGCGCCGCAACTCCTCGACCACCCCTCGGGTAGAGTTGCCGCCAAGTCCCATTACCACCGGCACGTTGCCGGCATGGCTCATCACAATCGCGAGCGAGCGCAATCGCTCGTCGGGGGTGAGGGTAGGAGTCTCGGCCGTGGTGCCCAGAGCGACTATGAAGTCGACCGACGCTTCACGCAGAAAATCTATGTGCAGTCCGAGCGCTTCTTCGTCGAGCGACTCGTCGGCACGAAACGGAGTGGGAATAGCTACACCGAGACCTTTAAACATGGATTGAGCCATAAAGAATGAGATTTTTCACAAAATTAGCCTTTTTTCCCCGAAAGTGCAAATTCGGGCGAACCTTTACCACCCCGGCGGTGTTATAATAGCAAACAAAAATGAAAACAAACAAATTTAAATACATTAACCGCTATGAACGATTTCAACGAACTTATCAATAGCTCCAAGCCCACACTGGTGGATTTCTATGCAACATGGTGTGGCCCCTGCAAGATGCAGAGTCCTATTCTTGAAGAACTTAAAGGCAAGGTAGGCGATGCCGCCAACGTAGTTAAAATCGACGTTGACCGCAATCAGGAAATTTCCGCCCGCTATCAGGTGCGTTCAGTACCCACGTTGATCGTGTTTAAGAACGGCGAACCCGTATGGCGCGCCTCAGGCCTCCATCAGCTCGACGTCCTCGAAGCCAAGCTGAAAGAGCATATGTAATCAAATATTTGCCGTATATGCTGATGCACAATCAATTCCCGCTGCAGGGAGATGATTGTGCATCGCTTATTTGTGCATCTATTTTTTGAATTGTGGAGATGCCGAGATAACATCCCGGGGCTGATAATGTCGCGGCGGCGCTTTGAGGATTATATGCGACAACGTCCTTGCGCAAAAATAAAGGCGCAAGGACGTTGTGTGATGGTTTTTTAAGTGGGAGGTCAGCGGGTGACGTGGACGTCGAGCTGGGGGAAGGGGAAGGAGACGCCGGCGCGGTCGGGGAGCTGGGCGTAGACTTTTTCGTTGAAGTCGAAGAATACGTTCCAATAGTCGGGCGACGCTACCCATGCGCGCACGGTGAGGTCAATGCTCGAGTCATTGAGCTTGGCGAGGCGTGCCATAGGTGCGGCCGTAACTCCTCCCTGCACATCCTGTATCACGCGACTGTCCTCGGCAAGCATTTCAAGGAGTACGTCGCGGGCTTTGGTGAAGTCGTCGCCATAGGATATCGACACGGTCCAGTCCACGCGGCGGTAGGACTGTGTGGTATAGTTGTTGACGGCTCCGGTGGAGAGGCCTCCGTTGGGTATGATAATGGATTTATTGTCGGGGGTAGTGAGCATTGTGTTGAAAATCTCGATTTTCTTCACCGTGCCCGTGAATCCCTGAGCCTCGATTGTGTCACCTACTTTGAAGGGCTTGAGAAGCAGGATGAGGACGCCGCCGGCAAAGTTCTGGAGAGTGCCGCTTAGCGCCATACCTATAGCGACACCAGCCGAGGCAAAGAGGGCGAGGAATGAACTTGTAGGAATGCCGAGTATGCCTATTACGGTGACGATGAGTATGAAGTAAAGGACTATCCTGACGAAGCTGAGTATGAACGTGGAAAGCGATGCCTCGATATTGCGCTTGGTGCATATGTTTTGCACGAAGGTGTAGAGCTTGTTGATGATGAAGCGTCCGGCATAGAATATCGCTATCGCCACGGCAAGTGATATGGCGAAGTGGATTAGGTCGCCTATTACTTTGTCGAGCAGATCACTGAGGCTCATTGACTTGATGTCGGCAAGCGTTACGGGTGCTTCTTTGGCGGCGGAGGATACCGAATCGGTAAGTTCTTCAGCTTGAATCATGATGGTATGGATTGTGATTAATTTTCAAGACGCAGCAGTGGGGAACGCGACACTACATCGCGATACCACTCGCGCTCGTTGTAATTGAAAGCGGCGATTTCGCGCGGGTCAAGTATCACGTAGCTTCCGAGGCCGCAGTAGCGGTCGAGATCGACTATGTTGAAAAGCGCGGGGGTGGAGGCTTTGTAGATCACGGCATCGCTGAGGGCTGCACGCCATGCTTCGAGCTGCGCGGGGTCGGGATCGAGGCGCTCCACGTAGTCTTCGAAGTCATACATATAGGTGCGCACGGCACTGCGGAAGTAGGGCTGAACCGACGAGAGGCCGGGAGCGAACTCGGTTACGCCCGAGAATATGTCGGCCGATGCTTCGGCGAGGGCCTGAAGGGCTTCGGTGTCGACGACTGTCATGGCGCATGTGCGCGACGAGCCGGTAATGGAATCATAGAAATTGAATGTGGTGCTTGCGGCTCCCACCATGTCGGCTTTGCCGGGCGCAAAGAGATAGGGCATGGTGAGCTGATATGGCATGCCGTCGGCAGGGAGTTCGATGCCCGAAGCCACTATCACGGGAGCGGCGTGGCGGAGTTCCCACATCACTTCCACCGATGCCATGCTGCAGCAGTCGAAGTAGATGAAGGAAAATTCGCTGTCGCGCAGGGCTGATGCGAGCGAAGATATTTTCATTGTCTGGCGGCGGTCTTCGCCAAACGAGCGGGCCATAGAGGTCTCCATCCATCCGCTGGCATGACTCCAGAGCACAAGTCCGTAGTCGTCGGCCGGGGCGTAACTTTTCATGTCGGTTATGACTTCGCGCATGCGGTCAGGGTCGACAGAATAGATGCCGGGATCGTCAGGGTATGTCTTGAGGATATCGATACCTGTCGCGGTCACTTCAAGCAGAAGCGGAGCTTTGCCGCTGTCAGTGCCGGGGCGGTTGTGGTATACGATTAGACGGCCGCCGTTGAGGTCGCCGGCTTTGGCGGCGGTTCTCATCTCACGAAGGTCGGCCTGATCATTGTTCCAGCTGCCCAGTGAGTTATCGGCCACCATGTAGACGAGCACCGAGCGGTGCACGCTTTCTGCCGGAACCGTGGGCACGGGGGGATCAGGCTCATCCTTTGAGTCAGGCTCAAAGCATGCTGTCGCGGTAAAGAGTACCGCGAGCATACATAATATATTATAGAGGTATCGTAATTTCATAGTCGTACAAAAGTAAGCTGAAAAAATACTGAACGGTAAATTGTCATGGTCTGAGTCAACTCAGACAGCGGAATGAGCGGCAGCTCCCGCTACGGTAGGAAATCAGTAACTTGAATCAGAGAAGGGAGGGCGCGCTTTTCGCTGCGCGGCTGTCGCGGGCTTCGAGCGATATCACATCGTCATCGTCAAGCACGCGGCGGAACTGGAGGAAGCGCTGGGAGTAGTAACCGTTGTCAGGGAATGACTGAATAACCACACCCTGGCTTGTGGCGGCGTGTATAAACTTGATTTTGCCGGTAAGCTCGTCAACGTCAACCACCATGCCTACATGGCCTATGGTCTGACCGCCACGGCGGCCGGAGAAGAACATCAGGTCACCTACCATCACTTCATCTTTGTCGATCTTGCGTCCCTGCACTCCCTGTGCACGCGACGATGATGAAAGGCTCATGCCGAAGTTCTTGAATATATAGCTCGTGAAGCCTGAGCAATCGAATGCCTTCGGGCCTTTGGCGCCATGACGGTAGCGGGTGCCGATGAAAGATGAGGCATAATCCACGAGCTCTGACTGGAGAGCGGTGAGCGAGCCGAAATCATCGCCCAAGCCGTCGTCTTCTCCGAGCATTTCCCAAGGGTTGAGCGCAAGGACGTCGCCTTCGGTGTCAACCGCGAAGATGCGGTCAGTGCTGAACATGTCGGAAGCCTCATACTGAGACTCACCGGCAGTGTCAGCCTTATAGTCGTCGCGTGCGGCGACATCGGCCGAGGGCTCGGCTGCGCGCATTGCTACGGCAGTGAGAGCGATGGATAATATATATATAAGTTGTTTCATCAGTTACTAATTTAAATTTTAAGGCGTAAAGTCCGCAGGTAATCGCGGCCATTAATATACTAAGGTCTTTGTTATCATGCAGACTTCCCGTCTACAGCTACAAAGATACAAAAAAATCCCGTGACCGGCAAGAATGTTAACGGTATTTAGCTAATTTGTTAAAAGATTTCAATTCTCTATACAAAAATTCACATATTTTTGCATAAAAATCAATTT
>JAIDUB010000049.1 GCA_029060405.1 Duncaniella sp. | reverse complement strand
CGACCCGGGTTACGAAGAACTCGGCGGCCTGCGGACGCCGATACACATTTTGAAATAGCAAATTTTGACACAGCCTCATAATCATCGGCAAAGCTATGACATATAATATCCGTATTCAAAAAAATTTCATTTATAATTATATCTCAACAGTTTAACCGGTAGGGACGCACACTCGGGTGCGTCCGGCAGAGCAAAAAGGTAATTTCGTATCCACACGAAGTAACCGTGCCGACTTCGCTCACATTCCACCGCCGGACGCACCCGAGTGTGCGTCCCTATTGGATAATCAGTCATGTCAAAAATAAAGTATATACTCGCCGGAAATCACAAAACTATTATTATCTTTGTAACAGAAAAAACATCGAGAATATGAATATCAATCCTTATTTTACTGACCGTAGAACTGTAAGAAACTACGACGCCAACCGTAAGTTGTCATTTGAAGATATTACCGCGATGCTTGAAGCTGCATCGCAGGCGCCCAACACGGGTAATATGCAGATATACAGCGTAGTGGTGACACGCGACGAGAACCTTCGCCGCGAACTGTCGCCCGCGCATTTCGGGCAGCCGTCGGTAATGTCGGCTCAGGCGGTGCTGACATTCTGCGTCGACTTCAACCGCTTCGAAAAATGGTGCCGGCAGCGCAACGCAGTGCCGGGCTATGACAATTTTCAGGCCTTCATGTGGGGCGTGATCGATACCATAATCTTCGCGCAGCAGTTTGTGACCATCGCCGAGATGAACGGTCTCGGAACCTGCTATTTAGGCACTGTCACTTACAATGCGCCTCAGATTGCCGAAGTGCTCGATCTGCCCGAGCGCGTAGTGCCCGTGGCGACTGTGACAGTGGGCTATCCCGCCACTGACGCACCAAAGAGCGACCGCCTGCCTATTAAGGGAATAGTACACGATGAAAAATATCACGACTACTCCCCTGCCGACATCGATGAGATATATGCCGAAAAGGAAGCGCTGCCTGACAGCGCCAAGTTCATTGCCGAAAACGGCAAGGAGACTCTTGCGCAGGTGTTCACAGATGTTCGTTACAAGCGCGACGACAACGAATATTTCTCAAAAGTATTCTCTGACTTCATCAAGAAGCAGGGATTCTGATACTTTGTGTAAATATCGCTCCCGCCGCCGGAATCTCGGCAGCGGGAGCGATATTTTTTTCTGTATTGATAAATATTGCTGTCCGATAAAAATTTTTGAGCGGATAAAAAATTAGGGTCGATTCCATTTGCAGGAGTCAACCCTTTT
>JAIDUB010000048.1 GCA_029060405.1 Duncaniella sp. | reverse complement strand
CCATGGGTTCTTCCTGAATGTAAATCTGGGTATTACTGGCGATACGTGCCGAGAAGTCGGTGGGCAGGGCGATGGCTTCGTCGAGCGCGTTGGTGTGGAGCGACTGGGTGTGACCCAGAGCGGCGCCCATAGCCTCGATACAGGTACGACCCACGTTGTTGAAGGGATCCTGCTCGGTGAGTGACCAACCCGAAGTCTGCGAGTGGGTGCGGAGTGCGAGTGATTTGGGGTTCTTGGGATTGAACTGCTTCACGATCTTGGCCCAGAGCAGACGGGCTGCGCGCATCTTGGCCACCTCCATGAAGTAGTTCATGCCGATTGCCCAGAAGAATGACAGGCGGGGAGCGAAAGCGTCGATGTCGATACCTGCGTTGATACCTGCGCGGAGATATTCAAGACCGTCGGCCAGCGTGTAGGCCAGCTCGATGTCGCAGGTAGCGCCGGCTTCCTGCATGTGGTAGCCCGAGATCGAGATTGAGTTGAACTTGGGCATGTTTTGCGAGGTGTACTCGAAAATGTCGGCGATAATGCGCATCGAGAATTCAGGCGGATATATATATGTGTTGCGCACCATGAATTCCTTGAGGATATCGTTCTGGATAGTACCGGCCATTTCCTCGAGTTTGGCACCCTGTTCGAGACCGGCGTTGATGTAGAATGCGAGTACGGGGAGCACTGCGCCGTTCATGGTCATCGAAACCGACATCTTGTTCAAGGGTATACCCTCGAAGAGCACCTTCATGTCCTCGAGCGAGCAGATCGAAACACCGGCCTTGCCCACGTCGCCTACCACGCGCTCGTGGTCAGCGTCATATCCGCGGTGTGTGGCGAGGTCAAACGCTACCGAAAGACCTTTCTGACCCGAAGCAAGGTTGCGGCGGTAGAAAGCGTTGGATTCGGCTGCGGTGGAGAAGCCGGCATACTGACGGATTGTCCAAGGACGGAGGGGGTACATGGCGCTGTACGGGCCACGCAGGAACGGAGGAATACCTGATACATAGTTGAGATGCTCGAGGCCTTCGAGATCTTCTTTAGTGTATACGGGTTTTACGGGGATGCGCTCGGGGGTGAGCCATTCTTCCCCGGCGGCCTGAGGTGCCTTGAAGTCACCGAAGGCGTCTTTGACTATATCGATATGTTTAAAATCGGGTTTCATATTCTTTCTTAGGGATGAATGGTATTACTTGAGAAGCTTTTCGTTGAATGCCTCGAGGGTATCGAGCACATTGCAGCGCACATGGATGAAATCGTTGATGCCAAGAGCCTTGAGGTCGTCCATGCAGGCGGGTGCACCGGCTACCACAAACTCGGCGCGGCCGTCGAGATACTTGAAGGCTGCGGGAGCGAGGTCGGCATATTCGTCGTCGCTCGAGCAGAGCACCACGATATCGGCGCCTTTGGCGAGAGCTTCATCCACGCCTTTTTCCACGGTCTCGAAGCCGAGATTGTCGATGATCTCGTAGCCGGCGCAGCCGAAGAAGTTGCTCGAGAACTGGGCGCGTGCAAGGCGCATGGCGAGATTACCTATGGTGAGCATGAACACCTTCGGGCGGTTGGATGCAGCCTCGGTGGCAAGACGGAGTGCCTCGAAATCGCTTGCGGCGCGCTTGGTGGGCAGACCGGCTGCGGGAGCTTCCTCGCCGGAGTTGTGAGCGCAGGAGCAGGGGAGAGCACCGTTGAGTTCCACGATCTTTTCAGCAGCCATCTCGTTGATGTTGGGGTACTGGTTGGTACCGAGAAGTATTTCCTTGCGGCGGGCAACGTCGGTGTGGCGGCGCTCCGAAGTCTCGCGGATGGCAGCCTGTACGCTTCCGTCGTTGACGCAGGCGAGGAACCCGCCCTTGTCCTCGACTTCGAGGAAGAGCTTCCATGCCTCCTGACCGAGCGATACGGTGAGTGTCTCTACATAATATGAACCGCCGGCGGGATCCACTACCTTGTCGAGGTGGCTTTCCTCCTTGAGAAGGAACTGCTGGTTGCGTGCGATGCGCTCCGAGAAGTCATCGGGCATCTTGTAGGTTACGTCAAAGGGCGTGGACGTGATGGAGTCGACACCGGCAAGAGCGGCCGACATAGCCTCGGTCTGCGAGCGGAGCAGATTGACGTGGGCGTCATATACTGTCATGTTGAATCGCGAGGTGGCGGCGTGAGCCATCATCTTGCAGCTGTCGAGACTTTCGGGCTTGTATTGCTCCACGATCTGAGCCCAGAGCATGCGGGCGGCGCGGAATTTGGCAAGCTCCATGAAGAAGTTTGACGAGATGTTCATATTGAACTTGATGCGGCGGGCGACTTCGTCGACGGGGCGACCTGCCTCGGTGAGAAGTGTGAGCCACATGTTGCCCCATGCCATAGCGTAGCCGAGTTCCTGATAGATGTAGCAGCCGGCGTTGCTGAGCATCACGGAGTCAACGGCGAGCACGCGCAGATTTTCCACATCCTTTACGGTGTCGAGCAGCGCGCAGGCCATCTCGGTGATATTGCCGGGGAAAGGCTGGCCGTGGCGCAGCGGACGGCGGAGAGGGTTGAAGTTGATCGAGCCGCGGAAAGTCTTTTCAGCGCGGGCAGCCTTGATGTAGGCCACGAGAGCCTCGGCAAGCGGGAGGGCTTTCTTCTGGCATGAGTTGAAGTTGATCTCTACTTTGGCGAGGTCGATGCCTTCGAGCAGGGTCGCTACGGTTTCGGCCGAGGGATCTTCTACCTTGAAGCCGAGCGAGGTGATACCTTTGGTGAGCACTTCGCGTGCTTTGGCATTGGCCTCGGCGGGAGTCTCGGCGATGATTTCCTGACGGGTAAGCCAGTCGTTGTTGTCGCGGGTACCGCGCACGTAGGGATATTCGCCGGGAAGCGAGTTGAGTGTCTTGAGATCTTCAATGTCCTCTAAGCGATACATAGGCTGGACGTTGAAGCCCTCGTTTGTGCGCCAGACCAGTTTCTTGTCAAACGGAGCGCCCTTGAGGTCGGCCTCCACTTTGGCTTTCCACTCGGCGGTTGACACCGGGGGGAACTGGTCAAACAATTTTTCTTTCTTTTCTGCCATGATTTTGGTATAATATTTAAAGTTTTCTTGCTGAAAGAATGATAGATTTTCGGTTAAAGATATGTAAGCCGTTGAGCGGCCGTATATACTATGCAAAATTAATAAAAATATAAGAGAAATACCCAAATTTCAGGTCGAAAACTCGTCGGAAAGTCGCAATTTTAATGTAATTTCGCACAGTAAAATATCTTTTGTCCGATGAAGCGTATTATGAATTTTCTTTTCGGTGCCGATCTGTGGCGGTCGCGTCTCGGTGTGATGCTGCTCGTGACGTGGCTGTCGCTCATGTGGTATGTGGTCGACTGGTGTGCGTTCACCACGTTTCGCGCCATGAGTGACTGGATGCTTTATGTCAGCAATATTCTCGCGGCCATGCTTCTTACGTTGCCCTTTCTGCTATCGCGCCGCATGTGGTTGCAGATTGCCGTGGTGGTTTTGACCGATGCCCTGCTTGTGGCCAACATAATGTATTGCCGCACATATTTCACCGATATACCTCTCGAAAGTTTTGCGCTGGCGGGTAACCTCTCGGACTTCACGGCCAGCATCTACAGTTCGCTTAATATCCTTGACATAGGCTTTGTGGTGATACTTGTGGCCGGGGTAGTGTGGGCCGGCCGTGTAGCGCCTGATAGGGCTCATCGCCGCGTGATGCGTTATGTGTCGTGCACGGCGCTCCTCGCGGTGATATTCGGCTGCGGCATAATGACCCGCGGCGGATTCTACAAGGAATATGACAGGCTGAAGGAATCATGCTACTTCAGCACGTGCGGCTCTCCCACCTATACGTTTGCCGGACACGTAGCTTACAGCCTTATGGACCGCTCCCGCAACAACAGTGCCGAGATGGCTACTGCTGTTGAAGCATGGCTCGCCGATCATAAATCGCTCATGCCTTCGCCGGGACTGCCCGACAGCATACGGCCGCGTAAAAATCTGGTGATAATACTTTGCGAGTCGCTCGAAAGCTGGCTGATAGGTAAGGAGATTGACGGTAAACCCATCACTCCTTTCCTTAACTCGCTCGTGGCCGACTCCACTACGCTTTTCGTTCCCGACATGCTTACTCAGGTTGGGCCGGGGCGCTCGATCGACTGTCAGCTTATGATTACTGCGGGACTGCTGCCCATGAACGGCTCGGTCTACTCCATGAAATTTCCTCAGTCGACATATCTCACCCTTAATAAGGCGCTGAGGGAAAATCGCGGTACGCGGAGCACCATCCTTACATGCGACAAGCCTATCACGTGGAATCAGGAAGTGATAAGCCGCTCATTTGGCTACGATACGCTCATCGACAGGCGCGCGTGGGTGATCGATGAATTGGTGGGAAATCCCGGCAAGCTGTCCGACGGCTCTTTCTTCCGTCAGGCTGTTGACAAACTCAAGCGCGGCGAAATATGGCCCGAAGGAGAGCCCGGCATGCTCACTTTTGTCACATATTCAGGTCATAATCCTTTCCGTCTTCCCGATGCCCTGAAAGACCCCGATTTTGATGTGTCAGGTTCACAACTTACCCCCCCCGTTTTAGATTATATCACTATAAATCATTATGTTGACTCGCAGTTGCGCACTATTGTCGACTATCTGCGCAGCCGCTCTGATTGGGAGGAGACACTTGTGGTGATCACCGGTGATCACGAAGGGCTCGCCTCGTGGCGCTCCGACATTCGTTCATCGTCGGCCGAAGCAGCCGTACTTGTCGACAGTAGGCCGATGACACCCTTTATAGTTCTTAATTCTCCTGTAGGGGGAAGATTTGACGGCGTTATTGGGCAGATCGATATGTACCCCACGCTTCTCGACCTGCTCGGACTTGACGATTACGGCTGGCGCGGACTGGGACAGAGCATCCTTTCGCCCGACTATCATGCCACCGCTATATCCACCATGACGCTTGAGCACCTTGGCGACACCACCGCATTATCTCCCGCGTTGCTCGACCATCTTCGCTCGGCCCGCTCCGTATCCGACGCCATAATTCGCCACAATCTGCTGCGAGGGTTATGATTGATTTCGGGAAAATTGAGGTTGATCAAGAGCCTGATACCCGGGTATTATCCTGCACCTGATACAATCGTGATTTAATAAAAATTGGCGTGGCGGCAAAACAGCGATAAGAGTATCGACGACACAATGTCGGCCGGTAATATTAGTTTTGCCGTGAAAGTCTCAAACCATTTCCTGAAACGACGTGACAGTGGCGACAGGACGTATATCATCGACAGCCAAGTGAAGTTAAGGCTCCATATGATCCAGCGGTATAGCGAAAATTCACATACGCAGCCGAAAGGATAGGGAATAATCAGTACCACATATACCACGAAATTAATTGTTGTCAGCAACGGAATGTCCAGAATATTCTTCATGAAAGTATTGTTTTTTTGAGACAAAATTAGTGCTCAAGAATGATAATACAATAATTTCAGCTGTAAGAATGTTTTGGAATTATATATGTTAATATAGTGGTTGCTAATGTTTTATAGCGTTTGTGGAAGCTGAATGTTTGGATTCGTGAATCAGGCAAGTATATCAGTCGAGAAATGCAAGGAAAATGGCGGCCGACTGATTGCTTGAGTTACGGATTCGGCGGCGGAGATATGACTTTTTGTTGTAGATCTGATTGATCGGTATGTCGAGAAGGACGCTTATTGAGCGGGCTGTGAATCCGGTGGCGTAGTACATGAAAATGGTGTAATCATCGGTGCTTATCTCAGGGAATTCCTCCCGGAATCGCGCGAGTATGTTGCCTGTCGACAGATTCACGTGGCGCTCTATTCTTGTTCTTGTCTCCGGTGTGGCGAGCAGTGTACGGAGTTTTTCAAGCAAGGTATTCAGTGCCCTTTTTCGCTCGTTGGGAGCCGAAATCGCTACCTGAAATGCCGAGCAGAATGCTTCATATAGAGCATAATTTTCAACAGAGGCGTTGCGCAGGCTTTCAGTTTCTTCGCATAGATTGCTGCTGTAATTCAGCTCGCGCTCCATCATGGCGCTGAGCGACTGCAACACCCTTGCGTCACGGTCGAGATCTTTCTGGTGAGATATTTTTCGATAACGGATATAAAATATACCCGCGATTATTATGATAGTAAGTGCTATGAATATTACCCGCGAAATCCATTTGATCATGAATCCATTCAGCTCGGCATCAGGGTCGGGAGCGATGACATGAATGTTGTTCAGCACGAGATTTAGTGCTTCATGCTCTATGTCAGTGATGCTGTCGGCCGGAGGAATCATAATGAAATGTGAGCTATGCTCAGGCATTTCCACTAAGTAACCGTACTTTACATATGCCTCATCAGCCGAAATCAGGTGACCCGAAGCCTGTGCCGAGTCGTTGAGCTGCTGCAATATGTGGGCTATGGCCATGTGGGTATCTCCCACGAGAAACGGATGCCCAAGGGCAAGTATATCTTCGTATCTCTCTCCGATCGATAGCGCTGATTGCAGCGATATGAGTGCTTCGAGCGGATGCCCGTCATAATATTGCGCAAGACCGTAGGTGTAGAAAGCGGCCGAGCGTCGGGCGGTGGGCAGTTTATGCCCGACGACCGATGCCTGTGTAATAGAGTCGAGAGGTGCCGGGAGCGAATTTGCAGCGAGAGTGAGGTTGCGGGCTATGGCATACCTCGTCGTGTCGCTCACTGTGAATTCATTTCCAAGTGAGTTGAGCACTATAAGGGCACTGTCGGGGTGGTAGTTGAGCGCCGACAGATAGTATTCCATCTCTCCGATCGATGCTTCGTTACGATCGTGAGATGAACAACCCGCAAAAAGTGTGGTAAGAAACAGTAATATTTTGGCTGAAAGTTTCAAGGCTTTAAAACACGTGAGGTCACTTGCTTGAGCGGGTGACCTCACGTAAAATATGTTTGAAGAGCTATTATTTCTTGGCAGCTGCGGCGCGGGCGCGCATGATGCCCATACCAGCGGCCTTACCTATGCGGATATAGTCGAGGATAGGACGGTTGGCGGGGCAGGAGAACGAGCAGCAACCGCACTCGATGCAGTTCACAACCTTTTCCTCAAGAGCGCTTTCAAAATCTTTCAGGCGCGAGAGGGTAGAGAGAAGGAACGGTTCGAGACCCATTGGGCATGCCTCGACGCACTTGCCGCAACGGATGCAAGGCTCGGGTTCGAGACGCGATGCCTGACTCTCGTCGAGTAGCAGGATACCTGATGTACCCTTGATTACGGGAGCGAGGAGCGAGATGCCGGGACGTCCCATCATGGGGCCGCCGAGGATAATCTTGGCGGGAAGGGCTGCGTCTTCGGCAAGAAGCGATGCCATGGGAGTACCTACGGCCACCAGATAATTCTCAGCGGTGCCATCGGCTGTATTGATGAGGGTGAGCATGCGCTCTATAAGAGGTTCGTCGTAGATCACGGCACGAGCCACTGCCGACGCGGTAGCTACATTCTGCACGATTGCACCGGTGGCGATAGGCAGGCCGCCCGAGGGAACTTCCTTACCGATTGTGGCCTCGATGAGCTGTTTTTCAGAGCCTTGGGGATATTTCATCTTCATGGTCATCACCTCCACGCCGTCCATTCCTTCGGCAGCTTTGGTCATGATCTCGATTGCTTCGGGCTTGTTTTCCTCGATGGCGATGATGGCGCGGTTGACTTTTGCGGCACGCATCAGGAGCTGAACGCCTGTGAGCACTTCCTCAGCACGCTCACGCATGAGCATGTCGTCACACGACAGGTAAGGCTCACACTCCACGGCGTTGATTATGAGCACTTCGGCTACATTTCCGGGAGGAGGGCAGAGCTTGACATGGGTGGGGAAAGTCGCACCGCCCATACCCACGATACCGGCAGCCTTGATTATGTCGACTATTTCCTTGGCGTCGAGAGCGGCTACGGCAGCCTTGTCGCGTTTCACTTCAGGATTAGCGCGCTTCTCGGTATCAGCGGCGTGGTCAGCCTCGTCAGCCTTGATAAATATGGCATCGGCGGGGAGACCCTGAGGAGTTTTGTATTTGTCAATCTTGACTACGGTACCCGAGATGGGGGCATGCACGTTGGCCGAAACGAATCCGCCGGCCTCGGCTATGATCTGTCCGCGCTCCACATGGTCGCCTTTGGCAACCTTGGCAACTGCGGGTGCGCCGATATGCTGCGACAGAGGTACGGTAACTTCAAGAGGGAGTTCTATGGTTTTTACGGCTTTACCGGCAGCGGGCTTGAACTCGCCGGGATGGATGCCGCCAATTTTAAATGTCTTCATGATGGGGAGTTGAAGGATTAAGCGTTAACGTTAGCAGCCGGAGTTTCAGCGGCGGGAGCCGGTTTCTTCACGGGGAAGTTGGCTGTAAGAATAGCGTGGGTGGGGCATACGTCGACACACTTGCGGCAGAGCTTGCACTTGGTGTAGTCGATATATGAAAGATTGTTGGTCACGGTTATAGCTTCGTGGGTGCAGACTTTCACACACTTCGAGCAACCGATACATGCGGCTTTACATTCCTTGGAGGCAACGCCGCCCTTTTCGGTATTGGAGCATGCAACCCATACTCTCATGCCGCGCGGACCTTTGTCGCGGAGCTCGATGATATGGCGGGGACAAGCCTTGACACAGGCGCCGCAGCCCACACACTTCTGGTCGTCAAACTCGGCAAGGCCGGTTTCGGGATTGATGCGCACGGCATCGTAGTTACAAGCCACCACGCAGTCGCCGCAGCCCAGACAGCCGAAGGGGCACGAGCCTTCGCCGGTACCTGCCATGGCAAGCACGGCGCATGACTGGGCACCGTCGTAGCGGGCCACGCGGGGACGCACGTCGCATGTGCCGTTACATTTAAGTACGGCTACTTTGGGTTTGGCCTCGGAGGCCACGAGACCTACTATCTCACCTATGCGGGCCATTACTGCGCTGCCTGAGGCAGGACACACAAGGCCTTCGAGAGTGTCGGCGCCCACGCAGGCTACTGCGAAGTCGTGACAACCGCTGCGGCCGCAACCGCCGCAGTTGGCGCCGGGCAGAAGTTCTTCAACCTGACCGATGCGGGGATCTTCCACCACATTGAAGCGGCGGGAAATGAAATAGAGCAGGATAGCGGCTATCACGCCGATGCCGCCGAGCACGAGGATTGAAATTAGAAACAGGTTCATAATTTAAAGGTTAACAGTGTCTTATTTGCCAAGTGACTGACATGGCAAGGTCTTTACGGAATAGATATAATATCAGCTCATACACGGCTACGGCGCCGGCAGCGGCTACTGCCGTCAGCAATGCACCGAGACGGGGTGCATAACTCTGCAGAAGCAGCACGCAGGCAAGCAATATCACCGTGGGAAGGATGAAAGCCCAGAACGAAGCCTTAATTTTCGAGCCGGAGGCGGCTTCTAGTCTCACTCGGTCGCCTGTGTGGAAGCTGTCGCGTTCAGCCCCGCGCGGACGAGGTATGTTGATCACGTCGGCTTCCTTGTCGCTCTTACCCATGCACACGATCGCTATCGAGCAACCCTCGCATTGACAGGGTTCCTCGACCGCTATGGATATGGTATTGAAGCTAACTTCCTTAACCACACCTATATGTTCTACATGGTCACTGTGCATCTGGGATGAGATGGATTTCAGGTCATAGGTTTTCCAACTGCAAAGTTAAGATTTTTTTTGAATACACTATGAATATATATCCAAATTTTTTCCTTGCGGTTAATGAAATAAATGAGTATCTTTGCAGATATGGAACAGAGAAGCGAAAATACTGAAAATATGTGCTCCGCGGAGTTCAAACCCTCCTCAGCGTTGCGACCCGCTCTCTACCTCATTCCTTCAGCGATGAGCGACGGACCGCTCGATGCCGTGATTCCGCCTGCCAATCTTGAGATTATCAGGGGGATAAAGCATTTCGTTGTGGAAAATATCCGCACCACGCGGCGCTTTCTCAAGCGGTGTGATCCCGCGATAGATATAAATGCGCTGTCGTTTACCGTGCTTGACGAGCATACCGCAGCTGCCGACGTGGCTGCTATGATACAGCCTCTTATCGACGGCAATCCCGTTGGCGTGATATCCGAAGCCGGTTGTCCCGCCATTGCCGATCCGGGTGCCGACCTTGTGGCGGTGGCTCAGAAAAAGGGTCTCGAAGTGGTGCCTCTCGTAGGGCCGTCGAGCATTCTTCTGTCGCTTATGGCATCGGGATTCAACGGGCAGTCGTTTGCCTTTCTGGGGTATCTTCCTTACGATGACAAGGCTCGTGCGGCGCGTTTCCGTGAGATGGAGCGCCGCATCAATTCCGAGCGTCAGACCCAGATTTTTATCGAGACTCCCTACCGCAATACTCGCCTTATAAATGAGCTGACCCGTCATTTCGGCGGCAAGATGCTGCTGTGTGTGGCCACTGACATTACCGGCCCGCGACAGAGCATTGTCACCCGTCAGCTGGATTGGTGGAAAACCCACCTTCCGCAGATCGACAAGATACCTTCGATATTCCTCTTATTCAACTGATTCACGATGGCACGCAAGAAATTCAATCCACCACCTTCCATGCCGGGGCTGTTTGACGCCATCGAGACCTTTCAGGAGCGTATCGACGGAGATTTTGATATCATATTGCCGGCCGAGATGGAACGCATTGCCCGCAAGCATGCGGCGGCCGCATCACCGGCCCCCGACATTGACGCGGTGCCTGCGGCCGAGAAAAAGTTTATGTTCATGAGCTTCGGCAGCGGAAGCAGCGGCAACTGCTATTATGTCGGTACCACCGATGAGGGGATACTTATTGACGCCGGCGTGGATTTCAACGTCATGGGTCGCGCGATGAGAGACAACGGCCTGTCGTTTGGCAACGTGAAGGGTATTGTGCTCACCCACGACCACGGCGACCATATAAGGTATGCCTACGGGATGCTGCGTAAATATAAGAACATAGGCTTGTATTGCACTCCGCGCGTGCTCAACGGAATCCTTCGCCGCCATAATGTATCGCGCCGTATAAAGGATTATCACCATCCTATCTACAAGGAATTTGCGTTCAAGTTGGCCGGAATGGAGATCACTCCGTTTGAGGTGAAGCATGACGGCACCGACAATTCAGGATTCTTTATCGACTTCGGCTCGTCGTCGCTCACCATCGCCACTGACCTTGGAGTGATTTCCGATCGCCCCGCCCACTATCTGCGCCGGTCTAATGCTATTGTGATCGAGTCGAATTATGACCGCGAAATGCTCGATCAGGGACCTTATCCGGCATATCTCAAGGCACGTATCATGTCGGAAACCGGTCATCTCGACAATCAGGTGACGGCTGATTTCGTGGCAGGAATGTATACCGATAAGCTCAAGCATGTGTTTCTTTGCCACCTCAGCCATGAGAACAACACGCCCGAGCTGGCTCTCGAGACCATGACGCGGGCACTTGCAGGAGTGGGGGTGACCCGTCTGGGCGACGGTCTCAATCCTCTCACCGAGAGCGAGATGCAGCTGTGTCTGGTAGCGCTTCCTCGCACTGAAGTCACTCCGCTTTATCTGTTGGGGTGATTAATCGTGATTTTCCGCAACCTCATAAATGATTTCGGCTGCGTTGCGGGCGGCGCTTTGGCCTGTGGAGAGGCGACGACGCATCTCTTTGTAACCGCTCAGCTGCTTTTCAGCTGCGGGTGAGCCCGGCAATATGGCTGAAAGGGCTGCGTTTACTTCATCGACATTGCACTGATGCACGAGCATCTCGGGTATTATATATCCGCGTGGCTCGTGGCGCTTGGCATTTTCGCGACGGCGTGCTTCGGCGTCGACCGGTCCGGCGATGAGGTTGGGGAGCGACACATACGGGATTTTGAGGATATGTGTGAAAAGGTCGTGAGCCCATTTCCAGCCTACCGACCTGTAGCATACCACCTGCGGAGTGCCGGCAAGCGCGCATTCGAGCGACGCCGTGCCCGACGTCACGAGAGCGACATCGCTTTGAGCCATAAGGCTCAGGGTGGTGCCTTCGATTACAGGAAATCCCGTATATTTAATGTATGTCGCGGGATCTATGCCCGGAGCGCCCGCTACCACGGCCTGAAGTTGGGGATGAAGCCGGGCAACGGCATCCATCACCGGAAGATTGGCCGCTATCTCGCCTTTACGGCTTCCGGGCACTAATGCGAGGATAGGGCGGCTGTCAAGTCCGTGGCGCTTGCGGAAATCTTCGCCACTCTCCATTCCGGCAAGAGCACGATCCATTTCCTCTACAGAGGGGTTGCCCACGTAGTCTACCGTCAGTCCGCGTTTACCGAACCATTCCGGCTCGAAGGGTAGAATAGCCAGCAGTCGGTCAGTGACTTTGGCGAGCGTCTTAACCCGGTATTCCTTCCAAGCCCATACTTTTGGGGCGATGTAGTATACCGTTTTCAGTCCGAGCTTGCGGGCGTAGCCAGCAAGCTTGAGGTTAAATCCCGGATAGTCCACCAGCACTACCACATCGGGTCGTCGCGATGCAATCGCTTCGCGGGCCACACGCATGTTGCGGAAAATTTCGGGAAGATGTTTCAATACCTCGGTAAAGCCCATGAAAGCCATGTCGCGGTAGTGGATCAGAGGTTTGCATCCGGCTGCTTCAGCCATCAGGTCACCTCCGAGAAATGTGAATCGCGCATCAGGATCGAGTTTACGCAACGCTGCTATCACTTGCGCCGCGTGCAAGTCGCCCGACGCTTCGCCTGCTGAAAAAAAATAGTTCATGACGACGCAAAAGTAAGCAATTTTCCTCGAAAATGTGTTATATTTGTATTATGAAAAATCAGGAAATAATCCAGAATATAAGGCAGCGGCTCGGTATTGCCGAGCTCAACGATATGCAGCGGCGCATGGCCGCCCTCGACGTCACCGGTGTGGTTACGCTCGCCGCTCCTACGGGATCGGGTAAGACTATCGCGTTTTCAATTCCGTTTATACGCAGTCTGGGTAACCCCGACGGCCACACGCGCGGTGTGGTGATAGCCCCTTCGCGCGAACTTGTGCTCCAGATCGTGGAAGTGATGCGCCCCGTGGCGACTGATTTCCGTGTGCTCGCCCTTTATGGAGGCCACTCTGTGGATGATGAAGTGAAATCCCTGTCGGTGACACCCGACATAATCATAGCCACTCCGGGTCGTCTGCTTGACCATGTGAAGCGAGGTAATGTATCGCTCGGCGACGTATTGACAGTGGTGCTCGACGAGTATGACAAGTCGCTTGAACTCGGGTTTGCCGACGAGATGAAGCGGCTGGTTAAGAAAATGACCCGCGCCCGACTTTTTATCCTCACGTCGGCTACTCCCATGGCCGAACTTCCCGATTATTTCCCCCGCCTGAAACGCACCGATATTGAGGTGGAGAGCAAGGAGAAAACCGGTAATGTGATGAAATTCCGCGTGGTAAGCCCCTCGCGCGACAAGCTCGATACACTGGTGGAACTGCTGCGGGGCATGGACGATACCACGGCGATAGTGTTTGTGAATCATCGTGAGAGTGCCGAGCGTGTCTATGAGCGCCTGCGTCGCGAGAAGCTCCCCGTGGGCCTTTATCACGGCGGCCTACAGCAGAACGAACGTGAAAATGCCCTTGAGATGCTTGCCAACGGCACGACGCCCATACTCGTGTCGACCGACCTTGCCGCCCGCGGTATCGATATCCCGGTGCTCGGTGCGGTGGTGCATTATCACCTGCCGGTCAACGAGGCCACTTGGACACACCGCAACGGCAGAACCGGCCGTCAGGATGCCGACGGACTTGTATACATACTCGCCACCGACGACGATAACATGCCCGACTTTGTAGAGTGGGACAAGGAGATTTATCCCGCCCGTCCTTCAGAGCATCCCATCACGTCATCACGCGCCACATTATATATCAATGCCGGCAAGAAAGAGAAAATTTCGCGTGGCGATATAGTGGGATTCCTTGTGGCGCAAGGCGGTCTTCAGCCTCAGGAAATAGGCCGCATAAGTGTGCGCGACCACTCGGCGCTCGTAGCCGTTCCCCGCGATAAGGCAGCTGAAGTACTTGCCCGAATAGCTCCGCTCAAAATCAAGAATACCCGCGTAAAATTTTCCCTCCTGAAATAATCCCCCTAAAACCTAATCCCTAAAACCTACCCCCTAAAACCTAACCCATGCCCCTCACTCTCCCCCCGCGCTCAGGTGCCGAACCGATCTCCGTCGATACCGACCGTTACCGCCAGATAGTGATTATAGGAGCCAACGGTGCCGGTAAGACACGATTTGCCCGAAGACTCGGCTCGATGCTCGGCGAGAAGGCTTTCCGTATGTCGGCGCTCAAAGCCGCCTACGACCGTGAGAGCGAGGATGCATCGCCCACATCGGTCGACTCGCAATACAGAGCCATGGTGGCATCGTCGGGTGTAATACGCAATGATATCAAGGGAGAGCTTGAACGCATCATAGCCATGATGCTCAATGAGGAAATGACACTGTTGCTGTCGCAGAAATATCTCGGAGAAAAACCGCGCAAAGGCGCCCGGCACACCAAACTCGACCGGCTTATTACGGCGTGGACTGAAATATTCCCCGACAACCGCATCCTCGTGGAGCGTGGCAAGCTGCTTATCGGTGAGAACGGTTCCGACGATATCTATTCGTCGGCTCAGTTGTCGACAGGCGAGAGTGCCGTGATGTATTATATAGGTGCCGCTCTTTACGCTCCCCGCGGAGGAGTGGTGATAGTGGAGTCGCCCGAGTCGTTTCTGCATCCGTCGACCATGCAGCAGGTGTGGGATAAGGTGGAGCGGCTTAGGCCCGACTGCACTTTCGTATACGTGACCCACGACATAAATTTCGCCACGACGCGAGGCGAGGGCGTGACCATATGGGTAAAAGGTTGCCGCCCCGAGACAGATTCATGGGATTACGAGGAGGTGCAAGGATCCGGAGCGATATCCGAGGAAATGATGATGGCGATACTCGGCGCACGCAAGCCTGTGATGTTTATCGAGGGGGACGGCGTCAATTCCATTGATGCCAAGCTCTATCCGATGATATTCGACCGCTTCACGGTGAAGTCGCTCGGCAGTTGCGACCGTGTTATCGAGGCCACCCGCACTTTCAATTCCATCAAAGGGCTTCACAATCTTGAAGCCGTGGGGATAGTTGACCGCGACCGCCGCAGTGCCGAGGAAGTGGCTTATCTGCGCGGACGCCGTGTGTATGTGCCCGATGTGGCGGAAATCGAAAATATCTTCATGCTCGAGGAAGTGATACGCGCCGTTGCCGCTCATTTCCGCCGCAATGAAGATGAGGCTTTCCGCACCGTTAGCCTCCGTATAATCAAGCTGTTTGACGGCGACCTGCGTCAGCAGGCGCTTCAGCACACCCGCCATCGTGTAAAGAAAACCGTCGAGCACCGCATCGATGGTCGCTTCGCCAATATCAACATGCTTGAGGAGCACATATCGGATCTCGCTCAGGCCATAAATCCTCGTGGCATGTATGAGGAGATATGCCGCGAGTTCCGCAGCTACGTCAGGCACGGCGACTACCACTCGATACTACGCGTCTATAACCGCAAGTCGATGCTGTCGGAAAGCCACGTGGCGCGGGCATGCGGATTGCGGAGCGACGACAAACGCGAGTACATCCGCGCGATACTCAACATACTTAAAGACAACAAGACCGAGGCGCGCCGCATACGCACTGCTGTCTACGACTGCTTCGGGCTCGACATCCAACAATCGCTGATATGAATACCCTTAAGGCATGGATTGAAGCCATGCGCCTGCGCACACTACCCGTATCGCTCGCCGGAGTGATATTTGCCGTCGGAATTGCCGTCAAGGCCGGATGTTTCGCATGGACACCCGCTCTTATGTGCTTTGCATTTGCCCTTCTTGCCCAGATTGCATCAAACTTCGCCAACGAATACTACGATTTTCGCGACGGCCTCGACCGTCAGGGTCGTGAAGGACCGCGCCGCGGCGTGACCGAGGGCGACATCACTCCCCGCGCCATGCTCGCCGCTACGTTTATCACCCTCGGTATAGCATGCGTCACCGGTGTGGCGCTTGTGGCTGTGTATGGACGCTGGTGGATGTATGTTGCCGGTGTAATTACGGCGCTCGGTGTGGTGGCCTACAGTGCGGGACCGTGGCCACTGTCGCGCATAGGACTCGGAGAAGTCGCCGTGGTGGTGTTTTTCGGAGTGGTACCGGTCACGCTCACGTGCATGCTCATGATGCCCTCGGTCTCCGCGGGGATTGTTCTTGCTTCGGTGGGTATCGGGCTTATGGGAGCCAATGTGTTGATAGTTAATAATTACCGTGATGCCGACGATGACCGCTCCGTAGGCAAAAAGACTTTGGCTGTGAGATTCGGCCGACGGTTTGTATCACGGCTCTATCTTGTCAACGGGTTTGCAGCAGTTATCCTCACCTTCCGCCTGTGGCTGGCTCTACCTACTACCACATGGATAGTGCCGATCGCTTATCTTGTGGCACATACGTTGCTGTACCGGGCCCTGATTAATCGTGAAGGCCGGGCTCTCAATCCTCTCCTCGGCATGACCGCCCTCCTCATGCTCGCCTATGCCGCAGGTTATCTGATAGCATAAGCTAAAATCTCACGCCGGCGGTGGCGGTGAAGCGAATGTAGGTGGTGAAATTGGTGTAGCTCGCCGTGTAATAGAGATAGCCGTTGAAGCGGCTCGATATCGATGCGAAGAAGTTGCGGTGATTGTAGAGCAGGGCGGCGACGGCAGTTATATCGTTGGCTATTATGTTGTGCCGGCCGTCGATTTCCCCTTCATATACATGCTTGTAGCCTACCGACAGTCGCGCGCCAACGTTGAACATCCATTTGCAGGGGCGTATCACGTGATTGTAACTGTAGCCTCCGAGCAGTGTATAGTCGTTGTAATGGAAGCTATATTCGGTGCGTCCGTCGGGCAGCGTCTCAAGATATTTTTCTTCGAGAGCTGAAAAGTCCATATTTATCGATTGGCGGGCAAATGAGAGTCCCGCCACCCACGTGCCGGCGCTGCGACGCTGGAATTTGGAGAAACTATAGGCCGCCGCTCGTGAGTACCGGCGATGGTTGAAGATATAGAATATCTCGCCCGTGAGCGACTTTATCGACATATCTTCGAGCGGGATGGCGTCTTTGATTCCGAACTGATGCTCGCCGATGCGCATTATACGCATGCCGCCGCTCGATGAGGTAGATGAAATGTTGCCTGAAATCCGTGAAGTGGTAAAATCGAAATTGAACGAGTGGCGCGTTACGGGGCGGCCGATGAGTTTGTTGATGTTTACCGACGCGCTCACACTCAGGCAGAGGAAGCTCAACGAGGCACTGAGGTCGGAATACGGGCGCGAGCTCATATTGATCTCATAGTCGCTGTGGGGAAATGACAGTGACGATGATGTGATCTGGTTGTTGCTGTTGACGGTAGCTTTCCAGTTGCCCGGGGCGTTGACTACGTATAGAGAGTCGTAGGAATTGAATGTCTCGTTGGCCCAGTTGTAGATTTTTACCACAGCGCGAGGAAAACGCGGATAGTCTATGCCGGGGGCATTGAGATCAAAATTGCGCTTGATGAGCTGACCTATCCAGCGGGTGGAGGAGCGGGTGTCGGCGCGATCCGCTATTTTCATTTTCAGCGTGTCGGCCTTCAGTGAAATCATGGTTTTCAGCGAGTCGACATCGGCACGGAGCGAGTCAATGTCGAGATTAGATGCTGAGATCCATAGCGGCAGCAGCAGTAGAATGGAGGCGAGGATGCGCTTCATTCAAATTTCTTGCGGTGGAATATGAAGCTGCGACCGAGGTATTTCTCGCGCACCACGGGGTTCTCGGCAAGTTCCTCGGATGTGCCTTGAAATAGAATCTTACCTTCGAAGAGCAGATATGCGCGGTCAGTGATCGACAGAGTCTCGGGCGCGTTGTGGTCAGTGATAAGGATGCCGATGTTTTTCTCCTTCAGTTTGTAGACGATTGACTGGATATCTTCCACGGCGATAGGGTCCACACCGGCAAAAGGCTCGTCAAGCATTATGAATTTGGGATTGATTGCCAGACAGCGCGCTATTTCGGTGCGTCGGCGCTCGCCACCCGAGAGCTGATCGCCGAGATTGTGGCGTACTTTTTCGAGGCGGAATTCGGCTATGAGGCTTTCGAGCTGCTCGCGCTGCTCCTCCTTTGAAGTGTCGTTCATCTCCAGTACGGCGCGGATATTGTCCTCGACCGTAAGCTTGCGGAACACGCTTGCTTCCTGAGCCAGATAGCCTATGCCGTGCTTGGCACGGCGGTAAACGGGATATTTCGTGATGTCGAGATCGTTGAGGAATATGCGGCCTTCGTTGGGGGTGATAAGTCCCACGGTCATGTAGAACGTGGTGGTCTTGCCGGCTCCGTTTGGACCGAGCAGTCCCACGATCTCACCCTGCTTCACATTGATCGATACATGGTTGACTACGGTGCGCTGCTTGTATTTCTTGACAAGATTGTCAGTGCGGAGCACCATCGAGTCGGCCGAAAATTCGGGAATATTGTTTTCCGGTGTATTCATCACTGATTGAGGTGAGATTTGCGAAGTCGCGCTTCAATATAGTCGGTGAGCAGGTTGATGGCCACGATATTGTTGCCGCCCTGCGGCACTATGAGATCGGCATATCGTTTTGACGGCTCGATATAGAGCTCATGCATGGGCTTTAGCACCTCCTGATAGCGGTTTATTACCATGATGGGGGTGCGACCGCGTTCCACGCAGTCGCGCGAGATTACGCGTATAAGGCGGTCGTCGGCATCGGCGTCGACGAATACCTTCACGTCCATCATCTTGCGAAGCACCGGATCGGTGAGCACCAGAATACCTTCCACAATCACCACCTCGCGGGGCTGCACATGTATGGTTTCAGGCTGACGGGTGCAAGTGAGATAGCTGTAGGTGGGCATCTCAATCGATTTTCCGGCTCTGAGTTGCTTGATATGTTCGACCAAAAGACTCCACTCGATAGCGGCGGGCTCGTCGAAGTTGATCTTGCTGCGCTCCTCGACGGGTATGTGGCTCGAGTCCTTGTAGTAGGAGTCCTGTGGCAATACCGCCACCTCGCCTGAGGGGAGGGCGTTGATGATCTTGTTGACGACGGTAGTCTTTCCTGACCCCGTGCCGCCTGCTATGCCTATGATTAACATTTCGGATTCTTTTTTGAAGGGGAATTTTTTACACGACACAAAGTTAGGAATTATATCTTAGAAAAGCAAACTCCCCGCGACGCCTGTAGCGGAGTCTCGGGGAGGATATATGAAATAAACGTTGAGGCAGGATTATTCCTCGTAGCGCTTGAGGATCACGGTAGCGTTGTGGCCGCCGAAACCGAACGAGTTGGACAGAGCGGCGCGTACATCGCGGTGCTGAGCCTTGTTGAAGGTGAAGTTGAGAGTATAGTCGATATTCTCGTCGTTGTCACCTTCCTCGTGGTTGATGGTGGGGGGAACTACGCCGTCGCGTATCGCGAGGATCGAGAACATGGCCTCCATAGCGCCGGTGGCACCGAGAAGGTGGCCGGTCATTGACTTGGTGGAGGAAATGTTGAGCTTGTGGGCGTGGTCGCCGAATACTTCAACGATAGCCTTCACTTCCGAGATATCACCTACGGGGGTTGAAGTGCCGTGAACGTTGATATAGTCGATATCCTCGGGCTTCATGCCTGCATCTTCGAGAGCGTTGTTCATCGAAAGTATTGCGCCGAGACCTTCGGGATGAGTGGCGGTGATGTGGTGAGCGTCGGCGCTCATGCCGCCACCGGCAACTTCAGCGTAGATCTTTGCTCCGCGAGCCTTGGCGTGCTCGAGTTCCTCGAGTACGAGTACTACCGAACCTTCGCCTATCACGAATCCGTCGCGCGAGGCGCTGAAGGGACGCGATGCGGTCTCGGGCGAGTCATTGCGGGTCGAGAGGGCGTGCATGGAGTTGAAGCCGCCCACGCCGGCAGGGAAGATGGCTGCTTCGGCACCACCGGTGACGATAGCGTCGGCCTTGCCGAGACGGATGAGGTTGAAGGCGTCGATAATTGCATTGTTGGATGAAGCGCAAGCCGATACCACGCCATAGTTGGGGCCGTGGAAGTGATACTCCATCGACACATGACCCGATGCGATGTCGGCGATCATCTTGGGGATGAAGAAGGGATTGTACATGGGGCCGCGCTCCTCATTTTTTGCATAATAACCGGCTTCCTCCTCAAAAGTGTGGAGACCGCCGATACCTGCTGCCACGATCACACCCACGCGGTTGCGGTCGAGATTTTCAGCGTTTTCTATACCTGAGTCGGCCACGGCCTGACGGGCTGCTACGAGAGCATACTGTGCATAGAGGTCGAGCTGACGGGCTTTCTTGCGGTCGAAGTGATCGTTGGGGTTATATCCTTTTACTTCGCAGGCAAATTGAGTCTTGAATTTCGAAGCGTCGAAATGGGTGATGGGACCGGCTCCGCTCTTACCTTCTACAGCGGCAGCCCATGTGGTGTCGACATCATTGCCAAGGGGGGTGATTGCACCGAGACCGGTGACTACTACTCGCTTTAATTCCATAATTAAATGTGTGGTTTTATTGTAATGTTCCGGCGAAGTGACGGGAGATTCTTTATAAGCGGTTATCGCCGGGAGATTCGGAGAGATGTCGGTGAAAATACTAAAGACCCGACTATAAAAAAGAGGCTCCACCCGCTCTATAGTGGGGAGGAGCCGGGAAATTTCTTTACGAGGTGGTGATTACTTCGTTGCTTCAACGATGTAGTCGATAGCGTTCTGAACAGTCTTGATGTTTTCAGCCTGATCATCGGGAATCTTAACGCCGAATTCCTTCTCAAATTCCATAATAAGTTCTACAGTGTCGAGGCTGTCTGCGCCAAGATCCTTGGTGAATTCTGCTTCGTTGGTTACTTCGTTCTCATCACGGCTGAGTTTGTCAGCGATAATAGCCTTAACGCGAGATTCGATTTCTGACATGGTTGTTTTGATTTGTAAGATTAATAAAATTCTATTTTGCGGTGCAAAGTAAGTAATTTTTAATCAATTTCGCAATTTTTATCGACTTAAAGTTAGTAAAAAATGCTATTTTTCCGCGATTTTGGCGTAATTTTCTTCTTTTTTGCCCTTAAAAGGAATATTAATCAGTATAATTTTAACATTTAGCAACCTTTTTACTAAGCCAAAGTTTAGTAACTTTGCACGGTTCACGCGCGTGTGTGAACCGAATAGTAATTTTTACTTACTGACATGAACAGAAATCCAATATATGCCGCAGCTATAGCTGCCGTGACTCTTGCGTTGGTGGCCTGCGGCGGAAAACACAAGGCCGAGGCTGTGCCTCAGGAAGTTGCCACTACCATTTCCACTCACGACAATCACCTTGCCGATGCCATGAGTTCGGGCAATATGGCTCATGCTTCACAGATGGCCGACTCGATGGCGCTGATGGTTGATGACCTTACTCCGGCTCAGAGCGTCAACGTGCTGGCTACATTCGTAGGAGTGATTGATGATGATCTCGCCGGGCACCGTACGCGAAAGGCCATGGAGACCATGCGCAAGTATGTGGATGTGTATGACATCGCTCTAAGTATCAATCCCAAGGACATGCGCAAGGCTCTGAACTCCGACCGCCGGCATAATTTCGATTCGCTTGCCGGCGCTTACCGCTCGCGGCTGGCCGATTATGCATATATGAGTTCCGAACCCGCCGCTCCGGCAAAACCCGACTCTGCAGCACGGGTTGCCGACGATGAAGCTTCTTTACCTGTAAATATCCGTCCTGCCAAATGATTATGAAACAGTCAGTATTGAAAACCGCATTACAGCACCTTCTGTCGAGGAACGTGCTCAGGTTCATAGGTTGCCTCGCTGTACTTCTTGTGGTAGCGGGTGCATTTTTCTATCCCGATGCATTTGAGGGAAACACCCTGAGCCAGCACGATATGCAGCAGGGTATTGCCAACGGTCAGGAAGCGGCGGCTTATCATGAGGCTACCGGCGACGTGACCCGCTGGACCAATTCGCTCTTCTCCGGAATGCCTACGTTCCAGATCTCGCCGTCCTATCCGTCGATGCGGCTGTTTGGCTGGGTCAACGCCGTGATGGGTCTCGGCCTCCCTTCGCCCGCCAACCTGCTTGCCATGATGATGGTAGGCTTCCTTATATTAATGTGGGTGATGAAGATGCGCTGGCCGGTTGCTCTCACCGGTGCGATAGCCTACGGATTGTCGAGTTACTTTATTATAATAATAGGTGCCGGCCATATATGGAAATTTCTCACGCTCACCTACGTGCCCCCCACCATTGCCGGTATAATATTATGTTACCGCGGCAGGTATCTTGCAGGAAGCGCGCTTGCGGCATTCTTCGCCATGATGCAGATTGCGCAGAATCATGTGCAGATGACATATTACTTCCTTTTTGTTATCATAGGCCTCGTCATAGCGTTTCTGGTCAAGGCTGCGAGAGAAAAAGACGTGCGCCGCTGGTGTATAGCCACTGCATCACTCGCCGCTGCTGCTGCCGTTGCGGTGGCAGCCAATCTGCCGAGCCTCTACAATACCTACGAATATTCCAAGGAGACAATGCGTGGCAGTCACTCGCTGCTAAGTCAGGCAGGTACGGCCGACGAACAGTCGGGTGGTCTTGACAAAGACTATATAACCCAATACAGCTATCAGCCTTCCGAGACATTCTCGCTGCTTATACCCAATATCAAGGGTGGAGCGTCGGCTCGTCCTGAAAAAGGACGGCTCATCGCTACCTCGCTCACCGATCTTGATGAAGCGAAAGATCTGGGCGAGGCCGAAAAGCAATATCTTCAGTACATGAGTCAGTATTTCGGAGATCCTGAAGGTACGAATGGTCCGGTATATGTGGGAGCGCTGATATTCGCATTCTTCCTGCTGGGAGCTGTGATAGTGCGCGGTCCGTTGAAGTGGGCTCTCGTGGTGCTGACCATATTCTCCATAGTGCTTGCTTGGGGACGCCATGCCATGATGTTTACCGATATCATGCTTGCAGCCGTGCCCATGTACGGAAAATTCCGCACGGTCGAGAGTATCCTCGTCATAGCCGAATTCACCATGCCGCTTCTCGCTGCAATGGGATTGCAGAAGATATTCACTGCCTCGGCCGAGGAGCGGAGTAAATATATCCGTCCCGCCATGTGGTGTCTCGTTATTCCGGTAGCCATATGCCTGCTTGCCCTCATATTCCCGTCGATGTTCGGCAGTCTCATATCCGACAACGACCGGCTGATCGACGGCTATCTTACTGAGGCGCTCATGTCGCAGGGCTATCCGCGTGCGAGCGTGATGCGTGAGTTCAGTCTGGAGGCGCCGGCGATATACGAGGCCGTGACCCGGCTCCGCGGCGAGCTCGTGACGGCCGACGCCATGCGCAGCCTGTTCATATTGCTCATGGGCGGTGCTCTGCTTTATCTTTACCTCCGCGGAAAGATTTCGTGGGTGCTGGCGGCATGCGGAGTAGGGGTGATAGTGCTCGGCGACCTGTATATGGTCAACAAGCGTTATCTGTCGCATGATTCGTTTATTCCTTCGTATGCGGCAGTAGGGAAACCTGTCATAGCCAAAACTGCCGCCGACGATATGATACTCGCCGATACGGCAGCAAATTACCGTGTGATGGATATACCGCGGTTCAACTCGGCCGCGCCATCATATTACCATAAGGCCATAGGCGGCTATCATGCTGCGAAACTTACACGATATCAGGATATCATTGACCGTCACCTGTCACATTTCCAGAACGGAACGGAGACCGATGCCGACTGGAATGTGCTCAACATGCTCAATGCCCGCTACATAGTGGGGCACGACGGTGAGCCGCTGATGAATCCCGAGGCACAGGGAAATGCGTGGCTGGTGGATAATGTGAGATATACGGGAACACCCGACGACGAGATGGCTGCACTTTCGGTGCTTGATCTGCGCAGGGAGGCCGTGGCCGACAAGAATTTCCACGATATCCTTGCCGGAGCGTCACCCGCTGCTCCCGGAGATACGATTTTTGAAACCTCCTACGCGCCCAACCGTTTGACCTATCACGCCGAGACGACTGCCCCTGCGGTAGCCGTGTTCTCGGAAGTTTATTTCCCGTGGGGCTGGAAAGCTACCGTCAACGGAGAGCCTGTCAATATCGCGAGAGTCAATTATGTGCTCCGCGCCATAAAGCTCCCGGCGGGTAAGTCGACCATCGTGATGACATTTGACCCCGAGTCGCTTCACACTACCGATACCGTAGCTACGGTGGCGATAATTCTTATCTATCTGAGCCTCGCGGCCGCGTTTATACTGTGGCTGCGCCGTCCCGAGGCGAAACCCGAGGAATGAATCCGCTGAGACTGATACGCGATGCGGTGATACGCTACCGGCGCACACGCGGGTTTGGCGTACACAGTCCGTTTGCCTACGGATTCATAACTCAGGTGCTCGGATGCCGCTATCCCTTTTATTGCTGGGACGATCTTGAGGCTGAGGTGAGAGATGCGGGAAAAATACGTTGGCGTGACACTCGCGCCCTTTTCCGTACGCTCAATCAGATGTCGCCCTCGGTGGTATATGTCGCCCCCGGTGATGCCGCCGGTGTGAAGCGCGTGATTGAAAAGTGGAGCGGCAGTTGTAAAATTACTGCCGATTCCGGTGAGGCATCGTTTCTTATATTGGGTGATGAAGCGCCCGAGGATGTCGACTCGGTTATTGAGGGCGGGAAAACGGTATTTTTTACCACGGTGAAAAATCCCATGTGGAAGCGGCTCAATGCCGCCATGAAAAGAGGACAGACGTTTACCAACTCCGTGACAGGCATAGTGATATGTAATGAAAAACTGCCACGCCATTATTTTGAAATATCTTACTGATGCGCAACCTTCCTTCGCGAGAGAGGCTCTTACAACTGTTTGAAGGCTATGTCAGGCTTGAGCGTGGACTGGCCGATAACTCTGTCATAAGCTATCTGATGGATGTGGAGAAATTGCTCGACTATCTTGAAGATGAGAGTATCACGCTCACCGATGTTACGCTTGACACCCTGCGGGAATTCATAGGCGCTCTCCGCGAGATGGGTATAGCCGAGCGTTCGCAGGCGCGCATGATTGCGGGTCTCAGGGCTTTTTTCAAATTCCTCAGTCTGGAGGATTTTATCGAAGCCGATCCGTCGGCGCTTCTCGAGTCTCCACGCACGGGTCTGCATCTGCCCGAGGTTCTGTCGGTAGAGGAAATCGACGATATGATTGCGGCCATAGATACCTCTGATACGCTCGGAGTGCGTAACCGCGCGATTATGGAGACTCTATACGGGTCGGGGCTGCGTGTGAGCGAACTGGTGAATATCGAGATTTCGCGCCTCTATCTCGACGACGGCTATATGATCGTGAGGGGAAAGGGCGATAAAGAACGCATGGCGCCGCTGTCGCCGGTAGCAGCCGATGCCATAAGGGAATGGCTCGAAGTGAGGGATGAGTTTGAGCCCTCGGTTGCGGATGCCAATATACTGTTTCTCAACCGTCGCGGACATCAGCTTACGCGGCAGATGATATTCACCGTCGTGCGCCGGCTGGCCGATGCCGCCGGTATCACCAAGACTATCTCCCCCCACACGCTCCGCCACTCCTTTGCAACCCATTTGCTTGAGGGCGGAGCCAACCTCCGTGCTATCCAGATGATGCTCGGCCACGAATCCATCACTACCACGCAGATATATCTCCACATCGACCGGGCCTCGCTCCGTGAAGCCATTCTCACGTATCATCCGCGTGCAGGTCAGTCGTGACCGAACTTTCGGGGCGTGAAAATTGTTTAAAATAGCGGTGAAGCGTGGCTTTGTCGCAAATTATTCGTAATTTTGCACCTTACATCACATTAATATAAAAGAATATTTTATTACCATATATGAATCAACCTGATACAAAGGATACTCTTGAAATGATCATCGAGGGACTTCGCGACCGCAAAGGCCGCGATATAACGATTCTCGATCTTGACGATGTAGATTCGGCTCCCGCACGCAAGTTTGTGATAGCATCGGGTACGTCGACCATGCATGTGTCGTCGCTTGCCGATAATGTGCGCGAGCACCTGCTTGAGGAAGCGCGTGTAAAGCCTTACAACTACGACGGTTACGGGGCTTCATCGTGGATCGTGATAGACTATGGCGAAATCATGGTGCACGTGTTTCTGCCCGAGACCCGCATGCGTTATGACCTCGAATCGCTCTGGAGCGACGCCAATATCACCCGTCTGCCCGACGAATTCTGATATGTTTTCATAAAAAACCTAACCATAACTGACCTTAAGAAGATATGCCTATTCCACCCACCTCGCCCGGTTCACCCAAAAAGGGCGGCATAAAGTTCAGCATGTACTGGGCTTATGCGATAATCGTCGTGTTTCTGATCACGATGCTGTATCTCGACGATAACTCCATGACCAAGGATGTAAGCTATACCAAATTCGAGGAGCTGGCATCGTCGGGCGGCGTAAAGAAGATCACCGTATTCTCAAATACCAACAAGGCCGAAGCATTCCTGAATGACTCGCTCGCCAAAGCGGTGTTTCATCCGCAGTTTGAGGAAGGCAAGAACATGAACGCCTCGATCATGACCGATATTCCGTCGGCCGACAAGCTTCAGGAGTCGATCGACCGCTGGCGTGAGGAAGGAAAATTCAGCGGAGAGGTCAACTATGAGAAATCGGCTGACTACACCTCGCTGCTTTGGTCGTTCGGACCCATTGTGCTGCTTGTGGTATTCTGGCTCTTTATGATGCGCCGCATGTCGGGTCGCGATGGCGGAGGTGCCGGAGGCGTGTTCAACGTCGGTAAGTCAAAGGCCCAGATTATAGATAAAGGCGAGGGTACCAATGTGACCTTCAAGGATGTGGCCGGACTTACCGAGGCAAAGACCGAAATTCAGGAAATCGTGGAATTTCTCCGCAATCCGTCCCGATACACCGATCTCGGTGGCAAGATACCCAAGGGCGCTCTGCTGGTAGGCCCTCCCGGAACCGGTAAGACCCTGCTTGCCAAGGCTGTGGCCGGTGAAGCCAATGTGCCGTTTTTCTCCATGTCGGGCTCTGATTTTGTGGAAATGTTTGTGGGCGTAGGTGCCTCGCGTGTGCGCGACCTTTTCCGTCAGGCCAAGGAGAAAGCGCCATGTATAGTGTTTATCGACGAAATCGATGCCGTTGGTCGAGCCCGCGGAAAGAATCCCAATATGGGTGCCAATGACGAGCGTGAAAATACTCTCAATCAGCTCCTTACCGAGATGGACGGTTTCGGCTCCAACTCCGGCGTGATAATTCTTGCCGCCACCAACCGTGCCGACATCCTCGACAAGGCTCTTATGCGCGCCGGTCGTTTCGACCGCCAGATTACAGTGGATCTCCCCGAACTAAAAGATCGAGTGGAAGTATTCAAGGTGCATCTACGCAATATCAAGACCGACGATTCGATCGATATTGACATCATGGCCCGCCAGACCGCCGGATTCTCAGGCGCCGATATCGCCAACGTGTGCAACGAGGCTGCGCTTATCGCTGCCCGCAACAACAAGAAAGCCGTTGACCGCGACAGTTTCAACGCCGCTATCGACCGAATAATATGCGGTCTCGAGCATTCGTCGAAAATCATTTCCGACGATGAGAAACGTGCCATCGCCATTCATGAAGCCGGTCACGCCACCGTGTCGTGGTTCCTTGAGTATTCCAACGAGATGGTGAAAGTGTCGATAGTACCCCGAGGCATGGCTCTCGGAGCTGCATGGTATATGCCCGAGGAACGTCAGATTACCCCGGTGCAGGCGCTTCTCGATCAGATGTGTATGACGCTTGGCGGTCGTGCCGCCGAGGAACTGATACTCGGCACTGTATCGACCGGTGCTCTCAACGACCTTGAGAAAGTGACCAAACTCGCCTATGCGATTGTGGTATATTACGGTATGAGCGACAAGCTTCCCAATGTAAGCTACTACGACTCTACCGGCAGGGAATACGGATTCTCGAAGCCCTATGGCGACGAGCGTGCCAAGATAATCGATCAGGAAGTGTCGCGCATCATTGCCGAGCAATATGAGCGCGCCAAGTCAATACTGCGCGAGCAGGCCGCCGGACATGCCAAACTTGCTGAAACCTTGCTTACGCGCGAGGTGATGTATGCCGAGGATCTTATCAAGATATTCGGTCCCCGCAAGTGGAAGTCACGCACTCAGGAAATCCTTGACCTTCAGGCCGAGCGTGATGCAAAGCGCCTCGGTAATGATAAAAAGGAATCAACCGACGGCCCCGAAATCATCGATGTGGAGTCGACCGATGTTGTCGAGCCGGAGCTCCCCGCTCCCTCGACCGAAGATGAGAAAGCCGACGAGCCTACACCTCCCCCTTATACTGGAAAGTAACATCAACATAATGAAGCCGGGTCGCATGATCCGGCTTTATTATTTGTGATTAATCAATCTCTTTATTAATTTTGCGTTGTCTCCGAAGGAGTCGCCGGGAATTCCCGAAGCCCTCGGCAGACATTTTGACAATGAAGGGAAGATCATTCCGCTGAGGGAGTTGTGTGAAAAGTATTGCGGTCACCTCGATCCTACTGCCGAGATTGAGCGATTCCTGCAGACCGTGGCAATTATTGAAATTGTGATCGACACTATCACGGGAAAACAGTCAATCGAGCTCGTCAGGTAAAGCGGCGCGCTCCTTTCGGCTGTCGAGATACTGTGTAGGTGTCATGCCCATCTCGGCCTTGAAGCAGCGTGAGAAGTATTTAGGATCAGTGAATCCCACGCGATATGCGACGTCGGCTATCGAAAGATTTCCGTCGTCGAGCAGCGACATGGCACGCTTTATGCGCATCTGCTTTATGAAGTCGACCGGCGACAGACCGGTGATCTCTTTCATGCGGTTGAAATAAGCCGTGCGGCTCATGGCGGCGTTGCGTGCCAGATCCTCCACCACGAGCTGCGGATTGTCAAGATTCTCGTTAAGATAGCTGACCGATTGCTCTATGAACCGCAGGCGGCGTGCCTCCTCGTCGTCACCCTCGGCCGACTTTTCAGCAGGTTGAACGGCCTGATAGCTGCGGCTGAGATTGTCTACGGTCATTAGGAGCGAGTATTTCTTCTGAATCTCGTTGCGCATGCGCTTGAAATATAGCGCCGCATAGATGGTGGAGAGTATCGCCCCGGTGATGAGCAATATTATTATGATGCGGAACCAAGCGGTCTCGGTGATGTGAGGTTCGGCATAAATGTGTATGAGGCGGGAGTCAAGTTGCCATGAGCCGTCGGGGGCAGAACTTTCCACGGTGAGAGTGAAGTCGCCCGGCGGCAGATTATTATATGTGATTTCAGGATGAGCCTCGGAGGTATAGTTCCATCCCTTGTCGTAGCCGTCGATGCGGTAGCGGAAGCGGGTGTTATGTTCCGTGCCGAATTTCATGGGCGATATGTAGAGCGAGAAACTGCGGCGGTCGGCCGACAGATTTATAGTGTCGGCATCGTTGAGCGGATGGATATCCATGTCGTTCTGATAGCGTATTCCAGTCACGGAGATATGGTGGCGCGGCGCTATGTCGGTGTGCATGAGCGACGGATGGAAATACGTCACGCCGTCGGACGTAGCAAGCACTATGCGCCCGTCGCTTATAGCCGGAGTGGCTTCCGAAAGGCTGTATTGACCCATGAATAATTCACCCGGATACAATGTGTACAGCTCCGTTTCGGGCGAGAACCGGTTGACTGATTTTTCAGAAATCACCCATATTCCGTCGCTGTCGGCCACGGCGGTTTTGATCTGTCCTGCGCTGGCCGATGAAGGGATTATGAAGTTGGTGAACAGGAGCGAGTCGCTGAGTATATCTTCAGAATCAATACGGCTGAGTCCCGAGCCGAATACGCAGGCGTATATCTTGCCGCCGTATTCCACCACGCTCATCACGTCGTTGCCTTTCAGTCCGCGGTCATCAGATCTGTAGCGGTTGATGTGGAAGCGGGGTGCGCGCAAGTCACTGACGTCGGCTGTCACCAGTCCGTCGGCCGTACCGAGAATCAGCCGGTCTTTTCCGGCGTCGAATATCGAGCGGATTTTCATGCCCTGAGGCTGACCGTTGACATAGGTGAACCGATATTTCCCGTCACCGTCGGGCATGCCGGTTATCAGGCCGTTGCCGTATGACCCCAGCCACATGCGGTCGCCTGAAAACAGTATGTCATAGATGGTATCGGTAGGTATCTGCAATGAAGGGTCATCGCTCCCGGCTGAATAATGCCGAGCCGATTGCTTTGACAGTTCGATATGATACAGCCCGTCGCCTTTGGTTCCTATCCACGCGCTCCCGTCGGTCGACATCTCTATGGCGTAGACCGGTTGAGCGGCAAACTGAATGGGGGAGAGGCTACGGCGGCCGTCACCTCCCAAGTAGAAAAGAGTATTGAAATCCCGGTCGGTGACACGCAGACGGTTACTGCGGTCGCCTATCCACAGTCGTCCTGCAGCATCCTCGGCAACTGCACGGGTTTCCTGACTTCCGAAATTTTCGTGTCGGTCGAAATACTTGCGTCGGAAACTTATGCAGTCAGCCCCGCTTTCATGAAATACCCACAGATTAGAGTCATCATCGACAAGAAATTTCTTTATGCCCGAAGGAGAGTAGGTGGTGCGCCGGGTGTCGCCATCGAGAAAAACACATTCCAAAAGTCTGCCTGACTCCTCATCGAAATACGACAATACTCCGCCGGCGGGAAGCAGCACAATCACCCCGTCGGTATGCTCGAAAATCAGCCTCGGGTTTTTGAGCGGCGATACTGTTTCGCCCTTTACCGGCGACTCGAGTTTCTCGGCATAGGGCTGCGATACGTCCCTTATCAATACCGTGGCATTGTCGCCGCCCGGACACCATACACGCTGGCGGGAATCCTTGAAAAGATAACCGGCAGGTATATCGGTATAGTTCATCAGGCTGCCATCGGCAGTATTGAATCCCTTTACTCCCTGATCGGTGGCAATGATGATTCTACCGTCGACGTAGAGTGTGTAATTGATTTTTACTTTGCTGCCGTCGGAGAGAGGGAACACGACAGGAGAGGAACCGTCGGGCTTTATTCTCACAATCGTTCCGTCATTGCCTATCAGGAAGTTGCAGCCGTTGACCGAATACACATTGCTGAAGTTACCTGCCACTGAATAGCCGCGCGATAGATTATTGGCCATCAGGTCGGTAAGCAGCCATTCCTCGCCGCAGTCGGTAAGCACCACGCCGTTGATTCTCCGGCTGCCATCAAGAGCCTTATCGTCGTGATCGAGCAAACGGTATGACCCTACAGGCGACGCATCGTCAAGACGCAAGGCCGTCTCGTCGCGAAAAGTTATCCATGTGGCTCCGTTGCGGAGCGGGGTAATGACCCTCACTCTCTTGTCGGCTATTTCCGGAATCAGTGCGTGAAGATTGAGAAAACGCATGTCGCGGCGTGAAAACAGAAACAGAAGATTGTCGGACGACACACACCATAAATCGCCCGTCGACGCCACGCGGATATTGTAGATGCGGTTGGAGAGAATCTGCCCGTCGGAACTCAATATGGGCTGGAAAGCATGGAAATTGTAGCCATCATATCTTACCAGACCGTTCCATGTGGCAAACCACAGAAATCCCGATTCGTCCTGCTGCACGTTTGATATATGATTTTCGAGAGCGCTTTCACCCGTAGCGAAATTATATTTACGGCAAAAGAACTCAGCGGCGGCGCCTGACGGCACCAGCCACAAAATCAATATCAGAAGCAGTCGGGAAATCATGGGATATAAAAATCGGCATGGCTGCAATACTTCACACCATGCCGAAAGAAAAATAAGTTTTTCAGTTGACGCTCAGCGAACCTAATGTGGAAAGGCGGGGCTCATAATGATAGCTGCGGGCAAAGCGGCGGATAATTTCAAGAGCGAGCTTACCGGGGCGAGCTATTTCGTCGACAGCAGCCGAATCCGACATGGAAGCTGAAGAGTCAGAAGATGTAGAACGAGTAGAACATTTCTTCATAGGCAGAACAGTTTTTCAGTTGATTCATAGTTATAACGCGCCGTGCCATCCCTTTATTATTTTTCAGTGAAAATTTAGTGGATTAAATGACAAGGCCTCTACTGCCGTAAGAGGATTTTGATTATATTTGCATCACACTACATATATTTATTATGGATTTTGATTCTTTGCGTGAATTGATGATGGCTGACCGGACGGTGAGACGGTTCAGGGAAAATGAGCGGGTATCGGTGGAAACGGCCGAGAAACTTGTGGAACTGACGCGCTACTGTGCATCGGGCCGGAACGCTCAGCCGCTTAAATATGTGATCGTAACGGCCGATGATGTAAGGGCAAAAGTGTTTCCGCTGCTGAAGTGGGCGGGGTGTTTTTCGTGGTGGGACGGCCCTGAAGAGGGTGAGCGTCCGGCTGCGTATCTCGTGCAGTGTCTCGATACGGAGTATGGCGTTGAGTGCTTGTGTGACGACGGGCTTCAGCTTGAGGCTATCACATTAGGTATGCGCACGCTGGGACTGGGCGGTTGCATCATAAAGGCTTTCAACGCCGTGAAACTGCAGGAGGTATTGGATATCGACTCGCGTTTCAAGCCCCGCTATGTGCTGGCAATGGGGTATCCTGCCGAGGATGTGAAAATCGAGGATATGGACGGCTCTCCTGATGCCGATTTCAAATATTACCGCACTGCCGACGGTGTACACCATGTACCCAAACGGCCGCTCGACGAACTGATTATAGGCCGGAACTGAGCCGGGTGATATTGTCAATAATTTTTTCGCCTCGACAGGAAGCGGGTTTTAAAAGATTTTATTAACTTTGTGATGTGCCGCGGGTGCGAAGTTTTATTGCCTTGTCCGCTGCCGTCTGATGCCATGCGACTGATCGATTACGACGATACCATCAGCCGTCCATTGCCATTCTATCTGGCAATGGAGGAATATTTCGCGCGTAATTTTACTGACGATTCGTTTTTCTTCATGTGGCAGGTGGACCCTACGGTCATTATCGGCCGCCATCAGCTTCTTGAATCGGAAATAGATATGGAGTTCTGCCGCCGCAACGGTATCGATATCGTCCGTCGCAAGAGTGGGGGTGGCGCGGTATATGCTGACCGCAACAATATAATGTTTTCACATATTACGGCTTCGGGACATGTGGCCGACACTTTCCGTGAATATACGCGCAAGGTTGCCGATATGTTGCGCCGACTCGGTGTGGATGCTTCGGCATCGGACCGCAATGATGTGCTTGCGGGTGAAAGGAAAATTTCCGGTAACGCATTCTATCATCTTGCAGGGCGCAGTATAGTCCACGGCACTATGCTGTATGACGCTGACCGCGAAATGATGGCAGGTGCCCTCACGCCGTCGATCACCAAACTGAAATCGAAGGGTGTAGCTTCGGTAAGGTCGCGCATAACCACTCTGCGTGAGCATCGTCCTGATGTAGCGCTTGATGATTTCAAAAAATTTGCGGCAACGTTTATGACCGATGGTGAACCTTACCGCCTCACGGATACCGATATCGACGCTATTAGTATCATGGCCAAGGAATACGGCCGGCCTGAACGGTTGGCGGGATGTAATCCTGCGGGTACGTTTTCAAAAACCGTGCGCTATCCCGGGGTGGGTGAGATCACAGTGTCGCTTGCTGCGGCTCGCGGAAAAATTACATCGGTGACACTCACCGGCGATTTCTTTGCCTCTCAGGATATGCCGGCCACGATATCTTCGTTGCTCGAAGGTATTGAATACAGGCGCGATGCGGTGGAACACGCTCTTGAGGGCACTGATATTTCCGCCCTTGTCACCAATCTTACAAAAAAGCAATTTATTGACCTAATATTTTGAATATCATGGAAACTATTAAATTAACCTGTCTGCATGACCGTCATTTGGCAGCCGGAGCACAGATGAGCCCGTTTGCCGGATTTGACATGCCGATACAATACAGCGGTATTATCGAGGAGCACAATGCAGTGCGCTCAGGGTGCGGAGTATTTGACGTATCCCACATGGGAGAGGTAAATATTTCGGGCGCCGATGCCGAAAAGTTTGTCAATCACATCTTCACCAATGATATCGCCGGCGCTCCGGTGGGCAAGGTATTCTACGGAATGATGCTTCACCCCACGGGTGGAGTTGTGGATGACCTGCTCGTTTACAAGCGCGGTGAAAACAACTTTTTCCTTGTAATCAACGCATCCAATATCGACAAGGATATGGCTTGGATCACATCGCAGGCTGCCGGATATGATGTTGAAATCGATAATCTGTCAGATGAACTGGGCGAACTTGCCATACAGGGTCCTGAGGCTGAGAAAGTGATGAAGGAAGTGCTCGGCATAAACTGCGAGCATCTGGAATTCTATACATTTGAGGAAATGCTGCTCGACGGAGTGCATATTCTCGTGAGCCGCACCGGTTATACGGGCGAGGATGGCTTTGAGCTCTATGCTCCGGTTGACGCGATTCCCGCCTACTGGGATGCGCTGATGGAATCAGGACGCGCCGTGCCCTGCGGTCTCGGTTGCCGCGACACGCTGCGTTTCGAGGTGGGTCTGCCTCTTTATGGCGACGAACTTGCCGATGATATTACTCCCGTGGAGGCCGGGTTGTCGATGTTCTGTAAGCTCGACAAACCCGAGTTCACAGGCCGTGAAGCCATAGCGCGACAGAAAGCCGAAGGGCCTGCGCGCAAGCTTGTGGGGCTGCTTCTCGATGGCCGCGCGATAGCCCGCCATGGCTATGATGTGCTCGATATGGACGGTAATGTGATAGGCAAGGTCACCACCGGTTATCAGGGTATATCGGTCGACGGCAGTATAGCGGCAGCGCTCATCGACTCGCGCTTCGCTGCCAAAGACACCAAGGTGATGGTGCAGATACGCCGCAAGACTTTCCCGGCTACCGTCACCGCAAAGAAATTCTACAAGAAAAGCTATAAGAAATAACAAAAACAAATAAATATATAAGAATCATGAAAAAGTTATATTACACTCCCACTCACGAATATGCTCTCGTTGACGGCAACGTCGCTTACATCGGTATCACTGACTACGCCCAGCATGCCCTCGGCAATGTGGTATACGTAGATATGCCCGAAGTGGACGATGAAGTTACGGCCGGTGAAGATTTCGGCGCGGTGGAAAGCGTGAAGGCCGCCAGCGACCTGATTTCTCCCGTGAGCGGCACGGTGGTGGAAGTTAACGAAGCTCTCGCCGACGAGCCCGGACTCATCAACTCCGACGCTATGGCCAACTGGATTATCAAGGTTGAGATGAGCGACCCCGCTGAACTCGACAGTCTTCTCGATGAAGCCGGTTACAAGGCTGTGTGCGACGCTGAAAAGCACTAATGGTCTGCGATCATGATTCACCGTTATTTTCCCCACACGCAGGCCGATATTGACGCTATGCTGGCACGGTGCGGTGTGAACTCGCTCGACGAGCTCAACGCCGACGTACCCGAAGACCTGCGTCTGAAACATCCCTACAACCTGCCCGCTGAAATGAGCGAGCATGAAGTGAGAGAATATTTCTCGAAACTTGAGAAAGAATGCGAGCCGCTCGTGTGCTTCGCAGGTGCAGGTTTTTATGACCACTACACACCGTCGGTGGTCACGGCGCTCGCGTCGCGCTCGGAGTTTGTAACCGCATATACGCCTTATCAGCCCGAAATTTCACAGGGCACGCTTCAGTACATATTCGAGTATCAGACCATGATGGCCGAACTCACCGGACTGCCCGTGTCGAATGCCTCGATGTATGATGGCACCACCGCCGTGGCCGAGGCTATGATGATGACTGTGGCAGCTGCGCGCAAGCGTAACCGCGTGCTCGTTTCGGCTACGATTCTGCCCGCATATCGTAGCGTGATTGATACTTATGCCCATTTCCACGGCATAGAAATAGAAACCATACCCGAAAAGGACGGCTCAACAGATTTTGCCGCTCTCGACCTGCTTCTTGCATCGGGAGATGTGGCAGGTGTGATAATCGCCACCCCCAACTGCCACGGTATACTCGAGAATCTGACCGGCGTTGCCGACAAGTGCCATGCCGCCAAAGCCCTGCTTGTAATTTCCTCGCCTGCATCCGCGCTCGGAGCCATAAGGAATCCCGGAGAATGGGGCGCCGATATAGCAGCGGGCGAAGCGCAGTCGCTCGGTATGCCGTTGAGTTTCGGTGGTCCGTATCTCGGTTATATGTGCTGCACCAAAGCACTCATGCGCAAGCTTCCCGGACGTATAGTAGGTGCTACCGAGGATGCACGCGGACGTCGCGTGTTTGTGCTGACGCTTCAGGCGCGCGAGCAACATATCCGCCGCGACAAGGCCACAAGCAATATATGCTCCAATCAGGGATTGATGGCTCTGTATGCCGCCATCTATCTGTCGACGGTGGGATCGGAAGGACTTAAGGAAGTGAACCGCGCCGGTTGCGACGGAGCCCACTATCTTGCTGCCCGTCTTGAAGCCGAGGGCGTGGCTAAACAGCGTTATCCCTCCGCTCCATATCTCAACGAGATGGAGCTTGAAGTGGAGTTTGACGCGCAGGCATTTATCAATTATGCGGCTGAAGCCGGTGTGCTTGCCGGAGTCGCCACTTCGCCCTCCACATTACTTGTGGCTGTGACCGAGAAGCGCTCCCGAGCCGAGATCGATCGCCTTGTCGAACTATTTGTTTCATTTTCCAAAGCCTCTAAGTCATGAACCGAACAGCCTATTCACCCCTGATATTCGAGCTTTCCAAAGATGGCCGCAAGGCTTGCCGCATACCGTCGCCGAAAGTAGATGATGCCTTTTCAGCCCTTCCGGCCGAGTTGATGCGCGGTTCCGAGCCCCGTCTGCCGCAGGTCGACGAGCTTACCGTGACACGCCATTACACCAACGTTTCGACCAACAACTTCGGTGTCGATACCGGATTCTATCCACTCGGTTCCTGCACCATGAAATATAATCCCAAAATCAACGAGGAGATTGCAGCTTCCCGTGTATTCGGCTCGCTTCATCCGCTGCAGCCTGCCGCAACGGTACAAGGTGCGCTGAAAGCTTATGACGACCTGCAGCAGATGTTGTGCGAGATAGGAGGCATGAGCCGTTTTACGCTCAATCCTTATGCCGGCGCGCAGGGTGAGCTGACCGGTCTGCTCGTAATCCGTGCTTATCACGAGAGCCGCGGCGACGCGAAGCGCACCAAGGTAATAGTACCTGATTCGGCTCATGGCACCAATCCTGCAAGTGCCGCGGTAGCCGGCCTGAAAGTGGTGGAAGTCAAGAGTCTGCCTGACGGTACTGTCGACGTGGAGGCACTTGCGCCTCTGCTTGACGACACTGTGGCGGCAATGATGATGACCAATCCTAACACCACGGGAACATTTGAGCCGGCGGTTGCTGAAATAACCCGCATGGTTCACGAATGCGGCGGACTTATGTATTACGACGGAGCCAATCTTAATCCTCTTCTTGGGGTTGCCCGTCCCGGCGACATGGGATTTGACGTGATGCATATCAATCTTCACAAGACATTTTCCACACCTCACGGAGGCGGCGGCCCCGGAAGCGGTCCGGTGGGCGTACGCCACGGGCTTGAGCAGTTCCTGCCTTGTCCGCGGGTAGTGAAAGATGTCGGCGGTAAATATGATGTGGAATGGGATACACCCGGGTCACTCGGTCGCGTATCCTGTTTCCTCGGTAACTTCAGTGTAGAGCTTAAGGCTCTTGCGTATATCCTCTCGCTTGGAGCCGAAGCCATAGCGATGGCCGGCCCGCTCGCCACCCTCAATGCCAACTATGTGAAGCACTCGCTCAAGGATCTTTATAAAGTCGCTGTTGACCGCGTGTGCAAGCACGAGTTTGTGTTTGACGGACTTATCGACAAGTCAACCGGAGTGACCACTCTCGATGTCGCGAAGCGATTGCTTGACTATGGTTTCCATGCACCCACAATCTATTTCCCGCTTCTTTTCCACGAGTCGCTGATGATAGAGCCTACCGAGACTGAAAGCATAGAAACACTCGACAGCTTTATCTATGCCATGCGTGAGATAGCGCGGGAGGCCGTCGAGACCCCCGACGTGGTGAAACTCGCTCCGCTTTTCACCCCAGTGGGACGCCCTGACGACACCAAGGCTGCCTTGAATCCGGTCACATCATTTTATGAATTATGACGACGGCCGACATTATAATTATCGGCGCAGGCCCGGGTGGCTATGAACTTGCCGCCCGGGAGGCCGCGCGCGGAAAAAATGTCGTGCTCATAGAGCGCGACAAGGCGGGCGGTACCTGCCTGAATCGCGGCTGTATACCCACTAAGGTACTTTGCCGCTCGGCTGAAGTGGCCGAGACGGTGAGAGAAGCGGCCGAATATGGTGTATCAACCGCTGATCCATCAGTGGATATCACGTCGGTCTACGCACGCAAGGATAGCATTGTGTCACAGCTCAGGGCCGGCGTGGAATCATTGCTTGATAAAGTTACCGTGATATCCGGTACGGCTTCTTTCACCCCCGACGGTAAAGTAGCCGTAAACGACGAAATATTTTCCGCCAAGCGCATTGTAATAGCTACGGGTTCAGCTCCGTCAAGACTCAAAGTCGACGGCGCCGAACTTGCCATGACGAGCGACGACGTGCTTTCACGCGCCGAACTCCCCGACAGTGTCGTAATAATAGGAGGCGGTGTCATAGGCATGGAGTTTGCTTCGGTTTATGCGGCTTTTGGTGTCAAAGTCACGGTGATAGAATATTGCAAGGAAATCATTCCGCCACTCGACAGTGAGGTAGCCAAGCGCCTGCGTACATCCATGAAACGCCGTGGTATCGACATTGTTACCGGTGCGCAGGTTAGTGCAATAAGCCGTGATGCCGACGGAATACTAAAGGTGAATTTTACCGAAAAAGGCAAGGAAAAAGCCGTCAGGGCCGAGTGGGTGATTTCCGCGACGGGACGTCGCCCTGTAATTCCCGACGGATTTACTCAGGCAGGGGGCGAACTCGACAGCCGCGGCTTCATCAAGGTGAATGATGAATTTGCCACATCCATCCCCGGTGTGTACGCCATAGGTGATGTCAATGGAAAGTGCATGCTCGCTCATGCAGCAACGGCGCAGGGTCAGCGCCTGACAGGAGAAGATGTAGACCTTGACGTGGTTCCGGCTGCTGTGTTCACATCGCCGGAGTGCGCGATGGCCGGCATGACCGAAGACGCATGCCGCGAAGCCGGGCTTGATTACTCGGTAAAGAAATCCACTTTCCGCGCCAACGGTAAGGCGGTGGCGCTCGGACTGACCGACGGTCTTGTAAAAATAATTGTGGATAACGGATCAGGACTGATACTCGGCGCGCATATTTGCGGGCCGCAGGCTGCTGTGCTCATTCAGGAAATAGCTACAGTGATGGCAGCCCGGTTGCCGGCCACGGCCGTCACGCGGTCAATCCATCCGCATCCCACTCTTAACGAGGCTGTGCAAGCAGCTTTCTTACTTTAACGGCGTCGGCCTCAAGGGCCGACGTCAGTTTTTTCAGCGAGGCGAATTTCTTTTCGCCTCGCAATCTCTCTACGAAATGCAATGTAAGTTCCTCTTCGTAAAGAAATCCGTTGTAGTCGAGTATATGCACCTCTATGGTAGTTTCAGCATCGTTGCCGTCGGTCACGGTGGGGCGGGTGCCGATATTGACCATTCCCGGGCGCTCGGTTCCGTCGGGCATGGTCACCTTCACAGCATAAACTCCGGGACGCGGTATGAGCGAATGCTCGCTCACGGGTACGATGTTGGCCGTAGGAAAACCTATGGTGCGTCCTATATGCTCGCCGTTTACCACCACTCCTTTTATGGCGTAATCATATCCGAGCCGCAGAGCCGCATCAGCCACCTTACCCTCGGCAAGCAGCTTTCTGATGACCGACGAGCTTATGGGGGCATGATCGCCCGAATATTCCGGAGCCTCAATCACTGTCATCCCTATTGCGGACGCTATTTCCCGGTATTGCTCGATACCGTCCACGCGGTCGTGCCCGAACCGATTGTTGAAGCCCACAACGAGAGTATCCACCGCATAATCATGCTTTAGTGAAGTGAGAAACTCGCGTGCCGACATGTGACGCGTACGGTCGTCAAACTCCAGCAAGATGCAATGTTCCACACCGGCTTTGCCGAGGCGCTCGAGGCGCTCTTCGGCTGTGTTGAGAAGTGGCGGCATATCCTGTGGGCGCACCACGCTGAGCGGGTGAGTGTCAAATGTGATGACCGACGGGATCAGGTCGCGGTAGGTGCCCTCGATCTTGACGTAGTCAATCAGAAAACGGTGGCCGAGATGCACACCGTCCCACATGCCCACGGCAGCTATCCGTCCCTTTGCAGGCCGGGCGTCGGATTTACTTATCAGTTCCATTATCAAGCACTTCGGCAAGAAGGGTTGCAAACTCATCGCCCGGATTCACTTTCACTGCCTGATAGCCGAAATTGCGGGCGGCATCTACATTTTTCTGCGAATCGTCAAAAAACAGTGTTTCCGCCGGATCGATACCGAATTTCTCGGCGGCATAATCGAATATGCGGCGGTCAGGCTTATAGCTCTTGGCTTCAAATGAGGTAACAGTGCCGTCAAAATAATCGTCAATAGAGCCTCCTTCCTGACGGAATTCTCCGGCGATCTTGGAACTGAACATGATGGGATTGGTATTTGACAGCAGATATACGGGATAATATTTTTTCAGGGCGCGGAGCTGCGCGAGGCGATGACGGGGAATGCCGGTGAGAAATTCGTTGAAAGCCTCGTCGATCTGAGCGTCGGTAGTGCCCGGTGCCACATGCTCTTTCACGCATCGGTGAAACTCTTCCACATCCACCGAGCCGTTTTCGAGACCGAGGAAAAATTCCTTTTGGCCATAGTCGCCCAGATAGTCGGATATGTCGGTAAAACCGAGCTTTTCAAAAGCTCTCACACAGTTCATGCGGTCAATATCCATTATCACACCGCCGAGGTCAAACATCAGATTCTTTATCATAGCTTAATTACTCTTTTCTTAATATGAATTCGTTGCGTTTAAGCGTGTCGAGGAAGAAATACAGGAAAAGTCCGGCGGCCGTAAAGAGGCTCACGCTGAACGACAGCACTATTCCGTACACACCCAGCCGGGCAGTGAATCCGAGCAGATACATGGCCGGAATACCTATCACCACATATGCCTCGAAAGCAATCAGGAGCATCGGCATCACGCGCGATGTGCCTCGCAGGGCATTGCTGAAAGTTATCTGCGTGGCATCGCCGAGCTGGTACAGAATAAGTGGAAATATCAGGGCGACCGAGGCTGCGAGCACTGCGGAATCGTCGGTGAACAATGCCATGATGTTTTTTCCGAAGAAGAGAAACAGCACGGATGCAGCCGTCATGAACACAAGCATGATATGATAGCCGCCCATGGCGTCGCGACGCATTGCCGCGGTATCACCTCGGCCGCGGTCGTTTGACACCATGATGGCAATGGCGTTGCCTATACTGTAATATACGCAGAATCCCAGCATACCGGTCACCACGATTACCTGAAAAGAAGCAAGCGGTATCTTTCCGAACCGGCCGGCCATTACCGCCGCGAGGGTGAACGACCCGCTTTCAAGAGCCAGCTGCAGGGCTACAGGCCATGAAGTGGAGTTGACTCCTTTCATCTCGTGAAAGGTAACGGAGCTATTGCTGAACCCTTCACGGAACACAGCCCAGTCGCGACGCAACATGAATACCACTGCCATGACAGCGAGCGGAATCGTGCGCGCGATAAGAGTGGATATGCCCGCGCCCGTCAGTCCTGATTCCTGAAAACCCAAGTGACCGTAGATGAGCGCATAGTTACCGACGATATTGAATGCATTCGCACCCAGAAGCAGCAGGGTGGGAAACACTGTGAGGTTTATGGCATAACTCCACTGAAGAAAAATTCCGAAGAGAGCCACGGGCACGAGGCCTGCCATATAAAGAAGGTAGTAGGGACGGATGAGCGGGAGAAGTTCGGCAGGCGGAGCGAGCACATCGAGGTTGAAATAAAACCACAGCATTATGCCTATCACTATTGCGGCGAATATGCCCGATACCACGAAGCCGTTTTTCAGCACGCATCCTATACGCTCGAGATTCCCGCTTCCGAAAAGCGCTCCCACAAGCGGAGTGAGACCGTAAGTGAAACCCATGATCGCCATCATGGGAGTATTGAAAAGATTGTTGACGAAAGAAGCCGACGCAAGCGCTTCGGTGGAATAGTGCCCCACCATGATAGTGTCGGCAAACGCCGTAATGATAAGCCCGAGCTGCCCCACTATCAGGGGCAGGCCGAGCTTAAGAATAGCTTTGTATGTCGCGCCGTAGCGGGACAGCCACATCAATACTGCTCTTTTTCGTTGGGGAAATCGCGGGTCTTGACGTCGTTGATATAGTTCCCAAGCGCATCGGTCATCACCGTTGCAAGATCGGCATAACGGCGAAGGAATCGTGGCGAAAACCCCTGATTGATACCGAGCATGTCGTGAATCACGAGCACCTGACCGTCAACTCCGCCGCCGGCACCTATACCTATCACGGGAATTTTTACTTCCTGAGCCACGCGGGCAGCCAGATCGGCTGGAATCTTTTCAAGTACGAGAGCGAAACATCCGGTGCGCTCCAGCAACTTGGCATCCTCGAGCAACTTATTGGCCTCGGCCTCCTCGCGGGCGCGCACGTTGTAAGTGCCAAACTTGTTGATCGACTGGGGTGTGAGACCAAGATGACCCATGACGGGAATACCCGCGCAAAGAATACGCTCGATCGACTCTACAATTTCCGAGCCGCCCTCTATCTTCACAGCCTCGGCTCCGCTCTCCTTCATGATGCGCACGGCCGATGCGAGAGCCTCCTTGGAATTGCCCTGATAAGTACCGAAAGGCATATCACACACTACCAGAGCGCGTTTCACACCATTGGTCACGCTCTTGGCGTGGTAGATCATCTGATCGAGGGTCATGGGCAGGGTCGTGGGGTTGCCCACCATCACGTTGGAAGCTGAGTCTCCCACAAGTATCACGTCCATTCCGGCCTCGTCCACAAGTTTGGCCATCGAATAATCATAGGCGGTAAGCATTGCTATGCGCTCGCCGCGCTCCTTCATTTCCATCAGTCGGCGCGTAGTGACCTTGCGCTGATCAGTTGCTGTATAAGTTGACATAAAAATATTTCGGTTAATAAATTGTGAAGTTGAAATACCGGTGCAAAATTACAAAATATATTACACATGCACCCAATAGAAGAAAAAAATCACGACCCGTTCAAAAAAAACAGTCAAAAAATTTGCAGAATCAAAAAAACTCCGTACCTTTGCACCGTAAAACAAAACCACCTTGCCTTGTGGTGTAATGGTAGCACGTCGGATTCTGGTTCCGCCTGTGAGGGTTCGAATCCTTCCAAGGCAACTAAAAAGAGCTAAGTCACATTGACTCAGCTCTTTTTTTGTTGTCTATCCATCCGTGACCTATCGCATGGCGAGGGTGGCGGGGACGGGAGGGGTGCTGATGTCGAGGCCGGTGACGATTATGTATCTCCACCTCCACGTCGACGTGAAACAATTTCTCTCGAAGAATTTCATCATTGGTCTTCCATCTCCAGCTTTCGGCACTGCATTGCGATACCCCTATGCGGTGTTTTCTGTCGGATTTGGAGCATCATACAGATACCGCGGCAAGCAGCATTATGAGAAGCAGGTGTAGAAATTGTTTTATGGTTAAGCACCGATGTGGTAATGAACGAGATTGCAAATATAATAATTATATGAAACACGCCTGATTACGTACCGTTTTAACATTCACTCAGTCAAGTCGCGGTAGATGTCGAGGGCGGTGCGGATGTCGGCGGGCGCTATTTCCACATCGGTCACGGGGTTGCCGGGCGACGAGAGGAGCGTGAACAGAATGTGGCCGACCACGGTATTTTTCTTGTCATGACCCATCACGTCGAGAAGCGCGGGATAATCGTCGCATGTCACTGCGGGTGCGCTTAATCCACGTCGCTTGATGAGCGAGGCGAGACTATGGAGGTACTCGGTGGATAGACCTTTTACAGTGTGAGACAGTATCATCGCCACTACCAGCCCGTGTACTACCGCTATACCGTGGGGAAGATCAATGCCGCGGCTTATGCAGAGTGATTCGAGCGCGTGGCCGAAAGTGTGGCCTAAGTTCAGGGCCTTTCGCAGTCCGCGTTCAAGCGGGTCGGCCGCCACGATGTCGCGTTTCAATGCAATATTCTTTTCGAGAAGGAGGTTGATTTCGGCCGGAGTGGCGTCGAGAATGTCGAGGGCAAGAGTTTCGGCAAACATTTTATCAGACCGTAACAGGGCGTGCTTGATCATCTCGCCGTAGCCTGACAGGAGATGTGCCGGCGCGAGGGTGCGGAAAAGTGTGGAGTCGATTATTACGGCCTCGGCGGGGGCGAACACACCTATCTCGTTTTTAAGCCCGTCGAAGTCCACCCCCGTTTTGCCTCCGAGCGCGGCATCGACGGCGCAGAGCAGGGTAGTGGGGATATTGATGAACCTTAGGCCTCGCTTGAAAGTGGCTGCCGCGAAGCCTCCCATGTCGGTTGTGACTCCACCGCCTATATTTACCACGAGCGACCTGCGTGTCATGCCGCTGCGTGACATTGATTGCCACATATGTGAGCATGTGGCGATATTCTTGTTGGCCTCACCGGCAGGAAAGGTTATCATGTGCCAGCCGGCGGGTAGAGAGAGTGCCGGTATTACCGCCGACGCTACCGTCGTGTCGGTTATGACAGCGACTTCTCCCGACGATGAGAAGCGGTCGACAGTGCGTCGGAGCGTTCCGGCGGCATCGAGGGTAAAGATAACTTCAGTCTCGGTCATGAGCGTGTGGTGACGGCCATTTCACGGAAAAGCCCGGGCATCATTTCGGCGCACTCTTCCATCGAATCATATACGATATCGGCTCCGGCTTTCTCAAGCTCGACGCGCGGGACCGGACCGGTGGTTACTCCCACGGTGAATGCTCCCGAGCGGTGTCCGGCTGTGACGCCGAGCGGTGCGTTTTCAATCACGATGGATTCAGAAGGCACTGCTCCCGCACGCTTCATGCCCATGATGTAGGGTTCGGGATCGGGTTTGCCTTTCTTCACGTCACGGGCTGTGATGATATCGGTTGCCTCGATAAGTCCGGCAAAGTCAGTGGTGAGGCGGCTTATTACGGTATCCTGACCCGAACCGGTGACTACTATGCGCTTTGTTCCCGCCGCTTTGAAAAAATCAAGCAGTTTCTTGGCGCCCGGCATCAGTCCCACGGCCGGTTGCATGGCGAAAAGTTCGGTCTTGCGCTTGTAAAGACGGCTGATTTCCTCGGGCGTAGCGTCGCGTCCGAAAGCACGGTTGAAAAGACGGCAGAGTGTATATGCTCCGGTAGCGCCTTCGTAGAGGAAAAATTCCTCGCGAGTCGACGGTATGCCGTTTTCGGTTGCGAGCGTATGCCAAGCGGTGGCATGATTGGGCATGGAATCGTAGAGCGTGCCGTCCATGTCGATGAGAGCGGCGCGGGGCACGAATCTGTCGACACCGGCGGCCGAGAGGTAGCGGAGTATTGTTTCGCGGTTATTCATGTTTCAGTGAATCGGGTGGTAAGGGCGCGTCGATCAGTCCTTCGCGAATGAACACAAGCGAATCGGCGCGGGATATGGTGTCGCCGGTCTCAATGTCGAGCGAGCGCATTTCAGCCGGCTGCGATGACTTCAGGTTTAGGCCGGGACGCGAGGTGTTGCGCACACCGCGTATAAACGCGCTCTCGATCTGCCGCACGAGATTGATGCGTGTGGTATCGGATATCATGGTGCTCGAAGCGAGTTTCTTTTCCGATAGCTTCGCGCCGCCGAGGCGTATCTTCATCTTGTCAGGATTCCCCGAGATATTTATACCGAACTTGAACGGAACGGGCGATTTCAGCACTGCCACGTGGTACTTGAAATTGAGTGCGAGATCGTTGCTGCCCATTATGCCCAGCCGGTACCGGTCCATGTCGAATATAAACGGGAACAATTCCACGCGCTGGCTGTCAACCACCATCTCTACCTCCATGTGGTCAATCATGTTGCGCTTCTTGTTCTTGAAAAGCAGCCATTTGGAAACTTTTCGGAAGGTCTCGCTGTCGAGAAGCACGAGGCTGTCGCCTGTGATTTTCACTGCTGCCGAGAGCGACGGAATATTGATGTTCATGTCAGGCTCGAGCTGCGATGTGGCGGCAATGTCGGCATTGATTATACCGCTCACTCCGTTGAGCAGCGGCATCACCGAGTCGATCGAGGGCATGAGCTTAAGGAAGCGGTCGATGCGGAAATCCTTGAGCAGCATGCCGAATGCGAAGCGCATGTCGGTCTCGTCGGGGGCTGAATATAGTGCGTTGAGATCTATGGCGCCCATATCGGTGCGTGCACGGATGCCGCGCAGATTAAGCGCGCCTCCGCTTACACGGGCCATACCTGATACATCGTTGAGAGTAAGATCGCTGTAGAGCACGTTGCGTATGTCGAGATTAAGCCCGGCATCGATATTCATGGGTATGATTACGGGCGCTGCCGAGTCATTTTCGGCCGCTTTGTCAAGAATGCGCTGCATTTCGGCCTCGCTTTCCTCGGCTACCGTAAGCCCGCTTTGCCGCTGCGAGGTTTTCTGATAGGCAATGCCGGCAAACATCGCGGTCGCTATGCGGTTCACGTCAAGCGTGTCGCCCTTTATATTGAAGTCAAGTATAATGGGAGAGCCGCGCCGCGAGGTGAGCGACCGTGATATGTTGGCAATCGAACCGTTGACCGTAAGGCGGCTGCGGCCTATGCTGCAACGGGTATCGGATACGATGAGGGAGTCGGATGAAAATTTCATATCGAGCTCTGAGATCACATTCCTTATAGGAAACATGGGCGTGAACACACCTATGCGTCCGGCTTTGACATGTCCCTTCGTACCCCATTTTTTCAGCAGCGCTACCGTAGAGCCGTCGAGATTGAATGAATTGGCGTGGTCGAGCGAATCGGTATCAGAGTTGCGACGGCGACGGCTGAGTGTCATCGCTCGGGCATATACGGAGTCGGGCGGCAGGGTGGGATACAGGGCGGCGATCGAGTCCATGCGCTCGCGTGTGCGCCGGCTTATCTTCGGCGGTGCGGGGAAAACGGTGATGGCGGCATCGATGTCGCTGATGAAAGCCCTGAGGAAATTTTGCGAATATATGGCCCGGCGAGATGTGATTTTAGCCGAGAGACGGGGCTTGGACTTGTTACCGCGGAAGCGGGTGAGTGAACCGCTCACGGTGGCGTCGCGCAGGCGGATGCGTGCCGAGTCAGCTTCGTTGTCGAGCGACAGCATGCCGGCCGTGATGCGTCCTCCTATGGGATTTATCATTGTGGTGTCGGCGGTCGATGCCACGTTGAGCATGCCTACACCCATTTTCCAGTCGCGTCCCTGCATGTCAAGGCCGGGAGTGAAGAATGCGATGGAGTCGATTTCAAGCGATGCCGTAAGCAGAGAGTCGACCGTGTGTGCGCCTATGGATATACGCGAGTCAGAGCCGAGTTTCAGCCGGGCTTTGTCGAGGAAAAGATTGGCCGAGGCATCGCGCATGTCGAGATGGAAATAATTAAGCGTGGCGTCACCGTTGAATTTCACGCGGTGAAATTCGGCCGGGGTGAGGTAGCTGCGGCGGAAAGCGAAATCACACTCAGCCCTCAGGTCGCCCGTAATCTTGCAGGGAAGTGCATTAAGCAGTCGGCGCGACAGCCAGCGGGCCACTATACCTCCCTTGAACGTACCTTTGATATACGGGTCAGAGAGCGGATTGGTGACCGTGGCCGACAGACGGAATCCTACGCCTTCGCCCACAGCGAACAGGTCGCCTATCCTGAGTTCTGATTTATCAAGAGAGTGGCCGTCGATAACCGCTGTGGCTTTCATGCTGAGCTTTTTCAGCTGCATTTCCTCGAAGCGGGCTGTACCTTCCTCAATATTGAGTGAGGCCTTCAGCGACGGTATGATATCAGCGCCGGTGCGGTAAGGCTCGGTAAGCGCTATATCGGCTGCTATGCGGGCATCGCCGCCTATAGTCATGCCGGCGGGGATAATTCCGGTGGGTATAATGGCGACAATCGAGTCGACCGATACCGGCAGAAGGTTTATATTAAGGCTATTGAAAACGGGAGCTTGTGAGAAATCGGCGTCGGTACTCAGGTCTACAGTCACATCGCCGAGGGCCGCGCGCAAGCGGTTGAGTTTCACAGCCGCAGGGTGCTCGGGGTTCCAAGTTATATCACCGCCGAGACCTAACCGCAGATTGTCGATGTGCATGTCGCCTAAGCGGGCATGCGTGTCTCCCTTTACGTCGAGTGTATACACAGGATTTTTCTCACCTTCAAGCGACGCGGTGGAAAGTGTGAGGGCGATATATGTGGAATCAGGCACCGAAAGATAGCGCACAGGCATGTCACCCGCGATGGCAAACCGACCGAGCGAGAATGAAGGAATGGAAGATTCCGATGAGGATTCCGATTCCGACGGCTTCACGATATCGTAATTTGTAGAGCCGTCGGCTGCCGTGACGAGATTTATGGCGGGGCGGGTGATTGATACTCGGTCAACGGCGATGGTGCCCGTGACGAGCTTGGGAAGGCTCAGCGCTCCGTGAAACGCCTGTAGCGAAAGCAGCGAGTCACGCCACTCAGGCAGGCTGTCGGCACATCGGTCCAAGGAGTTAGATAAAATCTCAAGGTTGTCAATGTCGACCTCAAGTCTCGGAAAAGTTGACCAGAAACTTAATTTCACCCGGCCTATGTTGACTTCGGCATCGAGATTCTTGCGCGCTATATCCTGAACGAGAGGGGTGAGGCGCGCCGGTGTAAGGATCCATACCGCCACACTGATTACCGCCACGATAAGCACTAATATGCCGGCAATCGTAAAACCGATTATTTTAAACCATTTTTTCATTGACCGTTTTCCTTGGGCTTGCGGGCGGTGATGTGGAAGCACGGCTGCTTGCGCTCATATTTTACCCATATCTTTCCTTCTTCGCGCATGGCTTTGAGCACTTCGGATAGCACGCCTTTAAGATCGTCGACACTGCGGGGTATCGAATCGGTGTCGGCTATGAACTGGGCGTAGGAAATGTCAAACGTAGTTCCGAACTGGTGCACCGACGAGTCTACGGCATTACGGTTGCGACGACGCAGCCGCTTTACCGACTCGGGAGTGCGCAGGAGGCTTGTGACTTTTATGCGGTAGTCACCCCCGCCGCGAGCTTCGATGGTGTCGCGGAAGCGGTGTCCGATCTCACGCAGGGCGGCTTCGGCTTCGGGCACGAGGTAGGGACGTGAAAAAGTAAGATTGTCGATGAAATAGTCGGCGTTGGATGACACCTTGACAATCGGACGGCGGAGTTGCCAGTGGGAACGTGTACCGGCCAATGGCTCTATTCCTATCACGCGGGCTTCGGCCAGATGCACGTGATTGCTGTCGTTGAACGCTTTTGCGGGGCTGCCGAAATAGTTGACCTTCATCTTGATGGTCGGCTCGGGCATTTTCTCGAGTGGAGTGGAATAGTCGGGAGCGCGGTAGTCGCCGGTTATGTCGACGTATTCCACCGGTTCTTCGGTCTCCTCGTTCATGGCAAACGTCTCCGTCGGCTCTGCGGCCGGCTCACTGTCGCCGCGACGGCACATATACATGCAGCCTCCCACTATAAGCACTATAATTGCGAGCAACCTGAGCGCTTTGCGAGGACTGAACTTGCGCTTGCGGCGGCGCTTTTTCTTTACGGGCTGAGCTGAAGTGTCCATCATTCATCGGATTTTATGCCTGCATATTCGAGCGCTTCGCGACGCTCCACGCAGGTGCCGCATTTTCCACAAGGCTTTTCACCTCCTTTGTAGCAGGAATATGTAGTGGAGTAATCAATACCCAGATCACGGCCGCGACAGGCGATTTCGCCTTTGGTTATATCGGTGTATGGCGCGATAATCTTTATGCCGGCGTAGGTACCCAGACGCACTGCTTCGGCCAACGCTTCGACACACGCTCCGCGGCAGTCGGGATATATCGAATGATCGCCGCCGTGACTGGCTATCATCACCGTATCGAGTCCGCTGCTTTCGGCGATACCGGCGGCTATCGAAAGCATGATGCCGTTGCGGAACGGCACTACGGTCGATTTCATGTTTTCATCGTCATAGCTACCTTCGGGAATCGCATCGGCTCCCTGTAGAAGCGAACTTTCAAAGTACCGGTTCATGAAACCGAGATCTATTTCCACAAGCCTGATACCGAGTTTGTCGCAATGAAGCCGGGCGTATTCGCGCTCGCGGGCATTGTGATTGGAACCGTAACTGAAATTCACGGCAAGAGCTATTTCAGCAGCATATTCATAAAGCATCGTGACGGAATCCATACCGCCCGACAGCACTAAAAGCGAGTGTTTCATTTTCTTGAAAGTACGTTTTGGAATTGAGCCTCGCGGCGACGGCGGGCAAGGTCTTCGTGGTCAGTATCGCCATAGTTGGCAAACGGATAGATCGAGATACCGCCGCGGGGAGTGAACCAACCGGTTACTTCTATATAGCGTGGATCCATCAGAGCAATGAGATCTTTCATGATGATATTCACGCAATCCTCGTGGAAATCGCCGTGATTGCGGAAGCTGAACAAGTACAATTTCAGACTCTTGCTCTCCACCATCTTCACGCGCGGGATGTAAGATATGATAATCTCGGCGAAGTCGGGCTGTCCGGTCTTGGGACACAACGATGTGAATTCCGGGCAGTTGAATGTCACCACATATTCATTTTCGGGGTGCTTGTTGTCAAAAGTCTCGAGTATCTCAGGACAATAAGATGAGGGATATTTCGTGGCCGACTCTCCGAGGAGAGTCACGCCTGCAAGTTCTGAAGAATCGCGCATAATGATATATTACAGATTATTACTGCAAATTTAATCATTTTCTCCGCAATGGCAAAATCATGTATAATGTATAATATGTGTATGCAGAAAAGACACGCCGGAACGACGTGTCTTTTCTGTTGGCTTTTGAGCTTATGCCCGTGTTACTCGCCGGCGGGGGCAAGCTGCACGGTGAAGTGTCGCATAAGGGGTGCTTCCCAAGTAATTTTCACGCCACGGGTGATCTCGTTGCGGCGGTCATAGATGTTTTTCAGTGCTACGGCTACAACGTTCATGTGATTGTCGGTATACGTGCGGCGCGGAATAGCCAGACGCAGCAGGTCGAGACCACCGAAACGGTTTTCGCGTGTCACGGGATCGCGGTCGGCAAGGATATATCCGATCTCGCAACCGCGTATGCCTGCCTCGCGATATAGCTCGACGGTGAGCGTCTGGGCGGGGAATTCTTCCTTCGGTACATTGGTAAGAATCTTGCCGGCATCTACAAATATGGCGTGGCCGCCGGCGGGACGCTGGTAGGGTATGCCGAATTCATCAAGACGCTTGGCAAGATATTCCACCTGATGAATGCGGGAGTGGAGGTTGTCAAACTCAGTGTTTTCGTCAAGTCCCACGGCAAGCGCTTCCATGTCGCGCCCGTTCATACCGCCATAGGTGAGGTAGCCTTCAAAGGGTATGGAGTATAATTTAGCGCCCTCGGCCCAGTCTTCGTGGCGGGTAGCGATGAATCCGCCCATATTTACAATGGCGTCTTTCTTTGCCGACATGGTCATGCCGTCGGCAAGGTCAAACATCTCGCGCACGATTTCTTTGATCGACTTATCGGCATAGCCATCTTCGCGGGTCTTGATGAAATAAGCGTTTTCAGCGAAGCGGGCCGAGTCAAATATCACTCTCACGCCGTGACGGTCGGCAACCTCGCGCACTGCCTTGAGATTTTCCATCGATACGGGCTGACCGCCGGCGGTGTTGTTGGTGATGGTAACTATTACGAAAGGTACCTTACCTTTGTTTTCCTCGAGCACACGATCGAGTTTTTTCACGTCGACATTACCTTTAAACGGATGCTCAAGCTGAGTGTCTTTAGCCTCGTCGATAGTGCAGTCCACAGCTGTGGCTTTGCGGCTTTCGATATGGCCTTTGGTGGTATCGAAATGAGAATTGCCCGGCACTACATCACCTTCCTTCACGAGAGCACTGAACAGCACATTTTCGGCTGCGCGTCCCTGATGAGTGGGGATTACGAGAGGGAAACCGGTGAGACGCTCTATGGTATCGCGCATCTTGAAAAACGAGCGGGCGCCGGCATAGCTCTCGTCGCCCATCATCATCGCGCTCCACTGGCGGTCGCTCATCGCGCCGGTGCCTGAGTCGGTAAGGAGATCTATGTAGACCTGCTCGGCCGGAAGTTGAAACACATTGTAGTGAGCATCCTTGATCCACTGCTCACGCTCCTCGCGGGCGCTTTTCCTGATGGGTTCCACCATCTTTATGCGCCATGATTCGGCAAAAGGTAATTCCATGGTAAATGAATGTTTAAGGGGTTGATATGGCAAATATAATAAAAAATCGGATAATTACGCTCGTAATCACCGATAAAAAATGTATCTGCTTATCAAAAAAGTCAGCGTAGTTCGCCCATGCCTTGGCGGAGGATTTCGGGGGCGGAGGAGTCAGTG
>JAIDUB010000047.1 GCA_029060405.1 Duncaniella sp. | reverse complement strand
GAGGTGGAGAATGCGGGGCTGGTCGGTCTTGTTGAGGGTGACGGTGTAGGTCACCTTGGAGTTGGCGGCGTCGGCAGCCTCGGCCGAGGGGCGGTAGACACCCGAGAGGGTGTTGGTGAGGGGATCGCCGTTGTCGATAAACTCCACAAGGTAGAGGTTGAGATCGGCAAGCGCGGGCTGGTCGGTGAACGCGCGGGAGACGCTGACTTCACGGAATCCCTCGACATCGAGCGAGGAGGTGAGTATCACCTTGTCACCGACAATCTCTGCGCCGGCTACGCTCCCCCCGCCGGGGGGAAGTGGAGAGTCGGCGTCGGAACATCCGGCCAACATGAGGCCGAACAGTCCGGTCAGTATATATTGAAGGTATTTCATGAACTTAATTATTATATTCAGAAGTTGATTTTGCGGTCACCCCATGTGAAGGTGTAGATGGGTGGAGCTTCGCGATCTTCGCTCACAGTGCCGTTGGCTGACAGCGTTTCATCGCCCCAGTACCATTCATCATAGACGAAGCGAGCACGTTGAGCGACAGGAGCATTTACAGTAATGATAGATGGATCATATCCGGAAGCATTGTTGGGAAGAGATGGCCCTTGTTCTTTATCTTTACCGGGGACAGTTACCAATCCGTGGGCACACCAATACCACCATGTTGAAGAATTTGTTCCGAACAGTCGAGGAATCTTATATTGAGCGGCGAGATCCATGATAAATGATACTTCTCCATAGGTCGGCAGTCGCCAGCGTCCGGCCGGATAGCCCATCTCCTGATAAGCAGCTGCACGACGGCGGGCAAGCTCGCGATTGAGAATCCAAGTCGTGCCGGCATAACTCGAGCAGATACGGAACTTAGGAGCGATCATCATTTTTGTAGCTGATGTCTCTAAGGTAGGATAGTAGTATTGTAAAGTACGTTGGTTAGGGGCAAGATTGCCATTGGCATCCAAGGCGGCAGCCCTGACAAATCCTCTCGCTGTGGATGTTAATGTAGTCCCGGCACGATCATAAGTATAAGTTGTCGTCATGCTATTGGTCCATACTCTTGTATCTTCACCTGTAGGTAATGGATTATTAGAGCCTGAGGTTGTGCCATCTTGAAGATAGTTGTTGATAACTTTTGAACGTGGGTCTCCAATATTATATTTCTCGCCTTGCTCAGTTGAGAGAGTAGTTACAGTCACGAGATACATATTTGGATTGAAATTCAGATTGCTCAGGGTAAGGTTTTGATTAGCAGTCAATCCTATAGATGTACACCATCCATAATACTGAGTGGAATATATCCCTTGGTAAAGAGTTGTACGATCAGCAGAATTATTATCACCGTTCAGATAATGACTCATGCTTTCGGGAAGCCCTGAATAACATCCATTTATTATTGTATTCCCTTGCGCACCGGAATAGTCAAAGTTTACTGAAGTTGCAGGGCAGTAGTTCTGAACAGTGGTGATGTACATTCCCGGATACTGGGTGATCTTGATTACCTCTTTGAAATTTCCCGAAGGAGTGGGTAATTTTTTGTCCTCTTCATAGATATCCTCATGCTGCACAGTGATCTCATACTCAACACGGGAATATTCAGTTACATCAGTAATCGCTGCCGTAGGCTGAACTTTTCTGAAATAACTTATTGTGTTCATCAAATTATTCCATTGAGTTTCAGTTCTTGGAGCTCGTATTCCCATGTCTTTATTATCGCCTTGAGTAAATGACACAGGAGCATTTCCAGATGTCATACCTTCGTACATTACAAGGTCGTGGGTGACGTTGAGTGTCTTGGTGTCATTGTTGAAGTCGGCAATGAAGACGGGGGCACCTGCTACACTGGTGCCATTTATGGTATGACTTTTTGCAGACTCGTCGTTCTTCGCCTTAGTGACTCTTACAGGTAACTCGCGACCTACGTCGTCGTAGTTGTAACGGTAGAAGGTCATGGTGGCATCGGTGACGACGGTCTTGTGGGAGGTGTAGAAGGGGATGGCAATTGAGGTCTCGTTGTTGACGGTGTAGGAGTTCTGGTCAACCACGAGGTAACGCACATCGGGAATGGTCACATCCATCTGCTCGGTGCCCCACTGAGCGGCGGAGTACTCGAGGTTTTCAAGCAGGAGTGGCTCGTCGGGGACGAAGCTTCCGAGTATGCCCACATGGAGGTAGACGTGGTAGGAGACGTTGCGGACGAGCTGCAGAAGTTCGGAGTCGGCTGCAATGACGGGCACCTGATAGTAGCAGGTGCGCCACTGATTAGATTCTTCAGTGACATTGCCGTCCTCATCAACCTCAACCGCCTGCCATGGTATGGAGAGGGTCATATAGGTTGCGGCGTAGTCGCCCGGCTCGGCACTCCAGCGGTGTGGATAGGTGTAGAATGGGCGGTCCTGAATGTAGGAGTAGTTTTTGCCGGCCGGAGCATTGTTGCCGTTGTCGGGCTTGCCTTCTTCGCCGGCCTTATTCTCGGCAAAGCCGTAGACAAGATTGTCGGGGGTGTCGAAGAAATCGGTCTGCGCCGGCTTCTCATCGAGGTTTGGATCAAGGCGCGACTTGGAGAGTCCGCCGTTGAGTCGCACTCTCATGCCGGAGTAGTCGGGTGCCCAGTGAGAGGTGACTATGTTGCCGTCGATCACCACAGTCTGCTCGATGATGTTGTCAACATCAAGTGCAAGGGTGATCTTGGAAGCAGAGCGGTGGAGATCGATCGTGCCTGTGGCGCGGTCGGATGCAGCGTTGTAGCTGACTAAGCAGTCCCCGTCCATGGTGAAGTCGTCCTGAGTGCGCTGCGTGGCAAATTTCGAGCCAATCGCCATGTTGCGCAGGTCGGCTATAGTGAAGTCGGGGGAAGTGGGGGTGACATTGACCGCGGCGAAAGCGTTGCAGGTTGCTCCCGTCGTCTCGAAGAGGACTCTTTTTAGTGCCGGGGTAAGCGGCACACGCACTTCAGCTGTCTGCTCTTTGTTGACAACAAACGTCTGCCAGTAATCGGGTTTGGCAGTGTCGTCGGGTTTGTCACCCCCCTTTGCCCAAAGGCATAGTGTGACTGTGGAGATGAGGTTTTCGTGGCGGTCTTTGTCGCCCTCCTCTGTATAGGGGGCGTCGTTTTCGCCTGCGCGTGACGCTTCAGCAAGCTCATCGTCGACACAGTTGAGTGATATTGTGATATATCCGCTTTCCGGCTGCTGCTGCTCGGGCACGTCGAAGCCGGTGGTGTCATCGGAACACCCGGCCACGGTTGCCGCGACTATGGCCGCAAATGCGACACCGCACAGCGGGCGGAATAGGTTGCGGAGCATGGTAGTCATATATCGGTTTTATTAAATCGGATTTTCAATGATAGTGAGTCGGTCTATTTTCTCGCCGCCGCCTGCATTGGTCTTCCAGTTCTGGATGACGTCGGCCACTACTGGTGTGCCATCGACAAGGGTAACGATAACCATGAGCTGGGCGGAGTTCTGTGTGGCTCCGGGGGCAACGGTGGAGACTATGCCGAAGTCGGCAGGGCTTTCGCCGATCTTACCCGAGATGTGGGTTGTGGTCTTTGTGGCGTCGGCGGGGTCGACAAACTGGATGGCATTCTGTGTGCCTCCGGTGGTGATGAGGTAGGCATCCCACTGCGCTCCGACGGGCGAGGCGATCTCAAACGTGCCGCGTGCGGTCTTGCCGTAGTTGAGCACGAGCTGTGCGGTGGTTTCGTTAAGCGAGAGGTAATCACCGGTCTGTCCGGGAGTGCCTGTAATTTTCAGGTAACCGTCGTCGGCGAAGCCGATGTTGGCGGTGTAGTCGACGTAGTAGTCCTCACGGTTCCACGGGAGCACTTCGGCTTTGATGTCGGCAGATCCGTTGAAGGTGATGATGATGGGGAGAGCTGTGTCGCGCGCTATGGCGTCGCGGCCGCCGAAGTTGAGGATGTTGGTTTCAAGCGGAGCGGTGAGCCATGTGCCTTTGGCGTCGTTGAGCTGAACGCTTACCATGTAGTGCTGCTCTGCCGCCAAGATTGACTCGGGGAAGTAGATCGTTGAGGCACCGTTAACGCCTTGAATGAGGCTTGGCTTGCCATCGGCCGGTTTCTCGATCTCGACGTTGAGGCCGGTGATCTCGTAGGTCACGGGGCGGTTGGCTGCCGGGGTAGCGAATGAGGTAATGTAGGTCTCGATAACGTTGCCGGGGGCTGTGAGCTGCTCCTTGGGGGTGGAGTAGACGGCGTTGTTGGGGAAGACGTATTCGGTTGTGCCGATGCCGCTGAGCCTGATGGCTTTGATGCGGGCGTTGGCAACCTCAGTGCCGGTGAAGTTGTCGGAGGCATTGATGTAGAACCGGGCTTTGGCTGCTGCGCGCGTCAGGAAGAAGTGTGCGTAGCAGATGTCGTCGACGGCTTTGTTGCGGTCAACAT
>JAIDUB010000046.1 GCA_029060405.1 Duncaniella sp. | reverse complement strand
CGCCGCCATCAATGCAATGACCGACTAGTTCCGCATTCCTTTCTCGATGCACGTTGCAGGTTACAAATACAACGAAATCGCCGATAAGATGAATCTTCCCCTCGGCACCGTCAAGAGCCGCATCTTCTTCGCCCGCAAGCGTCTGCAGGAGCGTTTCGCCGACTACGTTTAATTCTCGCCCCCGACAATAAAGGTTTTAAGTGTTATACACGCTGCCGCCCGGTTCTCCCGGCGCGGCAGTTGTCTTTTTTGGGGGGGATATGGTCATGCCGAAAATACCCAACTTGTAGGGGCGCTCCACCGGAGCGCCCGGCCGAACAATGTATTTGAATCATACCGGATTAATCAGCTCCGTGGTGTGCTCTCCCACCGTGAGTGTGGCCGGGGCGGAGACCATGAGGGGATAGTTTAGGTCGACGTGGCCCGTGGGGAAGTTAAAGGCGACGGGGATGCCGAGGTCGGCTACGAGCGGGGCTATCATCTGCTCCATGGTTTCGTAGAGATCGGTGGGGCGGTAGTTGGTGAACTGCCCGAATATGATCCCTCGCAGCCGTGAGAGCGTGCCGTTGAGGCGGAGGGTGTGGAGCATTCGCTCCACTTTGTAGATGGGTTCGGAGATGTCCTCGAGGAAAAGAATCGTGTCGTCGGAACGGGTGATGGTGTCAAACGGCGTGGAGATGAGCGACGACAGCACGGCAAAATTTCCGCCACGCAACACTCCCGTGGCTTTGCCTGCAATAGCGAGAGAATGTGTGGGCGCCACGACAGGCCGCGGTTCCTTTCCCGACAGTATATCCAGCAGGCGCAGCGAGCAGTCGTCGCGACCGCGGTTTTCGGCCAAGTGGCGGCAGTTGGGAGCGTGGAGTGACGCTATGCCGCCTGAGCTCATGAGGCAGTGAAGCGCGGTGATGTCGCTGTAGCCGATGAGCCATTTAGGGTTGTCGCGAAGCGGAAGGCGAGAGAGGGGGTCGAGCAGATGCACGGCCCCGAATCCTCCGCGCGAGCACATCACGGCATCGTAACGCGGCGAGATGAGGGCGTGGGTGATGTCGGCAAGCCGCTCTTCCATTGTGCCGGCAAAAGAGCCGTGGCGACACAGGGCATGGGGCATGATTTCAGGCACGAAACCCCACGAAGAAAATACCTCTGCAGCACCGTCGGCAACATCAGCGTCCACCGCACCCGAGGGCGACACGATGGCTATGCGGCTGCCTTTACGGAGCGGCGGCGGTATGATGGCGGGGAGATTCATGCCACGCTTACTTCTATACCCGTCTCGCGACGGATGCGGTCGGCTATCAGCTCCAGTTCCTCGCGGGGCACCTTTTCGAGGTCGCGGGCGGGAGTGCGCCGGTCGATGGAATATATCATCACCTGCCGCGGCCCGATGGCGCGGTAGGCTTCGATAAGCGCCGAGATTTCTTCAGGAGTGGTGTTGTCGATACGCTGCCCTTCCCATATGCCGCGCAGCAGCATGGTCTGCACCACGCAACTGCGGCCGAAGGGCCGTATCATCTCCACGGCTTTCTCCGACGTATATGTCGCCGATACGGGGCGGTCGATAAGTCTCATCGTGGACGTGACGGCCGAGTCGAGTTTCACTATATTGTTGTCGACGCGACGCAGCGCCTCGGCCACCTCGGGGCGGTCAAGTCGGGTGGAATTGGTCAGCACGCTGATTTTTACCTCGGGAAACCAGCGGTCGCGCAACGCTATGGTATCATCGATTATCCCCGCGAAATCGGGGTGCATGGTAGGCTCGCCGTTGCCTGAGAAGGTTATCACGTCGAGATGTTCGCCGGCGTCGTGCATGGCCTTGAGCTTGTCGCCCAGCATGCGTTTCACATGCTCGCGCGGGGGCAGCCCGGTGGTTCCGGTCCCCTGCGCGTTGAATCCGGCCTCGCAATAGAGGCAGTCAAACGAACATACCTTTCCGTCGTCGGGATCAAGATTAATTCCCAGCGACACGCCGAGTCGCCGGGAATGAATGGGTCCGAATACGGTGGAATGAAACAGTACGGTCTGCATCACTTGGCAGCGCCTTCAGCGTCGGCCTGCTGCTTGAGAAGGTCGCGGATCTCGGTGAGGAGCACCTCTTCCTTGGTGGGTTCGGCGGGAGCCGCGGCAGCCTCTTCGGCAGCGGCTTCCTCCTGCTTGCGGAAGCGGTTCATGACCTTGATGGCGAGGAAGATGCAGAATGCGACGATGAGGAAGTTGACGATGGTCTGAATCCATGTACCCCAGTTGAGCGTAACCTCGGGCTTGATTATTTCAGTACCGTCCATCACGGCTTTCTGGATCACCCACTTGTAGTCAGTGAAATTGATACCGCCGGTTGCCACGCCCACAAGAGGCATGATGAGGTCATCGACCAGCGATGATACGATTTTACCGAATGCGGCACCGATTACAACACCGACAGCCATGTCGATCACATTGCCACGCATGGCAAAATCCTTGAATTCTTTTAAGAGGGACATAATGTATAAATGAGTAAAGTGATTATTCTTATAACGTTATAATGTTTTATCGTGCCCGAGGGTTTAACAAAAATATAGCATTTAATCGTTATATCTCTATTTTTAACATTATTTCACTTAATCGGCGGTTTTGTCTGCGGGTGTTTCACCGAGGGTGCGGGCTGAAATGAAATCGTTGAATGTCTGACGGTAGCTGTCAGATACAGGCACATAGCTGTCGCCGAACACTATGCGGTTGCGCTCTATGGTGGAAATGCGCGACGTATTGACGATAAAGCTGCGGTGCACGCGCATGAACTGCGGCTCAGGGAGCTTGCTCTCTATCGATTTCATGCTCAGGAGTGTCATTACCGGTCGCTCGCGTGAGGCGGTGTAGATGCGCACGTAGTCTTTCAGCCCTTCTATGTAGAGTATGTCGTCTACAGGTATCTGTATGAGTTTGTATTCGCTCTTTACTATTATGAATCTGTCCTCGGCAGGAGCCGACTGTCTTGCAGGCTGCGGGGCTGTTGATTCTTTCCATTGCAGGGCGCGGTTGGCGGCTTCGAGAAATTCAGGATAGCTTACCGGCTTCAGCAGATAGTCGAGCGCGTTTAGGCGGAATCCTTCCACGGCATAGCTGTCGTAGGCGGTAGTGAATATCACTCGTGTCGACGGCGGGATTATGCGCGCGAACTCCACGCCGCTTATCTGCGGCATGTTGATGTCGAGAAACACTATGTCAAATTCACCGCCCAGTATGGCCGCCGTAGCGTCGTTGGGCGATGAATATTCACCTCCGAGTTCCAGAAACGGGGTCTTGAGTATGTAGGAGGCTATCAGACCTGATGCGAGCGGCTCGTCATCGATCACGCAGCAGCGCAGTTTATTCATTTTTCTTCAGGGTTAAGGTCGATTGAAAGTGTGGCTACGAAGCGTCCGTCAGTCGTGGTAGTTTTTAGCGACGCGCGGTCACCGTAAAGCAGTGTAAGCCGGCGGTTGAGATTGACGAGGCCTATACCTCCGTCGGCTTTCTCCGTTGAGCGGGGCGCCACGGCGTTGGTGGTGACGCAGTGTACCACTCCGTTGCTTGCCGTGAGCGATATGGTTACGGGTTTATATGGCGCCGAGGTGTCGCCGTGCTTGAACACATTTTCCACAAGTGTGATGAATATCAGCGGCGCCACGGGCATGTCGGCGCTGTCGCCGGCGTCGAGAGTCACTTCGAGCGGCAGAGCCGGATTTAGGCGCAGTTTCATCAGTTCGATATAGTTGCGTATGAAATTCAGTTCGCGCTCAAGCGGCACGGTGGCATGGCTTTCGTAGAGCATGTAGCGCAGCATCCGGCTCAGCTCGTGCACCGCGGCCTGCGCTTTCTCAGGCGCTATGGCTATGAGTGCGTAGATGCTGTTGAGCGTGTTGAACAGAAAGTGGGGATTGAGCTGGTTTTTCAGATTGGCGAGTTCCTCGGCCCGCTGAGTGTCAATCAGTTCGCGGCGGCGCGACTCGAGGTATCGCCATTGCTCGCCGAGTTTCATTGCCACTGCAAGGCCTATGGTGAGAATCACCATCACGGCGTCGCGGGTGAGCATCAGCGCCGAGCGTGAGATGAACGATACGTGGTCAGGATTCTTGTGAGGGCGCTCATGAGCTGGACCGGTGAAGTAGAATATCGCCAGCAGTACTCCTATCAGCGCGAGATTTTTCAGCGCGAAGCCGCCCCACTGGCTGCTGCGCGACGGCACGCGCCGCAATATTACATAGTATTCCATATAAAACGCGGCCACAAACGCTATGGTCTTTATGAAGAATTCCGGATGAACTTTTTTCCACGGGAATGCGAGACTCCACAATACCTCGGGGAGCACGAACAGCATCGAGATTACGAGCAGATGGGTGAGGAACGTCAGCACCCTGTTTCGGTTGATATGGGTATTCATCGCTGTGACTTACTTGTGGCTTCAAAGTTGGCAAATATTTCCCGATTTCGCAACAATCATCGACAATCCCGCCACAATTATCGACGAAGAGGGAGCGCCCGTGGGTCAGTGGTGACCTCGCGGGCGCTCCCGGCATGAGTTATGGTGATAATTCAGAAAGTCAGCTTGATTACTTTGCGGCAGCTTTCTTGTGGCGGCGGGCGTCAGCAAGATAAGCTACGGGAGCTGCAAGGTAGATGGTGGCAAGCGTACCGATGATAACACCGAAGATCATCGCGAAGGTGAACGAGCGGATCGAGTCACCGCCGAGCACGAAGATCGACAGGAGCACGAGCAGTGTCGAGCTTGAGGTCATCACCGTACGGCTCAGTGTGGAGTTGAGCGACGAGTTGATGGTGGTGTAGAAATCCTGCTTGGGATAGAGTGCCACATTCTCGCGCACACGGTCAAATACCACCACGGTATCGTTGATCTGGTAACCGATCACTGTCAGCACGGCGGCGATAAACGTCTGGTCTACCTCCATCGCGAAGGGGAAGAGACCCCAGAAGAGCGAGTAGAAACCTACGATGGTGAATGCTGTGAACGATACGGCTGCAAGCGCGCCGAGCGAGAAGGCGATGTTGTGGAAGCGGATGAGGATGTAGAAGAACATTGCCACAAGCGCTATGACCACGGCTATGATTGCGTCGGTACGCATATCGTTGGCCACTGTAGGACCTACCTTGGCCGACGACATGATACCTACGTTCTCATTGGTGGTCGAGAAGTCTTCGATCGACATGCCGTTGAGCTCGTCGGCAAGACCGTTGTAGAGGATTCCGGTGATTTCTTCATCTACACCTTCATCATCGGAGTCGATCTTGTAGTTGGTCGAGATACGTACCTTGTGGTCATCGTCGATGGTGATTACACTCACCTGAGCGCCCTCGAAGAGAGGAGCGAGTTTCTCCTGAATCTCGTGGGTCTTAACCGAGTGGTCAAACTGTACCACATAGTTGCGACCGCCCGAGAAGTCGATACCCTGATTGAGACCGCGCATGAAGAACGAGCAGATCACCACGATCACTGCTATACCTACCACGGTGAAGCTGATCTTGCGGGCACCGAGGAAGTTGAAGTGAGTGTTGTTGAACATCTTGCTCGAGAGAGCTGTGGTGAAAGTGAGGTTCTCGAAAGGTTTGGTCTTGGCAAACGCGATGTAGACAAGACGGGTCAGATATACTGCGGTGAAGAACGAGCAGATGATACCGATGATGAGCGTGGTGGCGAAGCCCTTGATGGGTCCTGTACCGAAGATGAGGAGGATCACGCCGGTGATGATCGAGGTAAGGTTGGAGTCGAAGATCGCCGAGAACGCGTTGGAATAACCGTCGGAGATGGCGTTGCGCACATTCTTGCCGGCGCGGAGCTCTTCCTTGGCGCGCTCATAGATAAGCACGTTGGCGTCCACTGCCATACCCAGTGCGAGCACGATACCTGCGATACCCGACAGCGTCAGCACTGCTTGGAACGATGCGAGGATGCCGAACGTGAAGAAGATGTTGAATACAAGGGCGAGGTTGGCGATAAGGCCGGGGATGAAGCCGTAGAAGAGGCACATGAAGATCATCAGGAGCACAAGTGCCACAACAAACGACCACAGACCGTCGTGGATAGCCTGCTGGCCGAGCGACGGACCGATCACGGTGTCGGAGATGATATCAACCTTGGCAGCCATCTTACCGCTCTTGAGTACGTTGGCAAGGTCCTTTGCCTCGTCGGTCGAGAAGTTACCGGTAATCTGAGAGCGACCGCCTTCGATCACACTGTTCACGTTGGGAGCTGAATAAACCTGATCGTCGAGCACGATAGCCACCTGCTTGTTGAGGTTGGCCGCGGTGATGCGTGCCCATGAGCGGGCTGCATCGGGCTTCATGTTCATCGATACATAGTTACCGCCCTGCATCTGGTCATACTCGCTGGTAGCCGAGGTGATCACGTCGCCTGAGAGAGCGGGCTTGCCGTTGGTGGTCTTGAGAGCCACGAGCTCATACACGGCTATGTTGCGCTTGCCGCGCGCCGAGTCATTCTCGGCTATGATTGTAGGCTTGAATTCCCATGCAAGCTTGATATTGCCGGGGAGGATGCGCTTGGCAGTCTCCGAAGCAAGAATGTTGTTGATGGTGTCGCGGGCGGTTTCTGCAGCGATACCTATGCCGATAGGATTGCCGGTGCCGCCGAGCTGCTTGAAATATTCGGCAAGACCGCGGCCGTTGTTGAGCGAATCGGCACGGAGAGCAGCATCGAGCTGCTGGATGTAGGGCATTACCTCGGTGAACAGAGCGGTCTCGTAAAACTCGAGGTTGGCGCTCGATTTCAGAAGGTCACGCACACGGTCATGCTCCTTCACGCCCGGAAGCTCGAGAAGAATCTGGCCGTCTTTTTCAAGCTCCTGAATGTTGGGCGCAACCACACCGAACTGGTCGATACGGGTGCGGAGTACATTGGTAGAGCTGCTTACGCGATCCTTAACCTCCTGCTTCAGCGCGTTGCGCACAGCCTCGGGGCTCTGGCCGCGCTTAACCTGATCCTTGAATACGACCGAAAGGTCGCCCGACGGATCAAGAGCCGTGTACTGCTGGTAGAAGATGTCAACATAATCGTTGCTCTTGGTGGCGCGCACTACCGAGTCGGTAGCGGCGAGGGCCTTTTCAAAGTAGGGATTGCCCTCGGCGTTGGCCATCGAGCGGAGAATATCGGGAACCGATACCTGAAGGGTGACGTTCATACCGCCCTTAAGGTCGAGGCCGAGACCTACACCAAGTTTCTGAACTTCATTGAAAGTGTAACCAAGATAGACTTTTTCGTTAGCGATGTTCTTGATATAATCGCTGTAAGCCTTGCGGTAAGTTTCGGGGTCGTCGTTGAATTTAGCAGCCTCGGTCTTAGCCACTGCATCGGCCTTGTCCTCATAGTGGTTGGTGACAACCGTGAAGGAGAGGTAGAAGAGACAGATGAGCACGAGGAATATTGCTATCACTCCTGCAACAACGCTTCCCAATGATCCTTTTTGCATTGTGTTAGTAGAATGTATTAAAGATTGATTAATTGATTTAGTTCAAGGTAGTTAATCGTCCCATAGCGACACGGGGCGGCATTTCAGCTTGCAAATATAGCAATTTTTATTTCAATTTCCGCCACAATGGCTTAATAATTATGAAATTTTATAAAAATCGGCCGCCGCGCCCATGCTTCCCCTGCTTCCATTCGCCCTCTTACGCTTCCTCCCGCTTCCCGCCTCTTTCTCCCGATTCCACCCTTCATCCTCTCTATATAATTGTTAAATTCCTTAAAATCCTTGGCCGGGGATGAATTTGGTTGTAATTTTGCACTCCGTAAAAACATAGTGGACAAATTTGGCTGCTTGCAACCACTTCAAAAAATGCTAAAACCGCAACCTACTTGGCCTTCGGGCCGGTCAATCCGTCGCCATCGCGACGGCATTATGCAAGAAAGGTTTTTTGAAGTTACATAAGGGTACGTGCTCCCGGGCACGCACACGAAAATGTTGAAAATCAGGCTCCGAGTTTTCCACCGCCTCTTTTTCGACATTTTAATTTTTATATAACGATATGAAAACTTATCTTTTTACTTCAGAAAGCGTTTCGGAAGGGCATCCCGATAAGGTGGCCGATCAGATTTCCGATGCCATACTCGATGAGTTTCTCGCCCATGACCCTGAGTCGAAGGTGGCTTGCGAGACTCTGGTTACTACGGGTCAGGTAGTGATAGCCGGTGAGGTGCGCTCGGCGGCTTACGTCGATCTTCAGGAGGTGACCCGCCGCGTGATAAGGCAGATTGGCTATGACCGCTCGGAATTGAAGTTTGACGGCGAGGCCTGCGGTGTTTTCTCGGCGCTCCATGAGCAGAGTCCCGACATTAACCGCGGTGTCGACCGTGAGAGCAAGGAGTCGCAGGGCGCGGGTGATCAGGGCATGATGTTCGGCTACGCCTGCAACGAGACCCCCGACTATATGCCGCTCACTCTCGACCTCTCCCATCGCCTGCTCCGCGAGCTCGCTGCCATACGCCGCGAAGCTAAAGAGATGACGTGGGAAAAGCGCGGACGTGTGTTCACCTATCTCCGTCCCGACTCCAAGAGTCAGGTTACGGTGGAATATGACGAGAACAACCGCCCCCTGCGCGTCGACACGATAGTGATTTCCACGCAGCACGACGAATTTGTCAAGCCGGTCGATGACACCCCCGAGGCGCAGGCAGAAGCCGACCGCGCCATGCAGCAGCGCATCGCCGACGACATCCGTAATATCCTTCTTCCCCGTGTGAAGGCTCAACTCCCTGCCGAGGTAGCCGCTCTCATAGGCGATGACGTCAAGCTGCTCGTCAATCCCACCGGTAAGTTCGTGATCGGCGGCCCCCACGGTGATACCGGCCTTACCGGACGAAAGATTATCGTTGACACCTACGGCGGTCACGGTGCTCACGGAGGCGGAGCGTTCTCCGGCAAAGATCCCTCCAAGGTCGATCGCTCGGCAGCCTATGCCGCGCGCCACATCGCCAAAAACCTCGTGGCAGCAGGCGTGGCCGACCGCGCGCTCGTGCAGGTGGCCTATGCCATCGGCTGTGCCGAGCCCGTGAGCCTCTGCATCGATACCGCCGGAACGTCACACGTGGACCTCACCGATGGCGAAATCGCCGAGATAGTGAAGAATATGGAATGTTTCGACATGCGTCCCTACGCCATCGAGAAGCGCTTCGATCTGCGCAAACCCATCTACGCCGAGACCGCATCCTACGGCCACGTAGGCCGTCAGCCCCGCCGCGTAGTCAAGCATTTCGAGTCGAAATACGAAGCCCCCAAGGACATCGAAGTAGAACTCTTCGGCTGGGAACGCCTCGACGCCGTCCCCGAGGTGAAAAAAGCATTCAACCTCTAATCCCGCACCCTCAACCCATCAATGGCCGCCCCACCCGGAGCGGCCATTACTATATATGATTGGATAGCGGCTTATGTATAAATCACACCACCCCGCAATCCGCTGTATATAAGCAATATGCCTTGTAGGGGCGCTCCTCAGGAGCGCCCGGCCGAGCAAAAAGGTAACTATCGCCTCATCTATCGCCGTATCCCCCGCCGGGCGCTCCTTTGAAGCGCCCCTACACGATTGATTGTTATATCGTTGCGGCGAAAATGATATATGTGATCAGAGCTGGTCGATGAGGGGGAGGCATTTGTTGAAGTAGGCGCGGGCGGTTTTCCACGGGGTGTAGATGGA
>JAIDUB010000045.1 GCA_029060405.1 Duncaniella sp. | reverse complement strand
TATCAAGGTTGTAGGTTTTGAGCTGAAAAATCTCCGTGGCACAAACGGATATATGTACCTCGAAGATATTGTACTGTCTCCGACAAAACCGCCAATGGCTCGAATATCTATCGAAGTCAAGAATGCAGCCAGTGAGCCTCGCCGCCATTTCAAGACCCTTAGTGTCGGCGATTCATTGTTCGTTAAGTCTAATGAATTGGAGGAATATCGTGGCTACGATATTGCTGAAATCAATCCGGGCAATACCGCACATCCTGTAGGATATGTGACCTTTACTAATGGTGTGACATTACGCAAAGGCGAAATCATCGGCGACTCCAACGAACTGCACATGCAGCGCGTTCAAATACGAGAGACGATAAAGGCTCATTTTGAGAAAGAACGTCAGTTGTTCAAGAAAGGTATAAAATGTCTGTCGCTCTTCTTCATCGACGAAGTAGCGAAATATCGCAAGTATGACGAGAACAATGAGCCGGTCAAAGGTGTGTTCCAAATCATCTTTGAGGAAGAATATGCCCGTCATGTCAATGAGGAGTTCCATATCTGGGACGAGGACTATAACGAGTATCTGCGTCGCTTTGCACCCTATCAGACGCATCGCGGTTACTTTTCTATTGACAAGAAAGGGAAGATGATAGACACTAAAACTAAGAAAGGCTCTGATGTCAGCGAAGAAGCATCTGACTATGATCTTATACTGAAAGATAAGGAGCGTCTATTGAGTTTCGACGAACCGACACGCTTTATCTTCTCTCACTCCGCTTTGCGCGAGGGTTGGGATAATCCGAATGTGTTTCAGATATGTACCCTACGCCACAGCAATTCAACCACCACCAAACGTCAGGAGGTTGGTCGCGGTTTGCGTATAGCAGTTGACCGCAATGGTATCCGTCAGGATAAGGAACTGCTTGGCGACAACGTACACGACATAAATGTGCTTACGGTTATTGCCAACGAGAGCTATGCAGACTTCACCAGTGCGCTGCAAAAGGAGACACGCGACGCTCTGCGTGAACGAGCTACCAAGGCGTCAACAGACTACTTCAAAGGAAAGACAATTACTCTTGACGGACAACCTCATATCGTATCTGATACTGAAGCTGGACGCATTATGGCTTATCTTGATGATAATGGGTACATTGACGACAGCGGCAACATCACTCCTAAATACCACGCTGACCGTGAAGCCGGCATGCTCGCTCCATTGCCTGTAAAACTTCAACCAGTGGCTGAAGGTGTGACTCGCCTGATAAATTCTATCTTTGACCCGTCACTGCTGGATGGTATGACCGAGAACGGCAGTAAGACAAAATTGCCGGAGCATAAGCTCAACGCCAATTTCTATCGGGAAGAGTTTCAGTCCCTTTGGAAAGCCATCAACCACCAGTATGTCTATACTGTCAGCTATAACTCTGACGAACTGATTAAGAATGCAGTACTACATCTTAATTCTGACGAGTTGCAGGTGCGTACCCTGCGCTACATCAAAATTGAGGGTAAGCAGCACGAAAATGACGTGAATGAATTTGGTGACACAAAATCCACATCTCAAGAACTTACCGACGTAAGCACTTCTTCCGTAAAGTATGACCTTATCGGGCAGATCGCCAAGGGTGCTAATATTACACGACGGACTGCTGCGAAGATTCTTCAAGGTCTACGTCCGGCGAAACTCGGCCTGTTCCGCAACAATCCCGAAGAATTTATCCGTAAGGTCGTGCAGATTATCCGCGAGCAGAAAGCCACAATGATTGTCGATCATATCCATTATCAATTGACTGATGGAAAGTATGACTCCGACATCTTCACTGCGGCAAGTAAGGCAGAGTTTGATAAAGCTTATCAGGCATCCAAGCACATTACCGATTACGTCGTATCCGACAGCATCGGCGAACGTAACTTCGCGCATGACCTCGACGAAGCAAACGAGGTCGTTGTCTATGCCAAACTGCCACGCTCCTTCAACATTCCTACCCCGGTCGGCAATTATGCCCCCGACTGGGCGATAGCGATGCAGAAAGGCAATGTCAAGCATATTTTCTTTATCGCCGAGACCAAAGGATCTCTCAGCTCCATGCAACTCAACGCGATAGAGAATGCAAAGATTGACTGTGCCTCTCAACTGTTCAACGAAATGTCAACAGATAATGTCAAATATCATAAAGTAACCTGCTATCAGGACTTAATTGATGCAATGACCGCAACCAAATAGGTATTATGGGAGGAATTATGTCGAAAAGGATTTACGTAATTTTCAAGCCCGAGCCGGTGGCGGGAGATTTTCGCGGGCTTGTTCGTCGCATTAATGAAGCGATGCCCGGTATGTTGGAGCCCGGAGATGACGGTGATAGCGCTGACTTCGGGTCGGCGTGTTATTGGGCGGGGTATATGGAGCGGCCGTCGAATTGCGACGTCGATCCTGACTTTCCTTATCTGTGGATGATGTTTTATTGCTATTGGGATACGGTATTGAACGGGTTGACATTCAGGAAAACTGTAAAGCGGATATGTGAGGCCGCCGGCTCGACGGTATGGTGGTATATGGAGGAGGAATCCCTTGATATGTATGATGATATGTCTACGGCGGAATTTGAGAAAGCCCTGTCGAAGTCGGCAGGCATAGAGCGTTTTGTCATGCCACGCTACTTTCCAACTACTTCTTGTAACATATTCATGGACTCATCGGAAAGAGTGAATACTGCGATGGAATAAATTTTGAGAAATGTGTAGAAAATTGTGGGGTGTGAAGGATTTATTTCATAAATTTGTGGGAGTGCGTCGAGACTCGGGGTTTGAGCATACGGTATCTGCTGAGTCGGCGGCAATATTTTCAGTGCAAATAATTTTATAAATCCATAATCGAAGGTAAGAATATGGCATCGAAGAAATCTAAAGGCAAGAAGAAAGGTCAGCAGCAAACGTTTATGTCGCCCGAGCGGTTCATGCGCGAGAAGGCGCGCACGTTGCCGATATGGCGGTGTTACTGGATCCCGGGCTGGGAGGAAAATGGTATGTCTCAAGTGGTGGTGACGCGGATGAGGCCGAGCGGCAACGTGGTGGCATGCGTTTTTCTTGTCGATACCTATTGCATCGGCGTGAAAGACGCTGCATGGTATTACAACATGACCCAATATGATTTTGAGTTTCTTATCGACTGTCTTGATCGTGAGCAGGGAATTGAGGAGGTCACTTATGAGCAGGCGCATAATCTGATATACGGCGCGATAAGTTTCGCCGAGGAGGGCGGCATAGCTCCGGCCAAGGATTTCGAGATAGCTTCGTATGTGCTGGAGGAAGATACTGACGACGTGGAGCTGATAGAATATGAGTATGGCAAGAACGGGCGCCATTTTCTTGTCGTCAACAGCGACAGGCGCGAGATGCCGTATCTGTATATGCTGAAAAAGACGCTCGGGGAGGGAAATTTTGATTACGTAATAGAGCAGGACGCCAAGACGATGATGGTGGAAAATGCAATGTCAAATATGTATGAATGGCAGAAAGAATCGTCGCGCCATCCGGCAGAGCCTTACACGTATGAATATCCCGAATATCCGCTGACGCTGACGGTGAAGCATCAGTTTATAGCAGATGCCGTGCGGTCGGTCGACAACATATATTCGCTGCCCGACGACGTGATCGAGCGGATATTTTCGCTCCCGGCCGACGAGGTGGCAAGCGACCTGAGCAACATAATGCTATATGAGATAGGTCGCACCTGTCAGCTTATCAACTGCGGCATTATGGATGATGAGGATGAAAATGACAACGGATCCATAATGCACTCTCTGCTGCTGCTCGCGCAGCTGCGCTCGGGTGTCGGGCTCGATGCGGTGCTTGAGCTGATGAGGCAGCGCGGCGAGTTTGCCGACTACCATCTGGGTGACTTCGCCCCCGAAGTCATCCATCCGGCGCTGTATGCGTGCGGACTCGACAATATGGCCGCCATCGAGGAGTATCTCTACCAGCCGGGCCTCGACTCATATTTGCGGCAGCAGGTGCTCGACATGTGGGTAATGGTGATGGTAAACCATCCGGAACGCCGGGGCGAAATCATCGAGGCATTTCGCCGGTTGCTCAACTCGATGGTCACACGTCTGCCCGTGACCGACGGCTGCGACGGCAACTTCGCCGGGTTTGTCATGGCGGCGCTCGACGACATATCGGCCGTGGAACTGCTGCCGGAAATCGAAGCCGTATTCGCCACCGACTGCGTGGATACCACCATAGCCGGCGACTGCGCCGCAGTCGTAGCCAACATCCGCTCAGGCCGAGGCTTGATCAATCCCGAAAAATTCCGCATCCCCACCCTCCGCGCCCAATACGCCCGCCTGATGAGATGCTCTGCGCAAGAATAGCCAGCGCAGCATTAATCTTGATGCGCGCTGCCGTGCCGCCTATTATCGCCCCCCCAACGCGCCTCCGCCTCGCGCCTCCGTCCCCGCGCCTCACATTGGTTTCCAAGAAGCCCCCACCGCCTCGAGCCTCCATCCCCGCGCCTCACAGTGGTTTCCAAATAAGCCCCCAATCGGGGAGCATGAGGTAGTTTAACGTGAGCTCCACGAGCCTAATTGATTGAAAGTAGGTGATTAGCGATAAAGATTGTTTAAAAAATTCATTACTGTTCGCTTAAAATTTAGAAATTTGCGGCATGTATAGGTCAAAAATCATTGAAGCCTCAGCAGAAATGGATCACTACAGAAAATCTGCCGTAAGCGGTCAAGGACGGTTAAGTTTCTTTTGTATCTCCATAATACGTTTGTCGGAAAAGTCATCAAAATTGGATTTTTTAGGGATATACTTTCGTATGAGTTTATTTGCGTTTTCAATGGCACCTTTCTGCCATGAGCAATAAGAATCAGCGAAATACACAATAACCTTTTCCTGATTTTTCAATAAAGAACAAAATAACAAAAGTACTGCGGCAACGATAAGCACAATAACATCACAAAGTTACTCCTATTATATGATTGTAATGACATGAAATGTAAGGAAAAATGGGTAACTTTGCACGTAATCTTAAAAATCACACTTGTGCAGAATTCAAAAATCATCTTAAATATGAAATATCTGATAATTCCTTTTCTACTACTATTCATTAGTTGTTCAAATGTATTTACCAATGAACAAGACACACCTTCTTCTGTAACTTCTGATAAGGTTCAAAATAATTCAGAAGGAATTATGGAATATAACGGAAAACCATTCTCCGGTAAGGTTCAGGATGATGAGAAGGGTTATATGATTGTAAAAGATGGTGTTATTACCCATATGATTATTTGCCATAACAATGGCTCTACGGCCATAGATTTTAATCTACATAATCAAACTACAAGTCTTTTCGACGAAAAAGGTAATCAGATATCTAAAGAAGAATTTCTGAGAAAATATCCCTATTTTCAACAAATGTCAGACGCTTGGGGGGAATTAAAAAGATTGAATTAAAATGAAAATTTACATCAAAAGAGCTTTTCCTTTCGGAACCTTTAGCTCGGCGACGGCTTGACTGAGCTAAAAAACCTTTGAGTGGAGAGGTTTGAGGGTCAGATAACGCGGAACACGTTATTGTTCGCTCCCATCTGATAGACATACATGAACAGCTCGTGTCCGTCATCGGATTGCCGCTTGCGAGGCAAGAACGCTTTATAGTCGAAATAGTTAGCGAGATTGCCCATCATCTTTTCAAGATTGTAGCATTCTTCGACGATGTGGCGGGTGAAGTCTTCTTCGCTATCCCACTCTCCGCAGCAGGGTTCTTGGCAAAGCCAAGTGCTTCGCGATAATCTCGAAGTTGTCGAGTGTCTCCTGGAACTCCATATAGTCATCGACTCCGATACAGTCAACCGATGAACAAGGGGTTACCGATACCAGACACCCGAAGGGCTACTGCGGAGCGTATGATATGAAAACGCCACAGCCGGAGAGTGCCACAAATAAAATCATGGCAATTCCGCTGACCGACTACGGAGCCGGGCACGGTTTCTACGGAGTTGAAATTGGGAGAGTCTACAAATTTCTGATTAGGCACACAAATGTATTGACTTTATAACGTCATCGAAAAGATGTGTTTAGTCTCTAAAGTCTGCAAAATCATCAATAATACAGATAATATTTTGCCCAGGAGATAGAATAATTTCCCCACTTAAGTAGTCGCTCATATTAAATATTAAGAGATCCTCGCAGTCATCACATATATAAGAGCGAGATTGCATAAAGTCTACCCACTCGTTAGTGGTATGGTTAATGTATTCATAGAGACGCTCTCCAAATCCTTGGTCGGGGAAGTAATAAGCGTTATCGCATCCGTAAGCAGACAATTGCTTGTATATATCTTTCCTGAAATTGTCAAGTATTCTTTTGTTTTCACCGGAATAAGGCTCTTTAAATACACGCTCAAATCCGAACCAACGTCCTCCGTATGGGAACGATGGATAGAGTTCCACTATATCCCTATAAATATATGTTAAGTACGAGACATTTACGGCATCATCGGCATCAATACGATAATAATCATATTCCGGCTCTGACAACCCTTCCAAAAACCATTCCTTATGGACTCCTTCTTCAAATTTAGTTTGACTAAAATCTTTGATTTGGGAGAAAATGCGTTTTTCATTCTCTCCTGTTATTTCAAACCGAAATGTGGTGCCTTGAGGATTGGTTTCAATTCGATCTAATTCACACCATTTGATTTTACCGGGATTTTCTATTATAGTTTGTGTATTAACATCATAACCCCAATAATCAGAATACCCGATGCTAATGATCCCATTTAAGATTGAAGCCATTCGTTCTGCAACCTTTTTAGGGTCTTTGAGAGGCAAAGTGTGATTTGTTCCTATGGCAACTAAGTCCCATCCCATCTTGTTTATGACTTTCTATGATTAAATCTATTGAGCATAAGCGATTTCGAGTTTTTTTGTTCCGGCAAATGTAAGCATTTTCAGCGTAATAGCAATGGCTCGGATTATAGTAAAATTTCCAAACCATTCGCTATGGAGATATAGCAGTGTTACTCTTTATCAAGTCGCATAGTGTCTATATCGTTATCGGCGTAGAAAGTCCAATGACCTTGTTTTGTGTAGCATATATATTCTTTCATCGTCGTTTGAATTAAAGGTTTCTTTGCTTAAGCAAAGCGCTGAAGCGATGAGACAATCGGGAGAGAGAAGCGAGAGGGATTAACCCTCTTGCTTAGTCTCGAACTGGAGGCGGTCGTAGATGTTTTGGGTGATAGTCGCTCCGTGACGGGCTTTGAGCAAGTGCATATAGCGTATTGCGCTCTTGGCGGTCTTGCATCCGCAACCGACATTTTCCTTAGGGGCTACGCCTTTGAAATAGACGTACCAGCGGTTGAACTTGCGCTGAGCCACGATGAGGTTCGCTCTCTTCGGTCGCGGCTGCTGCGCGGTGGGAGTTGTTGCCGGAGTAGTCTCGACAGCGGGAGCAGCGGTTTCTTTGCTTGGGCAAAGCGCTGAAGCGATGAGAACTTCGATTTTTTCTGCGGATTTTTTAGTTTTCTTTGCCATGATTTTTGAAGTTTTGGGGGTTTGAAATGTGAGCCGAGGCTCTTAATTTTTACATTGCAATCAAGTGGGAAGCTGTTTGAGACCGAACAAAAATTTAATTATTGCTGTCCGATAAAAATTTTTGAGCGGATAAAAAATTAGGGTCGATTCCATTTGCAGGAGTCAACCCTTT
>JAIDUB010000044.1 GCA_029060405.1 Duncaniella sp. | reverse complement strand
GATAATGCGCCCCATACCCCGCCCCGTGCGACCCGCCGGTTGGGTTGTTCGACCCGGCATTCCTGCTATCAACGGATTTCTCGGACTTTCGTTTGGAACCGGCATATCAGTATCGCTGAATTTCCTGAATACAAACGGATACTCGGTCGACGGCTATGCCGATAATACGGTTTATCTCCGTAACGTCAACGAGCTGTCAATGCTATGGCCCGACGCTGCATTATACTACAACAATGCCGGGCTGCTTACAGCTTCATCGTTCTACTACTCTACTCCTTACAATGATCTTTCGCGCTACAACTCTGCCTATACTCGCCTGACGTCTATATACGGGACTCCGGTTTCAACCGGCTCTACCGGAGCTACATGGTTCAGCTCGACCGGTTACATATCTCTGACCTATACTGCAAGCTCCACACCTACCGGAGGTCTCAGATACTATACAACTCTGAGCTACGGCGAGTAATACTCTCAACGGAATACACAATAAAAGCGTGCATCTCACAATCCAAGATGCACGCTTTAATTTTTTTTCAATAAGCTCAATTACGGATTTCGTAGTAGGGAATATCCACCAGTTTTACGTCAAACACAAGGGTAGAAAACGGCGGTATCGAACCCGTGGCACGTGACCCATATCCTACATTATAAGGTATTATCACGCGGGCGGAATCTCCCACACGCATATCGGTCAGCGCTATCCACCATCCCTCTATCGTGCCGGAAAGCACGGTGCGGAAAATACTGTCGGCCGGCGATGTGCGAAGATACGACGAGTCAAAAGCGACCTTATTATATAATGTACCTCTATACTTGACATCAACGGTAGATGTAAGCATCGGAGAAAGATTGCCTTCGGTCTTGCTTCGGTCATTGAGATACTTTATCAGCACCTCAGCACCGGGATTCCATGGAGCCACTACGGTAAGATACTCGGGATTACCCTGCTGGTCGATAGCAAATTTCTGCTCCTCATAATAAGCCGTATTGTTATTGCGCCAGTTTTCGTAATCTTCCCAAGTGTTTTTAGCTTCATCGTTGCATGATACCGATGCCGCTGCAAGCGACATCAGTGCCATGAACGAACTGAAATATAACAATAATTTTTTCATCAACTATAATTAAAATTTAACCTCAGGCGCACGCTGGGCAGCATCGTCGGCCTGAAACTGAGGTTGCTTTGTAAATCCGAACCATCCCGCATAAATATTGGTGGGGAATTTCAAGATTGAGGTATTATATTTTTGAACAGCTTCAGTATAGCGTGTGCGAGCGGTTGCTATGCGGTTCTCAGTACCCTCGAGCTGAATCTGAAGATCACGGAAATTCTCGTTTGCCTTGAGGTCAGGATAAGCCTCGGTCACTGCCAGCAGTGATTTCAGCGCTCCCGAGAGGTCATTCTGTGCTTTCTGAAACTTAGCGAGGGTCTCCTCATTAAGATCATCGGCATTGATGTTAATTGAAGTAGCGGCAGCGCGCGCTTTGGTCACATTCTCAAGAGTCTCGCTCTCATGTGTCGCGTATCCCTTCACTGTATTTACAAGATTGGGAATAAGATCGGCACGACGCTGATACTGATTCTGCACCTCGGCCCATGCCTGCTCCACACCCTGCTTTTCAGTAACGAGGGAATTGTAGTTACAAGAAGTAAGCATAGAGGTTGCCACTGCAACGGCAAGAAGCATGAATATCCTGATCATTTTCATAATTCAAAGTGTATTTAGCCGAGCTTGCGAAGCAGGGAAGTGAGACTTACAGTGTCATGGATAATCTTGTGAAGATCGGCAACGTTGACACGCTCCTGCTCCATAGAATCGCGGTGACGGAGAGTAACTGTATTGTCCTCGAGAGTCTGATGGTCAACGGTGATACAGAACGGAGTACCTATTGCGTCCTGACGACGGTAGCGCTTGCCGATAGAGTCTTTTTCCTCATAGTGGGTGGAGAAGTCAAACTTAAGGTCGTTGACAATCTCACGCGCCTTTTCGGGTAGTCCATCCTTGCGGACGAGAGGCATCACCGCACATTTCACGGGTGCAAGAGGGGCGGGAAGATGGAGCACGACACGCTTTTCTCCGTTTTCAAGATCCTGCTCCTCATATGCCGAACAAAGCACCGAAAGGAACATACGGTCAACGCCTATCGATGTTTCTATCACATAAGGAGTATAGCTTTCATTCAGTTCGGGATCAAAATACTGAATCTTCTTTCCCGAGAATTTCTCATGCTGCGAGAGGTCGAAGTTGGTACGGGAATGAATACCTTCCACTTCCTTGAAACCAAATGGCATCTCAAACTCAATATCGGTAGCGGCATTAGCATAGTGAGCGAGCTTGTCATGATCGTGGAAGCGATATTTCTCATCGCCGAGTCCCAGCGCCTTGTGCCAGCGCAGACGAGTCTCTTTCCATTTCTTGAAATACTCCAGTTCCTGACCGGGACGCACGAAAAATTGCATTTCCATCTGCTCGAACTCGCGCATACGGAATATGAACTGACGGGCAACAATCTCATTGCGGAATGCCTTACCTATCTGAGCGATACCGAAAGGTATACGCATGCGGCCTGTCTTCTGCACATTGAGATAGTTGACAAATATACCCTGCGCTGTCTCGGGGCGGAGATACACAGTCATGGCACCGTCGGCAGTCGAACCCATCTCGGTCTTAAACATGAGATTGAACTGACGGACCTCGGTCCAGTTCTTGGTGCCCGATATAGGACATACGATTTCCTCGTCGATGATAATCTGACGGAGTTCGTCGAGATTATTATCGTTGAGAGCCTTGGCAAAGCGTTCATGAAGCGCGTCACGCCGAGCAGCGATATCGAGTACACGGGCATTTGTGGCCACAAACATATTCTCATCAAACGAATCGCCGAAACGCTTGCGGGCCTTTGCTACTTCCTTGGCAATCTTCTCATCGTATTTAGCGAGTTGCTCCTCGATAAGCACATCGGCACGATAACGCTTCTTGCTGTCTCGATTGTCGATCAGGGGATCATTGAAAGCATCCACGTGGCCTGAAGCCTTCCATATTGTGGGGTGCATGAAAATAGCGGAATCAATACCCACGATATTCTCGTGAAGCAGAGTCATAGCGTCCCACCAGTAGCGCTTTATATTGTTTTTAAGTTCCACACCGTTCTGGCCATAGTCATACACAGCCGAAAGGCCGTCGTAAATTTCACTCGACTGAAACACAAAGCCATACTCTTTGGCGTGGCTTACGATCTTCTTGAATACTTCGTCCTGAGTTGCCATATATTTTAGCTTGTTTTTTTCGGATTTTGTAATTGAAAGTGCAAATTTAGTAAATCTCAGCGTAAAATCGTGAGTTCTACCTTATATAAAATGTTAATTTACTTGAATGTGTCGGGCAGATCGTTTTCGTAAAGCACCGTATCTCCGGCCGTCATTATGGTTGCGAGTTCTCGGCGCGCGTCATCAAATGTATCTACTTCCAGCACCTTGACCGAGGTATTTCCTGCCGCGGCCAGACCTTCGGTAATGGCTTCGCGGTTATAACGCCCGACTATAATAGCCACGTCGGCCGACGATGCGATTTTCTTTCCAAATTCTTTGTTAAGTTCCGCCTGCCGCTCCCCAAGCTCTATCATGCCGGGAGTTACGACTATGCGCTTGCCGCCGTTCATGGATGCAAGGACATCGAGCGCCATCGCCGATCCTGTGGGATTGGAATTGAAGGCGTCATCGATTATGGTGATTCCTCCGGGGGTGCGCTTCATATTAAGGCGGTGCTCCACCTGCTCGATATGCTCTACCGCATACTTGATTTTCTCCATTTCCACCCCAAGCCGCATCGCTACAATTATTGCAGCCATAAGGTTGGAAACATTGCAAGCTCCCACCAAGCGGGTCCTGAAGTTAACCGTATCACCGGAGGGACATTTCATTGTAAACTCCGTACCTGCAGGAGTATAACGAATTTCGTCGGCCACAAATTTTGCTTCGTCGGTGGCAGTGACTGCATATCTTGCCACCTCCACATTGTTCACCTCGCGGCGGGCAGCCCACTCGAAATCATTGTTTACCACAGCAAAACCGTCAGCCGGAAGCGAGTCAATGAGTTCAAACTTCGTGCGCTGCACATTCTCGATGGACTTGAACGATTCGAGATGCTGTTCACCCACCGCGGTGACAATACCGACAGACGGATGAACGAGATCACATATTTCTTTTATATCACCCGGTTGCTTGGCTCCCATCTCGCATATGAACACCTGATTGTAGGGTTTCATGTGCTCACGGATTGTGCGCACAACACCAAGCGTAGTGTTAAAACTGCCGGGAGTCATCACCGTATCAAATTTCTCCTGAAGGATACGGTAGAGATAGTGTTTGGTGCTCGTCTTTCCATATGAGCCGGTAATGCCTATCACCGTGAGCTCGGGCATGGACTCGAGTATACGCTGCGCATCGCGGTAATAACGGTTATTTATTGCCTTCTCCACAGGTTTAAGCAGCCACACTGCTACAATAACGAAATTATGAGACGCGACATATACGGCGAGTGCAAATGCCGGAATCGTTGTCCACCATGCATCACCGGTTAGAAGTGAAATACATAGTACTGCCGCTGCAAGTATCCACATCACTGCCAGAATACGCTTGACTCGTGGAGTATAAACAAGTGGTTTTTTATACTTGCGTCGCAGAAGTATAACTGAATTGACAAGTGAATCAACTGCTACGAGCGACATCCACACTACATCGATACTAATTATTGACGCGGCAATAAAGATAACCACAAGTGAAATAAGACGCATGATCGAAGTAGTGTCGCCTGACTGGCTGAGCCAACGTCGGTAACGGTCGATACGGTAGGAATTCTGCTGCATCATCATTACGTCGCGTGCAAACTCGCAACCTACATTGATGAGCGAAAACAGCGTTGCTGCTATAAGAAGTGCTATCATAATCAAGAATTTAAAAACGATGTCAATACCCGGCTGAATCCCGTCGGGTTGTCAAGAAAACTATAGTGGCCGCAGCCGTCAAATTTCACCAGCCCGGCATCGGGGATAAGCCGTTCCATTTTTAAGGCATCAGCCAGTGGCGTGGCAGTATCGTCAGCGCCCCATATCAGCAACGTAGGAGCTCCGATAAGGGGCATAACATGACAGAGATCTTCGTTGACGACCTTTGAAAGTATCATTCTCATCACCGGCGAGGCTGCAGCATAATCACTTGATCCGCGGCTGCTGCGCATTCTCTCTATCACACGGGCGGCGGCTTCTTTGCTCATTACGGCATTCACTACCCGTTTGCACAGTTTGAACCATCCTACTTTAAGATGGTATCTAAGCGATCGCCGCGGCTTTACTCCGGCAGCGTCCACGAGCACAAGTTTGGAAACATCCCTGCGGGAAGATAACAGTATTCCCACACGTCCGCCGAAAGAATGCCCTAAAAGCACAGGCTTCACTATGCCCAGCCAGTCGAGAAATTTTTCGATCAGACCTGTATACTCCTCCACCCCCCACACTCCGGCGGGCTCGGGAGATAGACCGAATCCCGGAAAATCCACATTTATCACCCTGTAACCGGCATCGAGCGCCACTTTCTCAATCGACAGAAGTGTAGCACTCGAGCAACCCCAGCCGTGCATAAGCACTATTACTCGCTCCGAGTCGCCATTATCGGTATAGGCCAGTTCCTGACCGTCAATTTTTACGGTTGCCATATCTTGTGATAGTGAATTTTTGGCAAAATTAGCGAAAAGTAGTGACATACCACCCTGTCTAAAGCATTTTTTTCAACTTTCATAGTTTGGTAATTGTCAGGAATAATATTACCTTTGCATCACCTAACATTCATCACGTCTCAATGCTACGTAAAATATGCACATTTACCATGCTCTTGGCCGGAATATTAATTTCGGCTGCGCGTCATGATTCACTTCCCTCCAATACCGCTGATCTCCTTAAACTTATCGACACCGAAAGCCGTAGACTCGACAGATTCTCGGCTTCGATTCTCATGAAAGCCGATTCCATAGCCACAAGCCTTGACACTATCGAAAACGGCCAAGCCCGAATGCAGTCTTTCCTGCGACTGGGCGATCTCTACAGAAATGTCTACAGTGATTCTGCCATCGCTGTATACAGCCGGGGATTTGAGGAAGCGAGAATCAACAGGGACTCTACAATGGCACAGAAATTTCTCATTCGCACCGCCATGCAGCATCACGCTCTCGGTCTTGATCTTGAAAGCGTGCAGTTGCTCGACCATGTAGCAGCCAACGGTGTCACGTCAGAGAATCTTCTTGAATACAATCAGGCAGCCATGTCGGTCAACTCGGCGCTTTATGAGATGTATCCCAAAAGCGCCCGCCGGGAGGAGTACAGAAAGAAAGCCATCGGTCATGCCCATAAAGTCATTGAACTTTCAGCCAACAATCCCAACGATACAGACCTGATAAAAATCGCACCTGCGTTTCTTGCCAAGGAAAACGGTAATATAGCTGAAATGGTGGGATTGCTTAACGAAATTATGGACAGCGCCTCAATGAGCGATCCCAATTATTCTCTGGCAGCCAGCATGCTTGGCAAGCACTACAGCGAAATAGGAAATCAGAAAGAAGCCATTCGCATATACGCACTCGGCACCATAGCCGATATACGTAATGCCAATTTCCACGGCGACACTCAGATTTTGCTTGCAAAAGAGCTTTATGAAAGTGGTGACATCAGCCGCTCGTATGATTATCTTATCAATGCGCTCGACCGCTCAATCCGTGTAGGCTCGAAGACCAATCAGACAGCAATTTCCACCGAACTGAAACCAGTAGCCGACGATTTCCGTCATATGGAGGAACGACGCATGCTGCTTCTCGCCGTCATGGCAGGTATTCTTATCATAGCACTTGTGATAATCCTCAAGATTCAACTTTCGCTACGCAGGGAAATGATCTCGCTCAAAAAAATGAAGCAGCGGCTCAGTAACGCCAATGCAGCCAAAGAAACCTATATCAGCCAATATCTCAGCCTGTGTTCCACTTTCCTTGAGAGACTTGAAGGTTTTGCAAAGACTTGCCGCAGAAAAATCACGGCCGGACAGATCGAGGATCTTCTCTCATTCGTAAAGTCGGGAAAGACAATCGATGAACAGCGCAGAGAGTTTTACGACATTTTCGATGATACCTTCATCCACATCTACCCTACCTTTGTGAACGATGTCAATGCCCTCATGTATCCCGACAAGAGGATTGCAGTGACCGGCAACACACTCACCACCGAGTTGCGAATTCTTGCCTTCCAGCGCCTCGGAATTGACGATGCCGCCAAAGTCGCCCGGTTCCTCGGACTGTCGCTCAACACTATTTATACCTACCGCAACAAGATACGCTCGCGCGCAGTGAACCGTGACACCTTTGACAGCGATGTGATGAATATAGGAATTATATCGTGATAGGACACGATTAATAATGATTTATCTCAATTATTCTCAATTCCCCCCATTATTCTCGGTTGTTACCGAATTTTATACTTATTTAAGCCTGAATCGACACTTATTTTCAGAATATTTTCATAACTTTGTAGATTGAAAAATCATATGCTGAAAATTCTGATCAACCATGAAAATACTTTCAACGCTTTTCATTGCAGCCGCAACCGCATTCGCTGTCAGTGCGTCCGAACCTGCTGACTCCGTAACTATCTTCATGATAGGTGATTCAACTATGGCAAACAAACCGCTTGCCGATGAAAATCAGGAACGCGGATGGGGACAAATGCTTCCCCTCATGCTTCAGGGGCCGGTAAAAGTGGATAATCACGCAGTCAACGGCAGCTCTACCAAAAGTTTCATCGACGAGGGAAGATGGGACAAGGTGATGTCGCTCATACGACCGGGTGATTATGTGGTGATTCAATTCGGCCACAACGATGAGAAAGCAGGTAAACCCAAGAAATATACAGAGCCCGGAGGCACATTTGACGACAACCTGCGAAAATTTGTCAACGAAGCTCGTTCAAAGGGAGCGCAACCCATACTGATGAATTCTATTGTTAGACGCAACTTTCCTGTCGATACAGCCGAAGTACATATCGATCGTGACGACAATCCGCCTGTAGGCTTCGAGAATGTGAAACACTCTCCCGAAGGTACTCTTCTCATCGATACTCATAAGGCATATCTTGATGCGCCGCGTAGGGTTGCCCGCGAGCTTGCGGTGCCATTTGTGGAAATGAATACCCTCACTCATAATCTCGTTCAGGGATTGGGCACCGAAAAGTCGAGAGAGCTTTTCATGTGGATACCTGAAGGGAAGTATGCTTTCTGCCCTAAAGGAAAGGTCGACAACACACACCTTAATATTAAAGGAGCCACAATAGTATCGGGTATAGCGGCAAGAGCCATGGCCGAAGCAGTGCCTTCGCTCCGTAAGTTTGTAGTAACGGAATACAATTATACTTATTAATATAAACGATGAACTTAAAATTCAGAAGTGCGATATGTGCGGGGGCGCTGTTTGCGTCGCTGCTTTGTGCACCTGCACTCCATGCTGATGACGCTGACCCTGACAAGGCTGAAGCAGAAGGCACCGGTTTTGTCGACAACGGGACTCCCGTACGAAGCGACAAGCGCTATGTTATCACCGATTTCGGAGCCGTTAATGACAGCACCGTATTGCAGACCGCAACCATTCAGTCAGTTATCGACAGAGCCGAAGCCGAAGGAGGCGGTATAATTGTAGTGCCGCGCGGTACATATCTTTCAGGAGCACTTTTCTTCAAGCCGGGAACCCGGCTTCACATCGAGGAAGGTGGTGTTATCAAGGGGTCAGACGATATATCCAACTACCCCCTGATACCGTCGCGCATGGAAGGTCGTAGTCTTATGTACTACGCCGCGCTCATCAACGCATATTTCGTGGACGATTTCGAGATTTCAGGCAACGGAGTGATTGACGGCGCAGCCTACAATTACTGGGTAGCCTTCTGGGAACGTCGCGATCAGGCCGAAAAAGAGGGTCGCGTGTGCACCAATCTCGAAGTGTCTCGACCCCGACTCGTGTTCCTGTGGGGATGTGACAACCTTAAGATTTCAGGTACCCGATTCTGTAACTCGGCATTCTGGACCATGCATCTCTACCAGTGTGAGAATATTCTCATAGAAAACTGCGAGTTCCTCGCGCCTACCAAGCCGGTCAAAGCTCCGAGCAGCGATGCGATGGACTTCGACGTATGCCGCAACATTACAATTCGCGGCTGCTACATCAGCGTTAACGACGACGGCGTGACAATCAAGGGAGGCAAAGGTGTGTATGCCAACCGAAGTTACGAAGGCGGCTCTGTTGAAAGGGTTCTTGTTGAAGATTGCACTTTCGGTCCCAACAACCACGGAATCCTCACTCTCGGCAGCGAGTGTCTGCATGCCACCGACATCACTGTTCGCAACTGTACACTCCAGACTCATTGCGCTCTCCTCCGCATGAAGATGCGGCCCGATACATGGCAGATATACGAAAACATCCACATTGAAAACTGCCGCGGTACATTAGGGTCAGTAATCGACATGAAGCCGTGGAAACAGTTCTTCACTCTTGAAGGGAGCGATGAGCGCCCCTATGGTATAGTGCGCAATATCCTTGTGGAAAATATTGACGTTGAGGGCCGCTCGCTCGGCATCATTGCCGGTAATCCCGGTGATCAGGTGGAGAACTTTACACTCCGAAATATCGACATACGCGCCACAAATCCGTCATTTACCTGCGAGTATCCCCAAGTGGTATTCGACAATGTAGTGGTCAACGGCAAGAAAGTCGAGAATCCCGCTAAGAAATAATTCTTTAATCTTAATTAATAACACTTATTTTACCATGTTTAAAAAAGTAATCAAATTCATCACTCCCGTGATGGCAGCTCTGTGGGCTATGCCGGCAATGGCGCAGACCTACACTAACGAAGCTGCATCGGTAACATGGCCGTTTGACAACGCTGACGAATATGCGGCGTTCACGGCTACACCCGAGGACGGCTTTACTTCAGCCGTAGTTAATCTCGGGGGTGCAACCCTGAAAGGCACCGAAAAAGGTAGCAACATGCCTACTGCCAACGGTGTCTCATTCATTAAAGTTCAGCCGCTGAATGGCGGAAGCGACTATGTGGAATGGACTGTAAAACCTGCAAAGGGTCTTACATTCACCCCTACTCATGTATTCGGCTACATCGCCCGCTTCGGTACTGATGCTGAAGACGGTGTGACTGTGAGCGCACGTCTCGGCAGTGGCGAGGTGGTAGCACTCGGCACATACACCGCATGGCGTAACACAAAGGATGCTTCCCAGAAGTACGGAAACAAAGCAACCGACAAGTTTGACATCACCCTCACTGCTGAACAGCAGGCCAAGCTCAAGGGTACCGACGGGTTCACCCTTATGGCAACTATCGGTGTAGGAAATGCCAAGCAGGGTGGTTTCAGCAACATCGTAATCGATGGTAAGCTCGATGGTACCGTAGTAGCAGTGCCCAAGTATACCGCTGCCGCTCAGGCTTCTCCTGCCGAAGGTGGTAAAGTGACTGTTTATCCTGAGCAGGCTGCTTACGATGAAGGCACCTCGGTAAAATTCACCGCCGAGAAGAATTTCGGCTTCAAATTCGTCAACTGGACCGACGCTGCCGGCAAGGAAGTTAGCAAAGATGCTGAATTCTCTGTAGAAATCAAGGCCGACATCAACTATACCGCCAACTTCGAGGCTATTCCCACATATGAACTCGCCTATAGCGTAGACGGCGGTGCCAACCTCTATCAGGTGCAGCTTCTCCCCGCTCCCACCGTTGTAGACGGTAAAAACATGTATGAGGACGGCACGACTGTAGTGCTTCAGGCTATCAGCAATCCCATCCTCACATTCACCAACTGGAGCGACGGTCAGTCGTCAAGCGAGATTTCAGTGAAGATGAATGAAGATAAAGACTACGTGGCTTACTTCTCGGCCATCGACTTCATTGCCGGATGGGACTTCTATCAGTCAGGTACCGGTCGTGCAGCCGACTTCTTTGCCGAGGACAATGACAACGCTTCACTCTCGCTCCGCAACGCCGCCGGCGATACTCAGGGATGGCTCGACAAGAGCCAGCAGGCTGCCGGAGGTTATGAAGGACGTCCTGCCGCTGTCAACTGGCGCACTACCGGTCTCGGCGAATACTACTGGCAGACCAAACTCAATGCATCGGCATTCACCGACATCAAGGTAATCACCGCCATGCTTCTCAACTACAATGCTTATACACGCTACGATGTTGAATACTCGCTCGACGGTGACAACTGGACCAAGGTAGGTACAATCAATATCGACGGCCGCAAAAACTGGACCGACGCTACATTTGCCTTCCCTGCTGCCGCCAATAATCAGGCTGAGCTTTACATCCGCTTCATCGCCGACAAAACTTCACCTGTCGACGGTACTACATCCGATAACGACGGTATCGCGCTGGGCGCAACTTACGTTGTAGGAACAAAAGCCATCATCAACGACGGCACCGCTCCAGTACTTGTTTCGTTTATCCCCGAAGAAGGCAATACCAACGCTTCGATCAACGGTAAGATCGTTCTTACTTTCGACGAGAAAGTTAAGGTGAAAGAAGGCTCTACAGCCACACTCGGTGATCTTACCCTTGAACCTACAGTGTCAGGTAAGACAGTGCTCTTTACCTACAAGAACCTCACCTACGGCACTGCTTACAAATTTACTCTTCCCGCCAATACCGTATCTGACCTCACCGACAATTATCTTGCAGAGGCCATTACAATCAATTTCTCGACCAAGACCCGTCCGGCAGTTGAAAAGGCACTCTACGACTTCGTAGTACCCACCGACGGCAAACTTGAAGATGCCATCGCTGCCGCTACAGCCCGTCCCGATAATTCAGTACGCTACCGTATCTTCCTTCTCGACGGTAACTATCAGCTTCCTGCAAGCACGACCGCTACCAAGACCGGTTCCGACGGCAAGACTTATCCCGATCCTACTACCTATCTCAACACTCCCAATGTATCGTTCATTGGTGAAAGCGTAGACGGAGTAGTCATCACCAACACTCTTCCCGCCAATGGTTCCGTTCTCGAAGGTATCGGTAACGGTGACGTTCTTGACATCAATAAAGACGCCAAGAATACCTATTTCCAGAATCTCACGATGAAGAGCTCTATGGGCGATGCCAAGGGTCGCGACATCGTTGTACAAGATAAGGCTGATAAAACCATCATGAAGGATGTATGCCTGTGGGGTTATCAGGATACTTATGTTTCCAATAACGAAAACGCCCGCTACTACTTTGAAGGCGGTCTTCTCCGTGGTCGCACAGACTTCCTCTGCGGTAAAGGCGACGTTTACTACAATGCTGTCACCCTTCAGATGTGTCAGGATGGCGGCTATATAGCTGTCCCCTCCAAACCCCGCAAGTATGGCTACATCTTCAAAGATTGTGAAATCGTAGGTGAAAAAGACGGTCTTAACAGTAAATTCACCCTCGGTCGTCCTTGGGGTAGCGGTACACCTATCGCTCTCTTTATCGATACCAAGATGACTATTCAGCCCTCTGCTGTAGGTTGGAATGAAATGAGCGGCGGATGGCCCGCACGTTTCGCCGAATACAACTCGGTAACCTCATCCGGCACACACATCGATCTTTCCGTCCGCAATACAACATTAGGATACTGTCATGCCAATAATCCCGTGCTTACCGCTGCTGAAGCTGCCGCCAACTCTTATGAAACAGTAATGGGTGGTGACGA
>JAIDUB010000043.1 GCA_029060405.1 Duncaniella sp. | reverse complement strand
GAGTAATTTATCACAGAAAACTATTGAACGATTGTTACTTACATGTAATTGTTAATTTTTTTCTTGGGACAGCACTGGATGGTATTACGTCCCTCAAATTATGTCTAAAGCCACTTATTCACAAACGCCTTGGACTGATGTTGCTTTTCAAACAGTTAACTATATATTAAACTCTTCTGATAACACTTATATTAATCGGGAAGGAGTCGACGGACGAAAATGTCTGTTCTTTGCAAAAAAATATCCATTAGATTTGTTCTTTGACATCAAAAATATCGACAATATCCTTATTGAATTATGCAAACAGATTAAACAAGAAGCAGGCATAAATCTATTTGTATTTTAAGTATATCTTGTAAAAACTAATTGCATCAAGACTACAATTCTTTTCAGCTACTTTATATAAAAGGCCCTATTAAGAACTCGAAATATGAATCCATAGCAGAACTTCCCGTGATGATGTATATACACGGTTTTCGCTCGGGGGCTAACGGCTCGAAGCGAGAACAGTTGCAAAAGCATTTTGAAGGGAAATATCGGGTGATAGCACCTGAGGTCGATGCTGACCCTGATGCTTCCCTCGCTAAAATCGACGAAATAATCGCTCAGGAAAAGCCTCAGATAATTGTAGGTACTTCGCTCGGCGGATGGATGACCCTGATGTGTGAAAGCGGAGATGCCGAGTTGGTCATCGTAAATCCGTGTCTTTTCCCGCCGGAAGCATTGTCGCAATGGAAAGATATGGAGCTGGAGTATTTCTGCAAGCGACTCGATGGCGTGCAGACTTATAAAGTAACCGAAGAAATCCTTAATAAATATGACCGATATGATATAACTGAAGCCATCCGGAAAAAGAGCCAACGCATCTATAGCCTCTGCACCACTTGTGATGAGTTGTTGGGCACTTCTCATATCGCCACACTGGAGCCACTGTTATCACCCGCGCAACTCATGATCGTTGACGACTTCGGCCACCGCTGCTCGGGTGAAGGAATGACCCATCTTTTCGAGATATTGGATAGAATCTGTGGTTTACAGATTGTGAAGATTATAAGCAACAGAGAAGAAATGAAACAATTCATTAAAGAATTAGGATTAGAAAATAAGTAATCCAAAACAATTCAGGCGCCGGCTCGCGGGATGCGGGTCGGCGCCTGATGTTGGTGGGGTTAGCAAGGTGGTTTATTCGCTCTCTTTTTCCGCGGTGATGATGCGGGGGGTGAGCTTTTCCTCGCCGGGAGTATAGTCGATTTCGATGGTGTCGCCCGAGGTGATTGAGGCGTCGATGATGATGTCGGCCAATTCGTCCTCGAGATATTTCTGAATAGCGCGCTTGAGCGGGCGGGCGCCGAAATTGGCGTCGTAGCCGCGGTCGGCTATGAAATCGCGTGCGGCATCGGAGATGTTGAGCTTGTAGCCAAGATCCTTCACGCGGCGGTAGAAGCCGGCCAGCTCGATGTCGATAATCTTGAAGATAGCTTCGCGCGACAGGGGCTCAAACATGATGATGTCGTCGATGCGGTTGAGGAACTCAGGCGAGAAGGCCTTGTTGAGCGCCTTGCGGAGCACACCCTGCGAGTAGCTCTTGTCGTCGGCAGCCGGGGTGTTGAAACCTATGCCCGAACCGAAGTCCTTGAGCTGGCGCGAACCGATATTTGACGTCATGATCAGAATCGTGTTCTTGAAGTCGATGGTGCGACCGAGCGAGTCGGTCAGTCGGCCTTCATCCATAATCTGGAGCAGGAGGTTGAAGGTATCGGGATGAGCTTTCTCGATCTCGTCGAGAAGCACTATCGAGTAGGGACGGCGACGCACTTTCTCGGTGAGCTGTCCGCCCTCCTCATAACCTACGTATCCGGGAGGTGCACCTACGAGACGCGACACTGCAAATTTCTCCATGTACTCGCTCATGTCGATGCGTATAAGCGACTCGGGCGAGTCAAAAAGATATTCGGCGAGTTTCTTGGCGAGATGAGTCTTGCCCACGCCGGTGGGACCGAGGAAAAGGAACGTACCGATGGGCTTGTTGGGATCCTTAAGGCCGATACGGTTGCGCCGGATAGCCTTGGCGAGTTTGTCGATAGCCTCGTCCTGACCGATTATCTGCTTTGAGAGCGTAGGAGCTATCTCCTTGAGGCGATGGCCCTCATCTTGAGCTATGCGTTGCACGGGCACTCCCGTCATCATTGCCACTACTTCGGCCACACGGTCCTCGTCGACAGTCTCGCGCGTAGCGTCGAGTTTCTTCTCCCAAGCCGTGCGCTCGGTCTCGAGCTGCTTCTTGAGCTCCTGCTCGCGGTTACGATACTCGGCAGCCTTCTCGAAATCCTGCTCGCGGGCGGCGGTGAGTTTGAGAGAGTTGGTTTCCTCAACCTGAGCCTCAAGCGACAGAATTGTCTCGGGTACGGTGATATTCGTGATATGCACGCGCGATCCTGCCTCGTCGAGAGCGTCGATAGCCTTATCGGGGAAATTGCGGTCGCTTACATATCGGTCGGTCAGCGTCACGCATGCGTCGAGAGCCTCGGGGGTATATGTTACGTTGTGATGAGCCTCATACTTATCCTTGATATTGTCGAGGATTATGCGGGTCTCTTCGGCCGTGGTGGGGTTGACCATCACTTTCTGGAATCGACGCTCGAGCGCACCGTCGTTCTCGATATTCTTGCGGTACTCATCGAGGGTAGTGGCACCGATACACTGTATCTCACCGCGCGCCAGAGCGGGCTTGAGCAGATTGGCGGCATCCATCGATCCGGCCGAATTGCCGGCACCCACTATGGTGTGGAGCTCGTCGATAAAGAGAATTATATCGTGATTGCGCGATAGTTCGTCGAGAATACCTTTGATTCGCTCCTCAAACTGTCCGCGGTATTTCGTGCCGGCCACAAGCGAGGCCATGTCGAGCGAAATCACTCGCTTATTGAAAAGCACGCGGGCTACCTGACGGTGAATGATGCGGAGTGCAAGTCCCTCGACGATAGCCGATTTACCCACACCCGGCTCACCGATGAGCACAGGATTATTTTTCTTACGGCGGCTGAGAATCTGAGCAAGACGCTCAATCTCGACCTCGCGGCCTACCACAGGGTCAAGGCGGTTTTCCTCGGCGGCGCGCGTCATGTCGTTGCCAAACCTGTCAAGGAGCGGGGTATCGCTGCCTTTGTGACCCGATGGCGACGAGGTGCGGCTTTCGGGTGCTTTGCGCGAAGCTGCGCCAGCTCCGTCGCCGTTGCCCGGGGTGGGAGCGTCATCATCATCTTCCTCTGAAAATTCAGCGCCGGCCACAGGGCTACGGTTCTCCCCTATCATGCGCGCGGCAATGCGGCCCACTGATGCGGTGTCGATACCATAGGCAGCAAGCAGGGTCGAATATTCGTCGGCGGTAGCCGATCCCTGCACAAGGGCGAGAAGCAGATGAAGCGAATCGACCTTCGAGCTATGAAGTCCGCGTGCAGTGAACGACGCTATCGAAAGCAGCCGGTTCACGCGGTCACTTACGGCCATGGTGCCCGGTATCACGGCAGGGTTGGCATCGCGGGTGACATTATCTTCACATAGCGCGGCCACATCGTTGCGCAGCCTGCCGAGCTGTTCGGAAACCTCCATACCGGGAATTTCCGGCAGAAGCTGAGTGATGGCCTCCAGCGCCGGATCTCCGGGATCGCCGTCGAGCAGAGCGAGCAGCAGATGGCCGTCGTGAAGCACCGGCGACTTCATCTCGAAAGCTGCCTGACGGCCGCGTTCCAGAATGTTCTTGAAATTTGGTGTGAAAGGAATTTTCATATATTTTACTGTGTGTAATTATTTTCTGAATGTGTATTGAATTATATGCAAAAACTGTGCCAAAACAGCCATTTCATAAGCCGCAGCCACAATATTTAACTATTTACATTTATCTTAACTCATTTTCTCCCCGAAATGTTTCCCGTCTATATCTATATAACGCATCCCGCTCCTCATTATTGCCCGGAGGCGATTGCGGTATCGGGATCCCGCTGACGGGTCAGACTGGTCGGACCGGTCTGACCCGTCTGACTTGTCCGACGTGTCCGACGTGTCCGACTTGTCCGACGTGTCTGAATTATCTAACCTGTCTCGTCGGGATTTCAGATATTTTGTTAATTTTGCAAAGCAAAAAAATTCATCCAACCTATATGACACCTCCTCCCTTCACAATAACATCCAAGGCCGTTAATCTGATTGCAGAGATAACAGCTCTTCTGGAGCGGCACAATATCGCCCTCGAATCGGAGCAGGGAGTAGTACTACGAAAGGCTAATCGTATAAAGACCATTCATTCTTCGCTTGCTATTGAGGGAAACTCTCTCTCTGAAAGCGAAGTGGCCGATATTATTAATGGAAAAAATGTAATTGCTCCTATAAAACAGATTCAAGAAGTTAAAAATGCCATTAAAGTTTACGATGCGTATCCCTCTTTAAATCCATATGCCGAAAAAGACCTCCTGAAAGCTCACGGAATAATGATGGAGGCTTTAACTGATGATTCAGGGAAATATCGTTCGACAGGCGTCGGTGTCTTTGGTGATAATGGATTGATTCACATGGCTCCGCCTCCTCAAATGGTCCCGGGCCTGATGTCAAATTTGTTTAATTGGCTGAAAAATTCCGATGATCATCTGCTGATACGCTCCTGCGTGTTCCATTACGAATTTGAGTTCATACACCCGTTTTCTGACGGTAACGGTCGCACGGGGCGTCTGTGGCAGTCTCTTATTCTCGGACAGCTCAACCCTATCTTTGAACATCTTCCGGTAGAAAATATGGTTTATGCCAACCAACAGGCATATTATAACGCAATAGCGGAATCTACCGCACGTGCTGATTCAGCGCCATTCATTGAGTTTATGCTGGGAGAAATTTCACAATCGCTCAAGCGCCTTCCGACAAAAAAAGTAGCCAATAAAGTAACCGATAAAGTAACCAATAAAAAAACGGAAAAGTCGAAAGCGACAGTATTGAAGCTGCTGATCGGCAATCCGCATCTCACCATAGGTGATTTAGCCGAAAAAACAGGTCTTTCGGTGAGCGGAATAAAAAAGATTCTTGCATCGCTGAAATCATCGGGCCTGATCTCACGTGAGGGAAGCAATAAAACCGGTTCATGGCGCGTGATTGATCGTTAAGACATCTTTTTATCATTCTATCCCTTGCATCAACATTGTTATTATCGACTTTAGTTGTTGTTAAACTTCTTGTCAAAAAAATGTGACCGAGGATTTGGCTGTGTTTCGCGAATTTTTCGTATCTTTGTATGATATTTGGCAACTCGGCTCCGGGCGCTCCGGACGGGTGGCCGATGAGCCGCCACCAGCGGCAAAACAGTGTAAATTTATAAGGAATATATCAAGAAAAAATCATGATTGAAGACGATCGTATTATAAAGATCAACATCGAGAATGAGATGAAGAGCGCCTACATCGACTATTCAATGTCGGTGATCGTGTCGCGCGCCCTCCCCGATGTGCGCGACGGTCTGAAGCCCGTCCACCGCAGGGTACTCTTCGGTATGAACGAGATGGGCAACACCTCCGATAAACCGCATAAGAAATCGGCCAACTGCGTGGGCGACGTGATGGGTAAGTATCACCCCCACGGCGACTCTTCGATCTACGGTACGGTAGTGCGCCTCGCGCAGCCTTGGGCTCTTCGCTACACCCTCGTTGACGGTCACGGCAACTTCGGCTCTGTCGACGGTGACGGCGCTGCCGCAATGCGTTATACCGAGGTACGCCTGCAGCGCCTCGGCGAGGAGATGCTTGCCGATATCGACTCCGATACCGTTGACTTCCAGCCCAACTATGACAACTCGCGCCGCGAACCGGTGGTGCTCCCCTCGCGATTCCCCAACCTGCTCGTCAACGGTGCGTCGGGTATCGCCGTAGGTATGGCCACCAATATGCCGCCTCACAACCTCACCGAGGCCATCAACGCATCCGTAGCGCTTCTCGAGGATCCTTCGCTCGAGATTCCCGAGCTGATGAAATACATCACCGCCCCCGACTTCCCCACCGGAGGTACCATCTACGGCTATCAGGGCGTGAAAGACGCCTATGAGACAGGTCGCGGCCGCATAGTGATTCGTGCCAAAGCCGACATAGAGGTGGAGGACAATCACGAGAATATTATCGTGACCGAGATTCCCTATAATGTCAACAAAGCCGAACTCATCGCTTACATCGCCGACCTTGTGAACGACAAGCGCCTTGACGGTATCGCCGACATCAACGACGAGAGCGACTATACCGGCATGCGCATCGTCATCAAGCTCAAGAGCGACGCCAACGCCAATGTCGTCCTCAACAAGCTCTACAAGATGACCCAGATGCAGGCATCCTTCTCGGTCAACAATGTGGCTCTTGTCAACGGCCGACCCAAGACACTGAATCTCAAGGAGCTTCTGCAATCGTTTATCGATCACCGCCACGAGGTGGTGATCAGGCGCACCCGCTTCGAGCTCGGCAAGGCCCGCGAACGCGCCCACATACTCGAGGGTCTGATCATCGCCTCGCAAAATATCGACGAGGTGATACGCATCATACGCGCCGCAGCCGATACCGAGACCGCACGCGAAAATCTCAAGAACCGCTTCGAACTGACCGATCAGCAGACCGCCGCAATCGTCGAGATGCGTCTGCGTCAGCTCACCGGACTGGAACAGGCCAAGCTTCAGGAACAGTATAACGAAATCATGGAGCAGATACGCCGGCTCGAACTGATACTCAGCGACGAGTCAGTGTGCCGCGCCGTGATCCGCGACGAGCTTCTTGAGGTGCGCGACAAGTATGGCGACGACCGCCGCACTGAAATCGACTACACCGCAGGTGATTTCAACGCCGAGGATTTCTATGCCGACGACGACATGATCATCACCATCTCTCACTTGGGCTACATCAAGCGCACACCTCTGAGCGAATTCCGCGCGCAGAACCGTGGCGGTGTGGGCGTGCGCGGAGGCGTGACCCGCGACGAAGATTTCATCGAGCACATCTATCCCGCCTCGATGCATAATTACATGCTCTTCTTCACCCGCAAGGGCCGCTGCTTCTGGCTTAAGGTTTACGAGATACCCGAAGGCTCCCGCACATCCAAGGGCCGTGCCATCCAGAATCTGCTCAACATCGAGGCCGACGATTGCGTAAAGGCATTTATACGCGTCAAGAGCCTTAACGACAGCGAATTTGTCAACTCCCACAATCTCGTGTTCTATACCCGCCGCGGTCTCATCAAGAAGACCGTGCTTGAAGCCTACTCGCGTCCGCGCGCCAAGGGTGTCAACGCTATCGTAATCCGCGAGGGTGACGAACTGCTGGGCGTGGAACTCACCGACGGCAACTCGCAGATCGTGATGGCCAATCGCAACGGCCGCGCCATACGTTTCGACGAATCGAAAGTACGCGAGATGGGTCGCGGCGCCGCCGGCGTTCGGGCTATGCGTCTCGACGAGGACGGTCAGGATGAAATCGTAGGCATGATATGCATCGAGCCCGACAGTAAGAATACCGTAATGGTACTCAGCGCCAACGGCTACGGCAAGCGCAGCCTCGTGGAGGACTATCGCGTCACCAACCGCGGCGGCAAGGGCGTCAAGACCATGAATATCACCGCCAAGACCGGCAATCTCGTCGCCATCAAGAGCGTAAATGACGAAAACGACCTCGTGATCATCAATAAGAGCGGTATCACCATTCGCATCCGCGTGGCCGACATCAGGGTAATGGGTCGCTATACTCAGGGCGTTCGCATCATCAATCTCGAGAAGCGCGCCGACACCATCGCATCGGTATGCTGCGTCGACAGCGATCCCGAGGAAGTGGTTGAGGAAATCGAGCAGAATCCTGAGGAACTCGAGGCACTGCCTATCGAGGAGGAAGTTGACGAAGAAGTGGTGAACGACGATGACGACGTGCCCACCGATTCCAACGCCACTCTCGACGAGGAGCGCGAGGAACCCGGCGAATGATCACTCCAAAACTGAATCTTTATAATTAATACCATCTGATATGAAAAAAATTGCAATTTTAGCACTTGCCGCCGTAGCCGGCTTCTCGGCTTCGGCTCAGGTCAATGTCGGAAAGGAAGTCGAGAAGGCTTTCAAGTCAGCCAAAACCTATGCTGATTTTCAGGCTGCCGAGCAGGCAGTAGCTCCCATGGTTGAGGGCGCTGTAATCGAAGGCTCCGATGTATATTTCTTCCCCGGCAAGACCGCCTATAAAATGTACGACGACCTCTATGGCCGCAAGGCTTTCGGTGAGGATGTCAACCTCGAGGATATGGGCAAAGCCCTCCTGAGCGGATATGAATATTACATGAAGGCTCTTGCCGTCGACACCATTATCGACGCAAAAGGCAAACAGAAAACTCCCCACTCCAAGGATATCGTCAACGCCATAGGCGGTCACTTCAACGACTATGACAATACCGGTTCTATCTTCTGGAGCAATCAGGACTGGCCCAACGCCTACAAGGCATGGACCTACTATCTCGAAACTGCCGGTAATCCCCGTCTGGGCAAGGCAGCTCCCGCGGCTATAACCGACACCATCGCAGCTCAGCTCAACTACTGGCGTGGTATCGCCGCATGGCAGGCAAAGATGCTTCCCGAGTCAGCTTCGGCTTTCGATGCTCTCGTCGCCATTGGCTTCGATGATCCTCAGGCTTATGACTACGCCTACTCTGTAGCCTACGAGCTCAAGGATACCACCCGCATGTATGACTACTCCAAGGCCGGTTTCGATCGCTTCGGCTCGAAGAATCCCCTCTTCCTCCAGCGCATGATCAACTATTTCATACAGACCAATCAGTATGAAACCGCCCTCGACATGCTCAACAACGCTATCGCCACCGAGCCCGACAACGCTGCTTACTACTACTCTCTGGGCGTACTCTACGAAAACAGCGAGGACTTTGATAAGGCCGTGGCTCAGTACAAGAAAGCGTCGGAACTCGCTCCCGAGGATGCAACCTACATGTTCCGCTACGGAAACGGTCTGGCCCGCATCTACGATCGCGACTCTTCAAAGGGCGACTCCATGTCGACAGCCGAATACAACAAATATTTCAACGAGACTCTCCGCCCCGAGCTCCAGAATATCGCCACCATCCTTGAAAAAGCTTATGAGCTTGACAATGAGAATATGATGGACGCTCTCCGCGTGCTCCGCACCGTTTACTACAACCTCAACGACGGCGACAACCTCAAGCGCATCGAGAACCTTCTCAAGTATTAATCCCCGACTCCCACATATATCGAAGCCCGGCTCACCGCGAGCCGGGCTTCGTATTTTTCATAATCACGTAAAATATGTCACCTGTAGGGGCGCTTCACAGGGAGGGCACTGAAAAAGTCAGCGATTTCATGTTATTTTGTGGATTTACCGAATAATCAGCACTCATACAAGGCCATAT
>JAIDUB010000042.1 GCA_029060405.1 Duncaniella sp. | reverse complement strand
GTACACATATCGTATTGCCGTTTGCTCTTGTATCGCTGCTGTTCATGCTCTGGGGCATGGCCAACAATATGAACGACACTCTGCTGGCTGCCTTCAAGCGCATAATGAGCATGAGTGATTTCGAGACTTCACTGGTACAGGGAGCGTTTTACGGTTCATATTTCTGTTTTGCCCTTCCGGCGGCTCTGTTCATACGGAAATATTCCTACAAATCCGGCATATTGCTTGGCCTGTTTCTCTACGCTGCCGGCACCATGCTGTTTCTACCGGCCGGAGAAGCGGCTTCATATCCGGCATTTCTGTTTGCGATCTACGTTATGGCCGGAGGCTGTGCGATACTCGAGACTACGGCCAACCCGTATATAATATCGATGGGACCCGAGGAGTCATCGACCCGCAGACTGAATATCGCACAGGCTTTTAATCCGCTCGGTGCCATCGCAGGTATCCTTGTAAGCCGCCACTTCATCCTTGGCCGCCTTAACGAGGCTGATGCAGCAGCACGCGCGGGAATGGACACCGGCTCTCTCAGAGCTCTTCAGCAGGAAGAACTCAACGCCGTGTCCGAGACCTATATGATGATAGGAGTGGTATTGCTGGCGCTTATGGCGGTGATCTTCTTCACCCGCATGCCGGCCGACAGGGACACGTCAGGAAGATGGAATTTCCGCAGTACTCTCAACAGGCTATGGCATAACCGCCGTTACCGTTACGGCGTAATAGCCCAATTCTTTTATGTAGGGGCGCAGACCTGTGTATGGTCATTCACCATACGGCTGGCCATGCATCGGCTCGGGATTCTTGAAAAAGAAGCGTCGATGATGTTTCTCTACTCCATCCTCGCCTTTACCGCATTCCGATTCCTTTTCACTTGGCTCATGAAATATATCAAGCCGGTCTATCTGCTTGCCGGTGCCTCAGTTTTGGCAATAGCGACTTGCGCCGGAGTGTTGCTGCCCGATCCTTATATTGCCGTGTCGGCGCTGATTTCAGTCTCAGCAGCCATGTCGCTTATGTTTCCCACCATCTACGGTATAGCGCTCGACGGTATCCACGGCAACGACACAAAAATTGCCGCTTCGGGACTGATCATGGCCATACTCGGTGGAGCCGTGATTACCCCTTTGCAGGCAGCCGTATCTGACAGAGCCGGTATCACTTTTTCGTTTATCGTGCCCGTGATGTGCTTCGTAGTGATTCTGCTCTACAGCACGTTTATCATATCCAAATATAAATCTGACAGAAAATAATATTCATGAAAAATAAGAAAGTTTTCGTTTCAGGATGCTACGACATGCTTCACTCAGGCCATGTGGCATTCTTTAAGGAAGCCTCGCGCTACGGTGATCTGTATGTGGGTATAGGCTCTGACGCTACCATTCAGGATCTGAAAAACCGCAAGACCGTATATTCGGAAAAAGAACGTCTGTATATGGTCAAGGCTATCCGTTACGTGACTGACGCCTATATTAATCCCGGAAGCGGAATGCTCGATTTCCTTGATACGCTCGATATAGTGAAGCCTGATGTATTCGTGGTAAACACCGACGGCGGATCGGAAACGAAACGGAATCTATGCAAAGAACGCGAAATAGAATATATCGAACTTGAGCGTGTGCCCGATGCCGGGCTCGACGCCCGCTCCACCACATCGCTCCGCCGGGAAGTGAAAAGCCTTCTGCCATATCGCGTGGATATTGCCGGAACGTGGATCGATCAGCCTTACGTGTCGCAGTTCGGCCACGGATGGGCCCTTACCGCCTCGATAGAGCCTACTGTGGAGTTCATGGAGCGCGGAGGCATGTCGACATCCACCCGCAACGCTGCAAAAAAGATATGGCCTTACGAATTACCCAACTATAATGAGGAAATGCTCGCGCGGCTTCTTTTTTGCTTTGAGAACGATCCCGAAAACGAGGGTCATGTATCGGGTGCGCAAGATGCCATTGGCATATGCGTATCAGGATTATGCCGCCACTATTATGACGGCCACTACTGGCCGTCGAAAATCGAGCAGTGCAATGACGAGAAAATTCTTTCATGGCTTGAAAGCCACTTATGTCTCGTCCCTATGTTTCCGCGCCGTCCCGGTTGCTCCGTAGTGGAAGGAAAGGATATTACTCCGGAAAAGGTGAAGAATCTCACTGATGCCGCCTCGCGATGCTGGGATGCGATAATGGACTGCGACCTCGACAGATTTGCTGAAGCCTTCCTTGATTCGTTCCATGCACAGATAGCCATGTTTCCGGCAATGATGCAGCCTGGAGTGCAGGAATTTATCGAGGTCTGGAAACCTCGGGCGAAAGCATGGAAGATGCTCGGCGCCGGTGGCGGCGGACATCTCGCGCTGGTAGTGGATGAAATTCCTGAAGGAGCGATACCTGTGAAAATCAGAAGAAAAGGCCTAATGTAAATCAAGCGATGGAAAAAAACTCGAAAATATATGTTGCCGGACACCGCGGCATGGTGGGTTCTGCCATAGTACGCGAACTCCACCGGCAGGGTTACCGGAATATCGTGACGCGCACCCATGCCGAGCTTGATCTTACCGACCAGCGGGCGGTTGACAAATTTTTTTCAGAAGAGAGGCCCGAATATGTGTTTCTCGCAGCCGCCAAAGTGGGTGGAATCGTGGCTAATTCATCGGCTCTCGCCGACTTCATGTATATCAACATGATGCTGGAAATGAATGTGATTCACGCCGCATGGCAAAACGGGTGCAAAAAGCTCGAATTTCTCGGCTCATCGTGCATCTATCCTCGCATGGCGCCTCAACCCATGCCCGAAAGCTGCTTGCTCACATCGTCACTTGAGGAAACCAACGAAGCCTATGCGCTTGCAAAAATTTCGGGTCTGAAATATTGCGAGTATCTCAACCGCCAGTATGGCACCGACTACATATCGGTCATGCCGACGAATCTCTACGGGCCTAACGATAACTATCATCCAACTCATTCCCACGTGCTTCCCGCTCTTATTCGCCGCTTTCACGAAGCTAAGGAGCAAGGCCTTGACGAGGTGACATGCTGGGGCGACGGCTCTCCCCTGCGCGAATTTCTTTATGTCGACGATCTGGCCAATCTATGCGTATTCCTGATGAACAATTATTCAGGCAACGAAACCGTCAATGCCGGTACGGGAAAAGAACTTTCCATTAAGGAACTTACTGAAAAAGTTGCCGAAGTGGTGGGATATAAGGGGAAGATTCTATGGGATACGACGAAACCCAACGGCACACCGCGCAAATTGCTCGACGTATCTAAAGCAGCCCGGCTCGGATGGAGATATTCCACCGAACTTGACGAGGGCATACGACTTGCTTATGAAGATTTTCTCGCGCTCGGCGAAGAAAATCGCGCAAGCCGATGATACTAATGCTTTTAGGGGAAACGAGGATGTGTCAGAAATGAAATATATCCCTGATTCCTGAAACAAATCCCACGGCGGCCATTACAAGCAGTATCACCGCTATTATGCGGTTGACAAGCCACATGGAGCGCACATTGAAGTGAGCCCTGACCTTGTTGACAAAATATGTTACAAACAGCCACCAAAGTATCGCGCCTCCGAATATTGCCACATATCCGGCGACATAATGATAAGCCCTGAACTCCGGAGCAAGAAAACTGAACCGTGCAAACAAAGCAATTATGAAAAAGAGTATAAGTGGATTGGAGAACGTAAACAGAAATCCCGTCACAAAATCTTTCCAATAGGAATTTACCTGAACCGGTGGCTTGCGCAACTGTCGCGACGGATTGCTGCCGAACAGATACACACCATAGGCTATTAGAAACAGACTGCCGATAATCTGCAACAGACTCAGATTATTCTCAATGAAATCGGTCACAAACGATAGTCCGAGACCTGTGAGCAGGCAATAAATCAGGTCACTGAGACCCGCTCCCACTCCGGTACAGAATGCCGGCCATCGGCCCTTGTTCAGCGTGCGCTGTATACATAGCACCCCTATCGGCCCCATTGGAGCCGATATAAGGACTCCTATGAGAAGTCCGCGGAGCATTATTACCAAAAAATCCAGCATGCAACCACAAAGTTACAACAAAAATCTTGCCCCGCATTCACCCCGTCGTTACTTTTTAACTGCATTACGGAAATTTTTACATAAAAATCGGCCATCCGACTGAAAAATCAGCGGATGGCCGAGAAGTGGTAACAATTTTAATGTGAGTAGGTGAAATCTATCTCTGGAGTGACACTTACGAACACGGGCATACACATGCCGGTGGAGGCTCCTATGTAAGTGGGATCGGAGATATAGAATTTCGCACCTTTGTAGGTATATGAGTCGCCGGGCTTCCCGTCATCAAGCCTCACTGATGCACTTTCGTGACCGGGATAGCATAGCAGCTGACTCTCAAGACCGAGCACATTCCAAAGGAGATATGTATAGAATACTGCGCGGTCCTCGCAGTCACACTTGTCGTAATACAGCAGTTCCTCAAAGAAATACGGCTTTTCAAATCCATGGAAATCGCCGTCGGTAGCATACTCGAAACCGCTCTGCACGAATTTCAGAATCTTGTCGGCCGCCGCACGCGGGTCAGAGCCGTCGACCTGATTGCTTATCTGATTGACTATTGACTTTCTAACCTCAGGCGACACCACCGACTGAGCGAAATCGGCTGTAGGCATCTGTGGATACCTGTAGAGTATCGGAAACAGATTCTCATTCACTTCTCCGCTGATCGAAATTCCCCCGAATGATACATCGAAGTGATGGGGTTTATATGGAATATTGAGCGGACTTATACGCAGATCAAGCGCACGGCCGGCATCCATCTGCGACGGAATCGCACATGTGTATATCCCTATCCCATCGAGATTCGGGTCAGATTTTCCGGCAAAGATATAATAACGCTTGCCGTCGATATTCATGTATCGGCGGGCGTAAATCTTCTGATTGAATGGAATGAGCAACAGCGGATCACCCGATTGTGTGCGGGCCATGCGGATGTCATAACCCATATTGGCCAGCATGTAGTGAACCAGCGACATGCGCACTGTCTCGTCAGCACGGGGGAATGCTCCGTCGACCCAATGACTTACCAGATCGTAAGTAAGATAGTCGTTCATACCCATCTCTCCGGCTTTACGGCGCAAAGCAAGTATGGCATCCTTTACAGCCGGTTCGGCTGCCAGTGAACGCCATGCCGAGGCATAGGCGCGCTCATCGCGAAGAGCTGCTCCGAGTTTGAAACCCGGCGCCGGCATATCGAGATTTAATCCGTGATAGTCAATCGAGACGGTTGCGGGTGCGGCAGGCTGCACCGGAGCGGGAGGCTCGGGAGCGGGAGCCGGGGGCATGGGAGGTTCCGGCACCGCATCAGGGACTACCGCTACAGGCTCGGGAAGAGCGGTGGCCTCAGGCGCGGGTGACGACGACGGAGTAAAAAGCGGCTGCACTTCGGGCTTGGGCACCGACGAGCGCTCCACTCCCCGGAAAGAATCATATTCCTTCCACACTCCATCGAGGAAAGAGGCATAGTTTGACAGTATTTCAGAGCGGAACTCATCATGACGGGCAAGCAGCTCGTTTCTGAAATTCTGGAATGATGAGCCGGGCGACTGGCTCCATATCGGAGCCAGTGAGCCAACGGCAGTCAATGCCAGGAGAGTGATTGATTTTCTAATCATATCCCGGTGATAAAGGGTGGGTTAATATCAGTTTTCAAAACCGGCACGAACGAAACCGGCGATTTTGTCGGCGTAGCGCTGAGCGGCCTCGCTCTCGGCGGCAGCCGATTCAAGTGCACGCAGGCGAGCCTTGGAAGCGGCATCCTCGCTCACGATGAAGAATGTCTGCATTTCATAAGTACCGTCGGCGTTGGGGCGGATAATCGAGAAGCTCTCGGTCATCTCATTCTTGATTTCTTTCTCAACCAGACGCTCGTAAGCAGCATAGAAATGGTCAAATTCCGATCCGGGTTCGGTACCGTTGGCCTGCATGTCGCTTACCACGCGACCTTTGAGGGCGCTTCCGGCCTTCTGTGCGTAATTGGTGATAGCGTTGTTGACAGCCATCTGATGACCGATATTCTTGCTCTTGAAGCTGGTGGCTACGCCTACTTCCTCATTACCGTCGTCACCGAGTTTGTCGAGATTGTCCCAGTGCTTGAGCAGGGCAACCTCAAGAGTGCGCGACGAGCCGAAGATTTCCCATTTGCCTTTCTTGAGCTCCTTCATCTTTGTGGTACGCTCTTTCTTTATAGCCTTTTCGAGAGCTTTGTTACGCTCGGCTGCGATGCTCACCGAAGGAATCATGAGGCATAATGCCATCATAAGTGCCAGAATTTTTTTCATAGTTACTCTTTTTTAATTGGTTAAATATTGATTTGATAGTGTTGAAAGTCTTTATTGTGTTATATCGATGTTTATCATCTTCACGCCCATCTTCTTGTCGGCCAGCCGTGACTTCTGAAGCCAACCGGTAAAGTCTCGGTAGGAAAGGCTGCGGGGTGCTCCCTCGGCCGTGAAATGATCGACCGGACGATTGAACGGATTGGGCGAGAATATGACATATATACGGTTTCGCTCAAGCGGCTCTTCGGTATACAGGGTCATTTCGTCGACTGTGCCGTGCTCACGCCTACCCTCTGACGGGCTGAAGAAAATGTATTCCGTATCGTGCTTTACGTTAACAGCTCCACCGTTGAAATCCATGTAGGGAAGCAGGCGGTAAACAGTCCTGTCATTTCCAAGTAGATACACTGCAACGTTTCCGTCGAGAGGCGCGCGGAATTGAAGGAAAATATCGTCGCCTGACTTGAACCCGGTAGCCGCATTGCGCTTGTCGGTACCGTTGCGGAGTATGAGCGCCTCGAAATCGGCCGCCTCATTGGAAATCGCCCTTGCCTTGCCCCACACGCGGCATCGTACTATAAGGTTACCGTCCTTGTCGGCAGGCAGAGTCTCATATTCGGGATCGCGTGTATCGGAAAGCCATTCACCCTTCACCTCGCTGATGTTAAGGGCATCGAAACTCGTGGATTCGGAGCCGGAATTGAAGTTTTCCTGCTGGGTGACAGTCTGGGTAAACGCCGTGCCGAATTCGCGTGCAAGCGCACTCGCAACCGCCCCTTCATAGGCTGCCTGCCGGCATTGAGCCGGCGAGTGGTGGCTGTCGCCATAGAAAGTGTATTCACCCGACACATTCTTCACGCCATCGGCCGCCGCTACCATAGGGCAGACCGCAGCAATCAGGAAGGCAAGAGTATATAGAAGATGTCTGTTCATCATTTCATCTTTTTAGTCTTCCACAGGTCGGTCATCGTGCCGGAAGTGACTACGGTGGGCGACTGAGGTTTCTTGTTGACGAACGTAGAGCGGTTTTTCACCTCGCCGGTCACGAAATCAGCAAGATCCTTGAGTGTAACATCACCTTTTGATTTCTGGAGCTTCTGAAGCACGAAATATGTGAACATACCGTGATTCTTCTCGGCAAACGGAAGTGCGGTTTCCTTATCGGAAGTAGCACTGAAAACAAACATGTTTCCTTTCGGAGCAGCTTTCTTGGGCTTCACCGCTACGGCACGGGCATCGGCGATCATGTTGCCTGAACGCTCGGCGCCGCTGAAACAAGCATCAAGGAATACCATCACGCTCTTAGCGTCAAGGGCGCCGAGTTCCTTGTAAAGCTCGTTCATGCTGTAGCACGTCTTGGTAAGACGCGGATCAGCATCCACCGGCATAAGGAAGGCATCCATCGTACTCTCGTCGGGCATACCGTGACCGGCGTAATATACTATCACGTCAGCTTCGCCGCCCAGCACATCCACCTTGCGTTTCAGGTCGGTGAGCGCACTGTATACATTACCAAGCGAAGCATTGAGCACGAGATTTACATTCTCGGCGGGAAGTCCGAGGGTCTTGCGGCAATATTCGGCGAAAACAGTACCGTCGTTGATAGCCGAAGGAACATTCACGGCATTGTTATAATCCTCGTTGGCAATGACGAGAGCAAGGGTATTGCGGTTTTCCTTTTTGGCGACAGGAATATTCTCGTCAACATCCGATTTCTTCTGCACGCGATAGCCTGCACCGCTTTGACCGCTCTGATTGTTCTGAGCCACGGGTTGTTGCGATGCGAGAATAGATGCGAAGTCGATTGCGATATCGGGCGTACCTGTGTACTCGCGGGCACGCTGGTTGTCATAGTTATAGGTCTTGCCGTTAAGCGTAAATGCAATCGACGCGATTTTCACACGGTTATCGTCGATGAAATACGTAGGATTGCGGAATGTAACGCTGGCAAAATTGCTCTTGAACTGCTCGGCCTCATGATCCTTGAGAGGAACATGGAGATAGATGGGCCCATAGGAGGTTTCGATAAGGAACGTCTCGTTGGTCGCGTCATACGGCATAAGCTTGATGTCGGTCAAGCGGAGACGGTTGCCATATTCCTGAAGGTAATTGGATCCCGCTTCCGAAAGCAGACGCTCGTATTCGTTCTTAATCGAAGCTTCGTTGACACGCTTCTTATAAGCGTCGAGAGGCTCGAACTCGCCTATCTGCGACCATTTCTTAAGATTCTCACCCACGTATTCCGAACCGTATTCCGAGAACAAAGGCACGTCAGCCTTGGCAAGGTCTCCGCTGTTGTACTCGAAGTTGCGGTTACCCGTGTCACTGGCGCTCACAAGCGAAGGCATGAATACCTCAGCCACCGGATCCACGCCTAAAGCTGTAAGGCGGTCGTTGATACGCATGTAATCCTCTTTCTGTTCAAGACACAGATACGACACGCCCAGAGCCTTCAGATACTTTTCCGACATGGGGTCGCTTGCTACAACCTCTTCGAGTTTCTGTGCGGCTGCAGCGAAATAGCTCTTGGCCTGACGGCGGTTTTTCTTGGCGACTTTCTCATCCTTAGCCATTACGGCATCGTTGAAATGCTGCACGGCGATATTGTAGTAGCACAGTCCTATGCGCTTGGCAGTGGAGAGCTTGCCGGGATTCTTCTCCTCAAGACGATTGTAAAGGTCGAGGGCTTGGGTGAAATGTCCTTCATCCTCCCATAGCTTGCCTTGAACCGACAGCAGCTGCTCGCTGTCAGGGTCGGCGGCAAGGGCTGCGGTGAGGAATTCCTGAAGATTCTCGGCGCGGCCACCGTCGATGCAAAGCTGCATGCCTATGAGTGGCAGCTGCTTGTTATCGGGGTAGAACGGAATACCGGTGCGTAGCGTTGAGATACCCAGATCATATTTGCCGGCATTCAGGCAGGCCTGTCCCATAAACGTATATACAAGTTCGCGCTTGGAAGTATCACCGGTGCTGAAATAAAGTTTGAAATAGTCTATCGCACGGTCAAAATCCTTAGCGTTGTAGGCTCCCGACGCGGCAATGTAGGCAAGGACCGCCTGCATCTGCTGGTCCACTTTCCATACCTCGTCCTTAAACTGATCCATGAGCTGAACATCGAGGTAAGCCTGAGCGTAGCGGGTAAGCTGCTCGCTATCGTTTTTAGATGAGTAATAAAAAGCTCCACGGTAAAGGTCGCGGTCGATTTCACGAAGCATCTCCTTGCACTGATTCCAGCCGCGCGAACGTGGCTCCTGAGCACCGATAGCCTCGACGGTCAATTTATAGGCATCCATGACCTGCGGAAAGATAGCCGCATCGTCCTCGCCGTCAAACTTCATGAAATTGATTTTCTTGAACGAGTCCGATGCCCTGCGCAGGAGTGAATCGGGAGTAAGGGCCACGGAATCCGTAGCTTCCGCGGAATCGGTAAGCCCGTCAGCTCCCCCGGCGCTTACCGCGCCGGCGAGAGTGATGGTAAATAATGCTGTTAAGATTATAAAAATCTTTTTCATAGAGTATATATTGCTTATTCAAAGATTATATTCGCTACGACAGGCGGAAGTAACTCCGCCCGGCATCAATAGGCGTCGACAAATGTGAAATCGACGTTGATACGGCGGTTGGCCGAACCCTTCTCCTCCGATACGGCGATATTGTAGCGGTAAGAGCGGTTCATGTCATTGAAATGCTCCACGTTTTTCTCCATGAAGTCCTTCACACCATAGGCGCGGAGGAAAGCGAGTTCCTCGTTGAGATTGATGCGCTGACCGTTTTCCATGGTTATAGTGGTCATCTTATCCTGATTGTAGTAGGGCTGATTTTCGATATCGCCGAATTCGCCGTTATATATGAGCTTGCTCATGATGGGAAGTGCGTCGGCAGTACCTGATATGGTGACCTGAAGTTTCTTACCCTCCTTGAGATAGGGGGCGAGGTCGCCTTCAAAAGCCTGCTTGACGAGCTGCAACATGGCATTGGCGGCGGGAGACTGGGTGCTGACATACTTGCCGGGCTTGAAATCCTCGCTTACCGAGAGCTCGGGAGCTACGTCGTAGGTCACGCTCACGATATAGTTGAGTATTCGGTTACCGTCGGCATCAAAGTCAGGCTCGATGCGTGAATCCACGGTGATGGATGTATTGTCGGTGAGCACGTTCTGCTTCTTGGCTGCCTCCATAATCTCCTGACGGAGTTCCTGAAGGCGGAGTTCCTCCATCTGCTGCTGCTGGATAAGTTCGATTGACACCACGTTGTCGGCATCGGCCATGAAGTTGAGGGGCACACGGTCGATATTGTCATATACATATGTCTTACCGTTGGCAGAGTTGAATACCTCGGCATACACGAGCTCGAAGTTATCGTCGGCCATCACACCATACTTGGAGTTACGGAATTCAAGAGTACCGGCATCGCTGAAACCGCCGAGGTCGCTTTCAGGCACAGGAATGAAAATCGAGGGCATATTGTCGAAGTCTACCGCGAGTACACCGGCCGCACGGTCATAGCTTCCGAGGGTAACGGCTGCCATCGATGCAAGGTCGGGCGCGAAGCGGGTAGATGCCTCCTGCTCAAACATACGGCGCATGTGATTGCGCGACTCGTCGTTGACACGGGCATTGTATTCTTCCATGGTCTCGCCCGGCATCATCTTCAACCAGTCGTTCATCTTTTCGTTTACCTCATCATTGACAAGTTTGCCATAGTTGGGTTTGAGGTATGGCAGACGGCGGCCGCGGGCAGCATTTTCGGCAGTGTAGAGAAGAATTTCATCACCTTTGCTGTCGGGTATGAATTCAAGTTCACGCGAGTGTCCGCCCTCCACTTCGATAGTGTGGCGGTCAGCAGGCGAAAGAAGGTTTATCACCGATATTTTCTCGGGTGATTCAAGCACTGCCGCATATTTGCCGTCGTTATTGATCGACACGGCCAGACCCTCTCCGAGATCTTCAAGTGTCTGCACCGGAAGGAATGTGCGGGTGTCATACACGGTGAGGATACCGTCGTCGGTTATCACATAGAAGCGTGATGCATCGGCATTGAAGCAGAAATCATTCACCAGTGTCTCGAAATCCCATGCTGCACGACGGCGACCGGTCTCCAGATTATATACGGCGACCTGAGTGGGCTCGGCCACGGCGATATAATACATGTTGTTGCTTATCCTGATGCGGTCGACGTTTTTATAGTCGATTTTGAGAGGATTGCCTGAGGGAAGAAGTTTCGTCACATCGACAAACTGCACGGCGGTATCGGTAGCTACCGCAAGGCGCATACCGTCGGGAGTATAGGCAAGCGCTTTCGGCATTCCGAGGAGCTTGTTGTTGAATTTCTTAAGATAATCTTCAGGATGAACGCGGTCATAAAGGAATGCCTGATTGGGCTTGTTGCCGCGCTCGCGTATAATTGCCGTCATGTAGTTTCCGGCGGGATATACCGATACATCCACAAGGTGTTTTTTCTTATTCTCGAGAATCGGACGACCTGACAGTGTGTGGAAATCATTACCGATTATTATGAATGCGGTGGTTCCGGCGATTGCGAGAGAGTCAGGGGTAGCTGACTGTGCAAACTGGTAATCTACACGCTCCACTCGTTGGGGAGCTGCATTCTTTGCATTTTGTCCGCTTGCTCCGAGCGCCATAATTCCGGCAGTGAGCATAAGGAGTGTTTTCCTTGCAGAGTGCGATGAGGTCATGAATTGAATGTATTTAATTTAAAAGGTTATTGATTTATCGGCTATTGACAGGTAACAGTAAGGTTTTCAGGGCAAAGGTATTGAATAAATCCGTATTATCAAAAAATCGTTGGTTTAAAACGGATAAAGGTATACGGGGAGATCTCCCGATGGAGCCGCCGCAGGCTCGGTGGAGTCGTTGATGGCATCGAGAAGCTGATCCACTTCAAAATAGTAGTGAGCCATAAGCACGATATATCTGTTGTCTTCGTCGATATCCCGGCTTTGCGAGCGCATGAGCTCCTGATTGGGCAGAAGCACGTAGCTACCCACCGGCTGACCTATCTCGGCAAGTGAAACAGAGCCGTCGGGGTTGATGCGCAGCACATTGAAATACAGCGGGAACTGAATATTATTGGCTACGCGGAGCTTCATTCCTCCGTCGGGGGTGCGTTCGCTCTTCACGGGTACGGGAAATTTCTGACTTTCAAGCGCCCCGGCTTTGGCTATCATCGATTTTACATAGTGACCGAGCATCTTGTTGTCGATCTGCAGCGTATCGGAGTGGGGATCATAATTCTGGAGTGCGCGCGTGACTTTGCCTTTTGCAAGGTACACCACTTTCTTGTCGGCGTCGCCCGACTTGCCTATGCGAAGGTTGCGGTTGACTGCCGATGTAGTCTCCACCGACTGACGGCGCGCCTCGAAAACAATGCTCGACGGCGAGTACTGACCGGGCTTGGAAACTTTATATGTCTTGGAGTCACGAGTATCAAGGAGTTCCACACTTGCATCCTGACCCACGATTATCACGTCGGCCGGCAATACCTGAGCATCCACCACAGCCTTACCGGTCTCGCGGCCATGCTTGATGGAAACATCGCCTTTCACGGCAAAAATCTTATAGTGAGCCGAGGCTTCCGCCGCTACTGCGAGAAGCACCGCAGCCATACATATGCGCAGCAGTTGTGAAATATATCGTTTCATCATACTTTTTTAAAAGATTAAAGAAAGGTAATATAAATGCTATTTACTATTATGCTTTTTGATTTTATCGCGCAGGAAGTTATATAATGCTTGTCCTCCCATCCATATGTCGAATGCAAACAGGCCGAACGTCACCATCAGCAGCGTAAACGAGAAATCGACAAGTATATTATGATTGATAAATACTGAGTAGCTGAATACGAGTATCAGATAAAGCAGCATCACCTGCAGCAACCGCAGTATGAGTCCTTTGAACGTGACTTTAAGTGCCAGATTCAGAAGCAGGAACAGGTAGCACACAAGCGCTGCGGCAAAGATATTGAGCCACTGGGGTACAACCTTGATATAGTCGCCCGACAGAATGGTGCTGAGGGCGCGGGCGTGTATCTCCACGCCCGGCATAGGTGAACCGAGGGGCGTGAGATGCTTGTCGCCGAGGTCATTCATAGCACCTATGAGTACTATCCTGTCCTCTATCAACCCGGCGAAACTGTCGATATCGGCGGCATCGACCGAGCGGTAGATGCGCGAGGGATAATTGATGGTCTCCAAGTTTGAGGACCGGGCGCGTAATACGTCTACTTTGTCAGGCGCCACAAGCATGGCCAACTTTACGGGAAGAGAGTAAAGCGTGTCGCCTTCGGAAAGCGGAGTGCCTACTATAAACTGCCTCACTACACCTCCGTCAAACTTCTTGGGAAGGTTTACCACTCCTACCCTGTCAAACCGGGTGGAATCGATATAAAAAGAGTGTTCCGAGATATCGAATTTTCCACTTTCTTTCTCATCGGGAGTGACAGTTATGGCCTCTATAAGATTAGGGAAATTATCGGCTACCGCCTCAAGGTATTCATCCACTATCGAATCATGGCGCTCATCGAAAGTCACGTCAAGACCCACGGCTTTGGGCTGAAAGCTCATCAACCTGTCGAGCATCATGGCTATTTCCTCACGGTCGGCATTATCGATATTCACGATTACGATATCATCGTCGAGTTGCCTCACGTCACGCGAGTCAGCCACAATATTATAAAAATCGGTAATCTTGAAATCTTTCCGCTCGTGAGGCGAGAGCAGCGTGGATGTGGAAACAGTAAACGGCTGCATCATCACCATCGACAGAAACAGAGCAAGAGCCGTCATCCCAAGAGCCTTGAGAAATATCACGGGAGGAAGTTTTCGCTGAAATTTCATAGTTCAGTGGTGTTGTGCTACATGATACTGATGTTGCTTACCAACTATCATAATAGATTCAAGGCGCAAATATACAAATATTTATGCTAACTTGCAAATAATCATTCACCCCATCGCGCAACCTGCGGTTGAGAGCCTGAGATGACAATTCCGCACCCGCCACACACCCCGTCAGCACGACGTTCAGATCCCGAAAATCGCCCCGGACATAAAAAAAAATCGCAACCAACTTATGGAAGCTGAATGAGATTGTTTGGGTTACGTGTCCGAGAGGAGATTCGAACTCACACATCCTTTCGGACACTACCCCCTCAAAGTAGCGTGTCTACCAATTCCACCACAGGGACGAGTAGTCT
>JAIDUB010000041.1 GCA_029060405.1 Duncaniella sp. | reverse complement strand
TAAAAAAGAATTAACTTTGACTGTTTATTCCCGGTAGCCTCTGGTTTCAAGCTATCGGGTTTGGTTTTTTATATGGGGGGCAACTCAACTGAAGATAAATGGCAAAGCCGGGTCAGGTGACTCGGCTTTGTCGGTTTATAGGGTTGATTATTCGGCTAAAGCCGAGGTTTATAGGTTTAGACGTTTGGGAGTTATTCGGTTTCTTTTCGGATTGGCTTGATGGGGAGGGCATCGGCTTTATTTCCTGTTGTCTGGAATACATCCTCGATGTTCAGATAACCCGACATGTAGTTACCTCCGTTAAAGTCGATTGCCACATGAGTATTAACATTATCAGTCGTAGTCCAATAACAACCTCCGATCTGCTACAAGAGCGCGTAGGCCATAGGTCGGTAGTTATTATTACCACCTTTCAGAATGAAGTCAACCGAACCATACTGAAGTTCTCCACTCGCGCGTCGACGCGGATGACCCCAACGACCAAACGGGAAGAACACATTGTTACCGGACGAAACGCTGTAAACCACGACTCCACGAACTCCACGCTTAGAATCACGAATGTTGTTATCAGGATCGTAGAATGCTGTCGCCTCCTCGGTAAACAGTGTCTTGGTAGCACCATCGGCGTATGCTATACCATAGCCGTTACCGATATCTTCGACTCGCTTTATCTCATCCTGATTGGTCTGAGGAACCTGGGTTTTGTCGGTATAAATACCTATGTCGGGCAATTCCTTCTTATCGGGCAAACGGTATGACTCGGTTTTACCAGTCTCGACATTCTTAAAATTCATCGCACCGAACACAGTTCCACCGCCGTTGGTATGGGCGTTAATCTCTGACCATTTCTTTTTAGTATTTGAACCGACTATCTTGAACGTTGCACTGGAACTTGGAACCTGATGTACAACATAGTCAAGATTATTACTCTCGGCAATAGGCTGTTTCATATCGGAGTATCGGCGGAATATACTACCCACCGACAATGGATTGACGGTCAGATTATTTTCATCATAGACATTGAATGCCGACCATTTGGCATCGGTATCTTTACCGAGATCGGCCGCTCCGTAGCCCTGACGCACGACTATCTTGTGAGAACAGTTGTTACCGTGATAATAGATTGTTATAATGGCTCCATAAGCGCCATCATCGGGACCATTTTTGGTCGGTTTATAGGTAAACTGGACGGGAGTGTTATTACGACCGGTGATAAACTGCCCCTCACGTGTAATGGTGCGTCCGTTAGCCGATATCGATACAAAACCGTAGGGGTCTTTCTCGATAGTGGCTGACCAAGGGCCATTAGAGTATATCGGCTCGTAAACCACAGTTGTAGTATCGACATCAGAATCAAGGTCACTTTCCAATTGCTGACGCGACGTGCGTGTATTGTAGCACAGGGTCACAAGGAACGGATCACGATTATCCTTACGGCGATAGATTACACGTGGATTGATGATGCGTCGGCTTTGCAACACCACGGTTTCATCTGATTCCTGATATGTAGCCGGTCCTGACACACTGGAATCCACTTTTTTATATGTCGCAATTAAACGAACGCGTGCATATCGGTAATGGGTATAGAACGGATTGGCACCTGAATATACAGCCCATGAGTCAAGACTCATAGCGCGGGTATATAACGGTATCTCCATGATATAATCGGTATTACCGGTAATGGGGTTGTACTTGCGCGAAATATCGAAAGTACCATCCTTCTCGGTTCCCATTACATGGGTACCATCGGTCTGGGGAATTGTGCCATAGTTGCGATAACCGAGCGAGTTATCTTTTGATTTATTTCCGTCAATATTATCAGCAACCAAACGGTCATTGTGGAAGTAAAGTTTGCGCATATTCTTTACAAGACCGGGCTTATCGTTTCGTCCGTTAAACTCATAAATCTGCTGACTGTCATAACGCAGTGACAGGAAACCGAACTCAGTATTTTTGGCCGATGCATCCTTATGAACAGCACCGTTTCTATCAGTCCACTCAGCGACATAGTCAGGACGATTATAGCCACCGATATTCCTGGCGTAATTGTTCATCAGAGAAGTCTGCCAAGTCCAAGCTTCTTCGTTATAATCTTCATCTCCGCCGTGAGGACGCCACTCGTTGTCAAGAATATATGACTCGAGACCTACAAAGTCATAACCTTTGCGCGGTGTAGCGCGCACGATTGTGTGAGAAGTCTGGTTATAGAGGTAAGACACATAGGTGGTATCCTGCACAAAGAAACCGGGGTAGGCTTCCTCCTTATAGTCAATGTGAAAATCGATATCGTTGGCATTGCCGTTAAAGGTCATGGTGAGCTTGTAGTGGTTGTTGCGCTCGGCATTATAATCGATCACATGATCCTTACCAAGCATGAACCTATAGGTTATCTCACCGCGACCGGGCGCAGTAGAACCCATATTTTCATAATAGCCTTTCACCTCGATATATGTGCCGAAAGGCTTGCCGTCTTTCCATGCCTTATCGCCCGAATTGACGCCCGTGGGATAGGTCACCTGCTTGTTTTGGCCTGAGACATCCTGTCGCTTGTCAGATTCAGTGTGCTCGATGCCGGTACCCTGCATGTTCTCATAGAAGTAAAGTGCGGGAGCATCGTCGGCATGCTCGCGGTTGATAAGCTCACGTATTGAAGTGGCCTTACCGCGACCGTGAACATCAGAATAGAGGCCGAAAACCGAGTCGCTTGAGTGCAGACACGGCCACTTTGAGTAGTCATCTTTAGCAACATGCTCGGCCTTGGCGCCCTTGAAGTAGATAGTCTCGCCATCGGTGAGTTTGGAACTCAAGGAATAGCCCTGATCGCCCGGCGAGTTTTCATCGGCGAGATAACAATGGGTTGGAACATCCTTGATAGTCACCGACTTGAGGTAGATATTCACATACTCATTGAGGTTATTGGTGTCGAATGCAATAGTAACCTTTGAGGCAGCACGGCGCACCCAGGCGTGCAGGGCGGCCTTACTGTTGCGGATAGCCACTACGGGGGCATCGGTGCCGTGATCATCGTCGCGCGTGCCGTTGATGAGCCAGCCGAACATCTGAGCGTTCTGAGTGACGTCGCCGCTCTTCCACTCGAGGTCGAGAGCCTTGAGCTTGCTTATCTCGTCGATTTCAGAGTCGTCGATGGCCGAGAGGTTGTGATTGGCAACGACATATATCTTGTAGTAGCCGTTGTGAATGGTTGTGTTGAATTTGGCACAACCTGTCTGAGCCTCGCTCTCGCTGCCAGGCCTGGGCTCGGTTACATTGACATTGAAATCGGTAATCTGGCGCTTCTCGATGAAATTACCGCTGCGGTCATAGATCACCATCCAAAGTGTCTTTATATATTTCATAGCAGTGCCCGATGCCCTCGACTCGAGAGCCGAATCAAAGGGCTTGAAAGCCACCTCGACCTCGACATTGCTGACACCGTCAAGAATGGTGTCATCGGGATAGTCGAGACGGTCTTCGCACGAGCTCAGTGAAGCTACCGCAACCACCGAGGCGACAAAGGCTAATATGTAAGAAAAAAGGTATTTCATAGAAAATCTGTATACTGTTTATGGTCGCTTGTGTGACTCATTAATAGTTCACTCGGTTATAGTCATTATCTCGTCGGGTGTCTCAATGTGCACTTCCATAGAGTTCCAGTCGACCGTAACCTTATACACAGCCTGGGATGTGTTGTCGGAGAGGCCGATATGCTCGGGCTCGTCGAGATATGTGATAAACACCGTGTTGTGATAAGAAATCTTGGTGTAAATACGTACTCCAAGCTGATTGCCGTGAGAATAGAAGCGATCGGGCTCGAGCTCGGTATTAAGACCGGTTACAAACCAGAAGTCGCCGTTTAGCTCAACCTCGCCTACAAAGAGGTTGTTGACCGGATCACGCTCCAGCAGGAAGCCACGGTCGGGCGAGAATGACCGGCCCTCGATATCACCGACAATGTATAGTTCATCGGGCATAGGATAGGTGGGTTCAACGCCGAAGTTAGGCGCGAGGTAACGCACGGTATAGGGTATGACATCGACCTCGATGCTCGGCATGACTGTACCGATGTAGACGTTGAAGCGATACCAGTAGTTGCGCAATATGTCAAACTTCTCGTCCTTGGCGTGTGAACCTGTCGGCTTGTAGTATTTGAAATCGACATAGGAAGACGGGAGTTTAGAATCCTCATAGTCGAGACGTATGCGCGCAGGCACAGCACCTGCCGAGCAGTTGTCATACTCGGGGAGGTAGATGATGTACTTGTAAATCCCGTCGTCGACCGACACGAGCTGCATCGGGATGTCGGTGAGAACCTCAGCACCGCCGGTGAGAGTCGGGATGTGTGGCTTATCGACATAATCGCTCTCATAAGAGCCTGACACGTATTTGCTCTCGGTGTTGACGCCGGCAGGGGCTTTGTAGCCGGTAGGATTGACACGAGTAAGTGAAACAGTCTTGACGGGGTCGACCGAGGCTATGTTCACCTCAAGCTTGGCATAGGCGCGAAGCAGATGCACACGTTTGAGATCGACATAGGTGTCGGGCTCGAACTTGACGCCGCTGAACTGCTTGATGCCATAGAGAGGGATGGTAGATGTCTCGGAGAGAGCCCCGCTGCCGGCAAACTTATAAACGGTCTCGTCGGCCAGGCTCCAAAGAGTGCTCAACGACGCGCCGGCAGTGAGTTCGGGATATTTTTTCCAGTTGGCGAGTACGCAGACCTTGAACTCGGTAAGTGACTCAAGCCCCTCGGGTACTTTGCCCACCACGGTGTAGGTCTTTGTGGTGCCGGCGGCATCGATAGGGAAGATAGAGACGATATCGATAGTACCAAGATACTTGTCGGTGTTCGAGAAGAAGTAGAAGCGGAAATCACCACCGGCAATGTCTATGTAGTTTTCATAGCCGCTACCGGGATCGTAGGTGCCGTCAGAAGGTGTACCGTCAAGCTGAGCGCGTGACGAGGCCGACTGGTTGGTGTCGCTCACAACGAGTGTGAAGCCAACCGAAACTGACCCGTCGGAGGGCAGGCGTAAGGTTTCATCGTCAATATCCCCGCGGCATGATGGCATGACAAGGAGCACCACGGCAAGAAGCATGGCGGCAAACCTGTCAAAATATGTGAGTAATTTAATCATCAGTCGAGGTGGTTATAGATATGTTGGAGAGTTAGAGTTCGGTGTTCTGGAGGACGACTTTGAATGAGTTGATGTATATATAGGTGTTCATCCAGCGC
>JAIDUB010000040.1 GCA_029060405.1 Duncaniella sp. | reverse complement strand
CCGACGTTGACGGCACCGTATACCGCCACCACATCAAGGTGGGATTCTCGCCCGAGAAAATCAAGCCTCACGTAAAGGAACCGAAGGATTTCACCGATTTCTGGAGCGCAAACGTTGCTGCCATGCGCGAGACTCCCATGAAGTACACCCGTGAACTCGCTCCCGAATATTGCACCGACAAGGTCGATTGCTGGCTCGTAAAACTCGACACCGACTCCAAAGGCCACTCCATCTACGGCTATCTATCCATGCCCAAAGGAGCCGAACCGGGCTCTCTTCCTGCAGTGCTCTGCCCTCCCGGCGCGGGCATCAAGACCATAAAACTCCCGGCCCGGAATCATTTCTATGCTGAAAACGGATTCATGCGCTTTGAAATCGAAATCCACGGCCTCGATCCCCGTATGCCCGATTCAAAATTTAAGGAAATATCAGCGGCGGTCGACAACGGCAACGGCGGATATCTCGGAATAGGTGCCGACGACAAGGATCATTACTACATGAAGCGTGTCTATACCGCGCTTGTGCGGGCCAATGATTTCCTGACTTCACTTCCCGAGTGGGACGGAAAAAATCTCGTGATGCAGGGTGGTAGTCAGGGTGGCGCACTCGCAGTTGTAGGCACTGCGCTCGATCCGCGCGTCACCTTATGCGTGGCCAATCATCCGGCTCTCACCGACATGGAAGGCTACCACACCGAGGGACACACAGGCGGCTATCCTCATTTCAACAAAATCAAAGGATTTCTTGACCGCGACGACTACCGCGAGACCCTGAGTTACTACGATGTGATCAATTTCGGCCGTCATCTCAACGTTCCCGTATATATGACATGGGGCTATAACGACAACACATGTCCCCCCACCACAAGCTATGCCTTGTGGAACACCATGACCTGTCCTAAAGAAGCGCTCATCACTCCCGTCAACGAGCACTGGACATCTCGCACCACCAACGTGGGGCAGATGGAATGGATAAAGAAAAACCTCAAGTGACAATTATTAACACTCGGCGTGCGTAAATTTTCGTAACTTTGCGGAATCATGGTCCGCAGATTCATTCTCATTATACTTTGCACGCTGGCATGCAGCCTCGGCGCATCGGCTCAGATCAATACCGATCAGGTGATGCGCATAGGGCGCAACACGCTTTATTTCGAGGATTATGTGCTGTCGATACAGTATTTCAATCAGGTCATAAATGCCAAGCCGCATCTGGCGCAGCCTTATTTCTACCGCGCTATCGCCAAGCTGAATCTTGAGGATTATCTCGGAGCCGAAGCCGATGCCTCGCTTGCAATAGAGCGCAATCCGTTTATCACCGACGCCTACGAAGTGCGTGCCGTAGCGCGGCAGAACATGGGAAAACTCGCCGATGCCGTGGCCGATTACGATGCGGCACTGGCCGACATGCCCGTGAACCGCGGAGTGCTTTACAACAAGGCTCTCGCGCTTACCGATATGAAGGATTACGCACGTGCCGATTCCACTTTCGAGGTATTGATCGATGCCTTTCCGAAATTTGACAGCGCATATCTCGGCCGAGCACGCATGCGGCTGCTGACCACCGACACCGTCGCGGCGACAGCCGATATCGACCGTGCGCTGGCCATAAACCGCAACGCCGTCAACGGGTACATCATGCGGGCCGACATAGCTATAAACTCACACCGTGACTATCCCTCGGCACTCGCCGACATGAACGAGGCCATCAAGCTTCAGCCGCGTTACGCCGGCTTTTTCATCAACCGCGCCTTTCTGCGCTATATGACCGATGACTACTACGGTGCGATGGCCGACTATGATTACGCCCTGCAACTGGAGCCTGACAACACGGTGGCATTGTTCAACCGCGGTATGCTCCGCAGCGAGGTCCACGACATCAACAAGGCTATCGACGATTTCTCACAGGTGCTCCGTATTGACCCCACGGAATACAAGGCGATGTATAACCGCGCCATGCTTCTGGCCGACACCGGTGATTTCGACGCCGCGATATCCGATCTCGATACTGTTATAGCAGCCTATCCGCAATTTGCCGCGGCATATTTCATGCGCTACGATGTCAAGCGCCGCAAAGGCGACATGAACGGTGCAAAAACCGATTATGACCGGTCGATGGCTCTGGCCGGAGGCGATGATATGACACCTGCCATCATTACCGATAATACAAGCGGCGACACTAAGCCTGAAACCCAAGAGGAGGTAAAGCGCCGCTTCGAGTCACTCGCAACCGTCGACGACAACAGCGAGCCCGATCAAGTATATTCCAATCAGAATATCCGCGGTAAAGTTCAGGACCGCAACATCTCCATTGAAATCGAGCCGATGTTTGCTCTGACATATTACACTTCGCCCACGGAATTGAAGCAAAGCGGCGACTATATCAAGGAGGCCGATGAGGTCAACTCCACCCGTGCCCTGCGCTTCCTGCTTCAGGTCACCAATCATATTCCGGCCATGAACGACGAGGATGTGATACGCGCCCATTTCTCTTCGATCGACTACTATACCTCCTATCTCTCCACCCACAAGGCACGACCCATAGATTACTTCGGCCGCGCGATGGACTATATCACCACCCGCAACTACACTCAGGCTATCACCGATCTTGACAGGGCTATAGCTCTCGCTCCCGACTTCACGGTGGCCTACCTGATGCGTGCCGACGCCCGGGCACAAAGCATCATGACCGACATTTCTGATGAACCCGATAAATCGGCGCCCGCCGGAGCTCAAGCCACCCTTGCGAGTCACGAAGCCCGCGACGGATGGCAGATGGTAATCGACGATCTCGACATGGTTGCAAAGCTGTCGCCGCAGATGGCCATAGCACACTACAACAAAGGAGTAGTGCTCACGCGCCTGCAGGACTACACCTCGGCGCTCCGTGCATTCACCCGCGCCATAGAGCTCAAGCCTGATTTCGGCGAAGCTTATTACAACCGTGGATATGTCTACCTTCATCTCGGCAACCGCGATGCAGGGACTTCCGACCTGAGCAAAGCCGGCGAACTCGGCATAGTCCCCTCCTACAATCTGCTCAAGCGCATGAACCGCTGATGACTATTTCCGGTCAAACGAAGAAAAGAAGCGAGTTGAAAGTTTGCCTGAGGCGGGAAATTTTTGTAATTTTGCACTCATGAACTGCAATACCATGAACGCCCATGCTCGCGACGGCTTCCTCCACTTCGATGAGGCAGCCCACCGCTACACGCTTCATGGACGCGAGCTGAAAAGCGTCACCACAATGGTGCAGGAAGCATTTCCGGAATTTAATGCACCTTACTGGGCCGCACGCAAGGCACCCGATCTGCACATCACGCCCGAAGAACTGATGGCACGTTGGGAGGCTACGGCAGCCGAAGCGCGCCGCCTCGGGACAGAGATGCACTCACGCATCGAGCGCTACTATCTGGGGGAGACCGGCGTGACCGACGACGGCGATGCGATGGCCAATTTTCGCTCGTTCGCTTCATGCTACCGTCTGAATCCATTCCGTACGGAGTGGCGCATATACCACGAAGAATACGGCGTGGCAGGAACTCTCGATTTCCTCGACCTCACCGACGACCGATACACTATATGGGATTGGAAGCGCTCGGTAAAACTGGTCGATCCCACCACCGGTCAGCCCCGGCTGCCCGGCAGGTTCACGGCGACAGGTACGCATCCGCATCTTTCACATGTACCCGACACATCGTTTTACCACTACGCGCTTCAACTGAGCGTGTACCGCATTATCCTTCAGGAAAAATACGGTATTGAAGTTGACGGGCAATATTTAGGTGTGTTTCATCCGGCCAATCCGCGGTACTATGTAATGCCCGTACCCTTCATGCGCGCCGAAGCCCTCGCCCTCATGCAATCCCACCCTAACCCCTAACCCCTCATCCCTAAAACCTAATCCCTAAAACCTAATCCCTAAAACCTAAAACCTAAAACCTAAAACCTAAAAATATGAAACAATTCATCCTCTCTCTGCTCCTCATAGTCACAGTCGCAGCGGCATGGGCCGAATATCCTCGTCCCGCCCAAGGTGTAAACGGAAAATATGGATACTACAGCACCACAGGCAACGTCGAGATACGCCCCCGCTTTGACAACGCCCTTGATTTCCGTGAAGGCTTCGCCCCCGTGGAGATACGCGGCAAGTGGGGATTCATCAACCTTCAGGGCCGCATGATAGCCAAATGCCAGTATCAGGAAGTGCGCAACTTCAACTACGGATATGCCGTAGTGTGCAAGGATAATAAATGGGGCGTGATCGACACCGACGGTAAGGAAGTGGTACCCTGCGTGTTTGACAACGTGGGAGAACTCTCCGATGTAATTTCGGTAGTAAAGAAATACACTCCCGTAGTAGGCGACAAAGCACTTGAAATCATGCAGCAGGATTCTATAGCCGCCCGGAAATAAAAAAATTTCAGCGGCGGGTGTAACTATTTCATCCCGTCGGCGTCTTATATAACAGTAAAACCAAATATCCAAATCACATAATCACTTTTAACCTGTCATGAACATCCGCAAGAAACTGACAGCCCTCGTGCTGCTCGTCATGATGATCATCCCCGCCGTAAAGGCTCAGATGATACCGGAGCTTCCTGTAGATCCCGATGTTAAAATCGGCAAGCTCCCCAACGGACTCACCTATTACATCCGCCACAACGAATACCCCAAGGGTCAGGCTGATTTCTACATCGCTCAGAATGTAGGTTCGATTCTCGAAGAAGACAACCAGCGCGGTTTGGCTCACTTCCTCGAGCACATGTGCTTCAACGGCACCACCCACTTCCCCGGCAGCTCGCTCCGCGACTGGCTCGAGACCGTAGGTGTGAAGTTCGGCAACAACCTCAATGCCGTTACCGGTGTTGACGAAACAATCTACAATATCAGCAATGTACCCGTTGCCCGCAAGTCAGTGCAGGACTCCTGTCTGCTCATTCTTCACGACTGGGCCAATGACCTCCTCCTTCTCCCCGAGGAAATCGACAAGGAGCGCGGTGTGATCCACGAAGAGTGGCGTACCACCAACGTAGGCTCGATGCGTATCATGGAGCGCGTACTTCCCGAGATGTATCCCGGATCGAAATACGCCTACCGTCTGCCTATCGGCACCATGGAAGTGGTCGACAATTTCCCCTATCAGGCACTTCGCGACTATTATGAGAAATGGTATCGTCCCGATCAGCAGGCCGTGATAGTAGTGGGCGACATTGACGTTGACTACATCGAAGGTAAGATCAAGGAAATGTTTGCCGACATCGAGATGCCCGAGAATCCCGCCGAGCGCATCTATGAGGCCGTACCCGACCACGAAGGTACTATCTATGTATCGGGCTCCGACCCCGAGCAGCAGGTGCTCATGGCCCGAATGTACTTCCTTTCCGACCCCATGCCCAAGGAAATGAAGAATACCGTAGCCTACTACTACAAGCGCTACATGGAGAGCATGATATCCATGATGCTTAACCAGCGTCTCTCTGACATCACATCCACCCCCGATGCACCCTTCGCCTATGCCGGATGCGGATTCGGCGAATACTTCATGGCAAAGACCAAGGATGCCTTCATCCTCACCGTACTCGCCAAGGAAAATTCCATCGATCCAGCGCTCGAGGCTGCTTATCGCGAAACTCTCCGCGCTGCCCGCAACGGTTTCACCCAGACTGAATATGACCGCGCCCGTGATGAATTTGTTTCGCAAATCGAAAAGCATTTCAACAACCGCGCCACCCGCGAAAACGAAGAATTCGTGATCAGCTATGTCAATAACTTCACCGACAAAAAACCCATTCCCGGCATCGAGACCGAATTTGACATCTACAAGCAGATCGCATACAGCTTTCCGCTGGAGATGATCAACCAGATGATGGCCGAGACCGTGACCCCCGACAACCGCGTTCTCCTCGCTCTCGCACCCGAGAAGGAAGGCATCGTGTTCCCCACCAAGGAAGCCATGGCAGCCGTGATCAACACTGTTGACGCCGAAAGCATCGAGGCATTTGTCGACAACGTCAAGACCGAGCCCCTCATCACAGCTCTCCCCGCCCCCGGCAAGGTTGTCGCCACCTCGACCGATGACCGCTTCGGCGCTACCGTATGGACTCTCTCCAATGGTGCCAAGGTCATCATCAAGACCACCAAGTTCAAGGAAGATGAAATCATGTTTGCCGCCGTGGCCAACGACGGTCTCCAGCGTATCGGCAGCGAATACGACGATGTGATTCTTCTTTTCAATGAAGACGGTAATGTCAACGGTCTCGGTGACTACACCAATTCCGACCTCAAGAAATACACTCAGGGCAAGCAGGCTATGGTTTCGCTCTCACTGGGCAACTACGAGCGTCAGGTAGGCGGTATCACCACCCCCAAGGATCTCCCCACACTCATGGAGCTTCTCTACATGACATTCACCAACTACAACTTCTCGGCCGACGAATTCGCAGCTATCCAGAACTCTGAAATCAGCGCACTCAAGCATCAGGAATCTGATCCCCAGCACGTATTCCTCGACAATCTCTATAGCACTCTTTACGGCACCCACCGTCAGTCACAGCTCAAGGCTGCCGACGTGGAGAAAGCTGACCGACAGATGATGATCGACATGGTAAAGGCCATGACCGCCAATGCCGCCGACTATACTTTCGTATTCGTGGGCAATGTTGATCTCGACGCTCTCCGTCCCCTCGTAGAGCAGTACATCGCTACACTCCCCGCCGATGCTTCTACAGCCGTGACCACCCTCAACGTCACCAATCCCGCTTACATGCTCAAGGGTAACAACGGTGTCAAGACCTCTACTACTACAATGTCGACACCTCAGACATGGGTTGCCGTCATCGAAAGCGGTAATATACCCTACGATACCAAAAATGCCCTCGTCGCCTCGATTGCCGGTCAGGTACTCAGCAACCGTCTGCTCAAGACCGTGCGCGAGGAAATGGGAGCCGTCTACTCTATCGGTGCTCAGGGCGGTCTCGACTACAAGGGCGCTAACAATGCCGTGCTTCAGACCGTATTCCCCATGAAGCCTGAGATGAAACAGGAAGTCCTCGACTTCATCGCAGGTGAGTTCAAGGCAATGGAAACAACCGTGACCCCCGACGAAATCGCTCCTGCCAAGGAATACATGGCCAAGAGCTTTGCCGAGAGTCTTGAGAAAAACGGCCCGTGGCTGTCGGCCATCTCGTCATTCCAGCTTAACGGTGTAGATTCGTTCAACGAACGCGCAGCCGTGCTCGAGACTATCACCGTAGATGATATCATGGACTACATGCGCAAGCTCAATGCCCAGAATCAGTATCAGGTAATCATACTCGACCCCGCCGAATGAAACATATAGCAATAACTTCTCTCATGATGCTCGTGGCATTATCCTCGCTCGCCGAGGATAATGTCACGGCTTCTGTTACGAGTGCCCGTGCCGGCAAAATGTCCAACGGAATCTTGACCGCGACTATTGAATCGGGAGGCCGCATGACCGTGCTCAAGCACTCATCGTCCAACATCAATCTGCTAAGTTCCAACGGTATTTACTTCGACTATACAGCCGAGGTCAACAGAGCCCTGTCGGCCAACGAAGCCCGAGTGGTGAAACTCACCGACGACTATGCCGAGATACAGTATTCCAATACGGCCGGTGACCTGCACGTGACTCAGGGATATATCATTCGCAAAGGCGTGAGCGGTGTATACACCTACGTGATTGTCAAAGGTACTCCTACTTCAAGTGCCGTATCGGTGCGCGAAGCCCGCGTATGTACCCGCACCCAGCCCGTGTTCACATGGGGCTACGTCGACGATACCATGAAAGGTCCCATGCCTACTTGTGCACAGATGGAAGTGGCCGAGAAATCCGAGAATACCATTCAGGACGCCACTTATCGCCTTGCCGACGGATCGATCTACACCAAATACAACTGGGCGAATTTCATAGTGGATGATATGTTTCACGGCCTCGTGAGCACCAACCGCAAGACCGGCATATGGAACATCACCGCAAGTCACGAGTGGCTCAACGGTGGCCCGATGCGTCAGGAACTTACCGTACACTCCACGAGCAAGTCGCCCATCACCATTCAGATGCTTCAGGGCGAGCACCTCGGAGGCGCGGCTCAGACATATGAAGACGGCGATGTGCAGATTTTCGGTCCGTTTCTCATCTACGTCAATACGGGCGAGACTCCCGAGGACATGGTAGCCGACGCACGCGACCGTGCCCGGGCTGAGATAGAGGAATGGCCTTATCAGTGGTTTGAAAACGAGTATTATCCCCTCGACCGCTCCACCGTTAAGGGTCGCGTCAACTTCACCACCGGACAGTCGGCAGCCGACATGCAGGTGGTGCTCTGCCAGCCCGGGGCTGAAATCATCACTCAGGGTACCAAGTATATCTACTGGGGCAAGACTGATGCCCACGGCAACTTCTCGATTCCCCATGTGCGTAAAGGCGAATATGCAGTGCATGTCTACGCCCTCGACGGCACTATCACCGAGGAGTTTGAGAAGACCGGCGTGACAGTCGACGATGCGGTGACCGATCTCGGAGTCCTCGATTTCTATCCCGAGACCTACGAGAATCTGCTGTGGAGCATAGGAGTCAGCGACCGCCTGTCAGACGGGTACTCCATATCCGACCATCCTCGCGCCTATGGTCTGTGGAACGACGTACCCGCCAATCTCTCGTTCACTCCCGGCGCGAGCGACCCGCTCACCGACTGGTATTACGCCCAATGCAAAAACGGCACATGGACCATCAGATTCAATCTTGACGAGGAATATGAAGGCGACGTGCATCTTACTGCATCAAGCGCCGGAGCCACCAACCGTCCCACCGTGACCGTAAAGGTCAATGACGAGAAGGTAGCTTCATGGTACTACGGCTACAACGACGCCTCGATATACCGCAGCGCCACTCAGGCCGGACGTCACGCCCTCAACTCTGTTTCTTTTCCCGCCTCCAAGCTGCGCAAGGGAGAGAATACGGTAGCCTTGACCATGAGCGGCATAAACAAGAACGGCGGAGTGATGTGGGACTGCATTAAGCTCGAAGCCGGAAACCGTGTTATCGCCGGTATCGACAACGTGACTGCCGACACCGCTTCAGGCCCGTATGAGATCTATACTCCCGGAGGAATCCGCGTTGCCGTGACGAGTGCTCTTGACGCAGTGGAACTGCCCAAGGGAATCTATATCTACCGCCACGGCGACAAAGTGGGTAAAATTGTTTTATGACCGTAAACTAAACGGCGTTTTTCAACGTTTTAATTATAGGCTCGGGCGCGGGCGACAGCTCCCCGCCCGGGCCTTTTTTCTTACCGACTAATCACTGAAAAATATCATACTTACTTTATGAAACTTACATTCAACGTAGATTACCGCACCAACTGGGGAGAATCGCTCTACCTCACGGGCAGCCCCGACGTGCTGGGTAACGGCGACGAAGCTCTTGCCGTGCCCATGACGCTCCACGGGGAGCAAACGTGGAAAGTGGAAGTTGACATTCCCGCCGCTGTGCGCCGGTTTGACTATCACTATATCGTGCGTCACGACGACGGCAGCGTGCGCCACGAATGGGGTCATCCCCATGTGTTCACCCACAACGGAAATGTACATCGCGCCGACATCATCGACCGCTGGCAAGATCAGCCTTGGGACAAACCGTTCTATTCAACAGCTGTGGTCGAGAGCATAATGCGTCGCGAAAACCGTCGCGAACCCGCGGTGGCGACTCCGGGCATGCTCACCCTCTCGGTGGATGCTCCCATGGTTCACCCCGATCAGGTAGTGGCTGTAAGCGGCAGTTGCGATGCACTCGGCCGATGGGACACCAGGAAAGTCGTGGTGATGAGCGATGCCGACTATCCCACATGGAGCGTGAATCTTCCCCTCGACAAGATGACAGGGCATGTCGAATATAAGTTTCTGCTTCTCAATACCCGTTCGGGTGAAATAGTGGCATGGGAGGGACGCGACAACCGCGAGATGAATCTCAATCCCGCATCGAAATCCACAGCGGTGGTCGATGCCGGCCAGCGGCTTGTGAATCCTCTCGCTCCTTGGCGCGGTGCCGGAGTGGCGATTCCGGTGTTCTCGCTGCGCAGCGATGATGACTTCGGTGTGGGCGACTTCTATGACCTGAAACTCATGGTGGACTGGGCTGTGGCTACCGGGCAGAAATTCATTCAGCTCCTGCCTGTCAACGACACTACCATGACCGGTACATGGACTGACTCATACCCCTATAATGCCAACTCCACTTTCGCGCTTCACCCCATGTATCTCCGCGTCGATGCCATGGGATCGCTCGGCAATCCCGAGCGGGAGCACTATTACCGCAATCTCCGCAACGAGCTCAATGATCTGCCGCAAGTAGACTATGAGCGCGTCAACAACGCCAAAAACGAATATGCCCGCGAGCTTTTCTCCCTCCGCGGCAAAGAAACACTCGAGAGTGACGATTTCAAGAAATTTGTGGAGAAAAACGCCTCATGGCTCACTCCCTATGCTGCATTCTGCGTGCTCCGCGACATGCACCACACGGCCGAGATGTCGCAGTGGGGCGAGTATGCCGAATATACTCCCGAGAAAGCTGAAAGCGTGAAAGCAGCGCATCCCGACGATTTCAATTTCGTACTCTATCAGCAGTATCATCTCGACCGCCAGATGCGTGAAGTACACGAATATGCCCGCACCCACGGTGTAGCACTGAAGGGTGACATACCCATCGGTATCTCGCGTACGAGTGTGGACGCTTGGATCAATCCGCGCCTGTTCAATCTCGACTGTCAGGCCGGTGCTCCCCCCGATGATTTCTCTATCCTCGGCCAGAACTGGGGCTTCCCCACCTACAACTGGGATGAAATGGCACGCGACGGCTTCAGCTGGTGGAAGGCCCGTTTCCGCAAGATGGCCGAATATTTCGACGCCTACCGTATCGACCATGTGCTGGGATTCTTCAGAATATGGCAGATTCCCATGAATGCACTCCACGGTCTGCTCGGTATCTTCAATCCCGCACTCCCCTTCTCGCCCGACGAGCTGCGCTACAATTATGATTTCTGGATCGATGTAGATAAACAGACCACTCCCTATATCATGGATTGGTTCCTCGGCGATTTCTTCGGTGAATTCACTGAGGAAGCACGCGGGCGTTTCCTTGTCGACGCCGGTTACGGACGCTACCGGCTTAAAGAGGAATTCAACACCCAGCGTAAGGTTGCCGATTATTTCGCGGCTCAGGAAAAGGATGAAAAAAACACCCGCCTGTGCGACGCTCTGCTGGGACTTATCGATCAGGTGCTCTTTATTGAAGACCCATATGAAAAAGGTAAATATCATCCCCGCATCGCTGCCCAGATGACCTATATTTACCGCTCGCTCAACGACTACGAGCGCTGGTGCTTCGACCGCCTCTACAATGATTTCTACTATCGCCGTCACAACGACTTCTGGTATGGCAAAGCAATGTGGAAACTCCCCGCGCTCATCGATGCCACCGACATGCTCGTATGTGCCGAGGACCTCGGAATGATTCCGGCATGCGTGCCCGCGGTTATCGACGCTCTCGAGATTCTCGCTCTTGAGATTCAGCGCATGCCCAAGGATCCCAATACCGCTTTCGGCAACACTTGGAACTATCCTTACTACTCAGTGTGCACCACATCCACCCACGACATGGACGGCATACGCCGCTGGTGGGAAGCCGACCGCGCCACGACCCAGCGCTTCTACAACGAAGTGCTCCACGAGCCGGGTGAGGCTCCGCTCTATGCCGAGCCTTGGATATGCGACCGCATAATACGCCTGCATCTCGAGTCGCCATCGATGCTCTGCATACTTCCGCTTCAGGACTGGCTGTCGACCGACGGCGTGATACGTCGCCACGATCCACGCGAGGAGCTCATCAACATCCCCGCGAATCCCCGCCACTACTGGCGCTACCGCATGCATCTCACCCTTGAAAACCTCAACTCTCTCAAGGATTTCAACACAGGCCTGCTCGAGCGCATCACATCCACCGGCCGCTGACATACACGTAAAAATTGAAAATTAAGAATTTAGAAGAAGCTGTGTCAAAATATACTATTTCAAAATGAGTATCGGCGTCCGGAGGCCGCCGAGTTACTCGTAGCCCGGGTCGCCGAAGCACTGCGGAGGCGCCCCGGGTAAATGGAAATGATCCAAAAG
>JAIDUB010000004.1 GCA_029060405.1 Duncaniella sp. | reverse complement strand
CTCGAGCCCTACAGCAAGGGTGGTAAGATCGGTCTGTTCGGTGGTGCCGGTGTGGGCAAGACCGTGCTCATCATGGAGCTCATCAACAATATCGCCAAGGGTCACAGCGGCTTCTCGGTGTTCACCGGTGTGGGCGAGCGTACCCGCGAGGGTAACGACCTTCTCCGCGAGATGATCGAGAGCGGCGTTATCAAGTATGGCGACAAGTTCAAGGAAGGTATGGAGAAAGGTGAGTGGAATCTCGCCGACGTAGATATGGACGAGGTGGCCAAGTCACAGGCCTCACTTGTGTTCGGCCAGATGAATGAGCCCCCGGGCGCTCGTCTGCGTGTCGCTCTCTCGGGTCTTACAGTTGCTGAGCAGTTCCGTGATCAGGATGGCGGAGGTAAGGACATCCTTCTCTTTATCGACAACATCTTCCGTTTCACTCAGGCAGGTTCGGAGGTATCGGCGCTTCTCGGCCGTATGCCCTCGGCAGTAGGTTATCAGCCTACCCTTGCTTCGGAAATGGGTATGCTTCAGGAGCGAATCACTTCTACAAAGAACGGATCCATCACATCGGTTCAGGCTATCTATGTGCCGGCCGACGACCTTACCGACCCCGCTCCGGCCACTACATTCAACTTCCTCGACGCCACCACTGTGTTGAGCCGTAAGATTTCGGAGCTTGGTATCTATCCCGCCGTGGATCCACTCGAATCTACATCGCGTATCCTTGACCCCCATATCATAGGTGAGGATCACTACAACACAGCTCAGGCTGTGAAGCAGCTCCTTCAGAAATATAATGACCTTCAGGATATCATCGCCATCCTCGGTGTGGATGAGCTCTCTGACGAGGACAAGCTCGTGGTAGCGCGCGCACGCCGCGCACAGCGCTTCCTGTCGCAGCCTTTCAACGTCGCCGAGCAGTTCACCGGCCTTCCCGGTGTTATGGTGCCCCTGAGCGAGACCATCCGCGGCTTCAAGATGATTCTCTCGGGCGAGATGGATCAGTATCCCGAGCAGGCGTTCCTCAACGTCGGCACTATCGATGATGCTATCGCCAAGGGTAAGAAACTTCTCGCTGAAGTAAAGTAAAATAAACAACATTAATTATCAGCCAGCCATGACACTGAAAATCATATCTGCCGAGGACATCCTGTATCAGGGAGAAGTCGATGCCGTGCATCTTCCCGGCAAGATGGGTGCGTTTACCGTACTCCCCGGCCACGCCGCGCTCATTTCCACCCTCACCCCCGGCGCAGTGAGATTTACAGTACCTGCGGAATCGACTGAACGCAGTGTCGACATTCAGGGCGGCATTGTCGATGTTGACAGTAATGTTGTATCAGTGTGCATTTACTAAGCGATTGACCATGAAAAAGATAATATTATCACTTCTCTTTGCGTGCGTGGCCATGATAGCCGGAGCTACCGAAGCTCCCGCTGCCGATGACCACGAGCAGAGCGGTGAACTTAAAGTGAAGGAGACCATCTTCGAGCATCTGGGCGACGGCTACGGATGGGAGGTGCCCTTCAATCACCATGTGCGCATACCGTTGCCCGTAATAGTATGGGGTACCGACGGCCTGCACGTCTTTTCTTCAAGCCGTCTCGACCACGGCTATGTATATCGCGACGGCGATGCCGAATTTAAGATTGCCGGTGCCGACAGCCCTTACAAAGGCAAGGTAGTTGAGATAAAGAACGGCGAGGAAATCAAGCCTTTCGATATTTCGATCACCAAAAACGTATGCGCGGTATTCATCTCGGTATTAGTGGTGATATGGCTTATAATGAAGGTTGCGCGCTGGCATCAGAATCAGGGCATGAAAGCGCCCCGTAAGCTTACCGGTGGCGTGGAATCGCTTATCATGTTCATCTACGACGGCGTGATACGTCCCACTCTCAAGGAGCGTGCTCCACGCTTCGCGCCCTATCTGCTCACGGTGTTCTTCTTCATTCTCGTAATGAACCTGCTGGGACTTATAGTAATATTCCCCGGCGGTGCGAATCTTACCGGCAATATAGCAGTGACGCTCGTGCTCGCCCTTCTTACATTCTTTATCACCAATCTCTGCGGTACGAAACACTACTGGAAGGAAATCTTTAATCCCGAAGTGCCTTGGTGGCTCAAGTATCCTCTGCCTATCATGCCTGTCATAGAGCTCTTCGGTATGTTCACCAAGCCTGCGGCACTTACAGTCCGTCTGTTTGCCAACATGATGGGCGGCCACATGATAGTTATCGTGCTCACGCTCCTTATCTTCATCTTCGCAGCCATGGGGCCGGCAGTCACCGGTGTCACCGCTGTGGTGTCGATAATCTTCTCGGTGTTCATGCTTCTGATCGACGTGCTTGTGAGCTTCATTCAGGCCTACGTGTTCACGATGTTGTCCACCATCTTTATCTCTCTCTCAACCGACAAGGGTCACGCCGAGCATGACGCTCATGCTTCCGCCGCCCCCGAAAAAGCTTGAAATTAAATCTTAAATATAATAACCAACCCTTAAAACTAAAGAATTATGTTAGCAATGATTTTAGCAGTAATTGAAGGTATGCTCGGTCTCGGAGTATGTGTCGGCGCAGGTATCGCTGCAATCGGTGCAGGTATCGGTATCGGTAAGATCGGTGGCTCGGCTATGGAAGCTATCGCCCGTCAGCCCGAATCAGCCGGCGACATCCGAAGCAATATGATCGTGATCGCAGCTCTTATCGAAGGTGTGGCTCTCTTCGCAGTAGTTGTGTGCCTTCTTGCAATGTTCGTATAATCACTGTTCATTCCACGTTACTCCCATCTTAGGACTATATGGAACTTTTCACGCCTGACTTCGGTCTCGTCTTCTGGATGTTCGTATCGTTTGCCATCCTCTTCTTCATATTGTGGAAGTGGGGCTGGCCCGCGATAATGAAAGGAGTCGCTGACCGCGCCGACCTCATCGACAAGGGTGTGGAGTATGCTCAAAATGCAAAGGAACAGCTTGACCATGCCCGCGAAGAGGCGGAAAAACAGATAGCCCAAGCGCGCCAGCAGCAGGCCGAAATGCTTCGCGAAGCTGACCGCATGAAAACTCAGATTATCGAGGAGGCCCGCACCGCCGCGCAGTCCGAAGCCAAGAAGGTGATGGACGCCGCCAAGGTCTCGATCGAGCAGGAACGTAAGGCCGCACAGGCTCAGTTCCGTGACGAAGTAAGTGATTTCGCTCTTCAGATCGCTCAGAAAGTGGTGCGCCGCAATCTTGCCGATGCTTCGGCTCAGCAGGAGCTTGTAGGTTCGCTTCTCGATGAAATGGAGAAACAAAACTAATCCTCTAACGCAATGAACGAAGGTCTTATTCCCGGACGATATGCCAAGGCGCTGCTGGAGACGGCTGCCGAAAACAATGCCGAGCAGGGCGTCTACGATGTCATGCGGCAGCTCGCAAGCTCATTTGCCGGTGAGCCGTCGCTTATGAAGGTACTTGAGAATCCCTTTGTGGACAGTGCCGACAAGACTAAACTCATCGAGACAGCTGCCGGTATCTCGGCTGCCGACACGGCGACATATCCTCTTTTCAGCCGCTTCCTCGGTCTGCTGGTCAGCAACAACCGCATATCACTGACCCGCGATATCGCCTTAGCATATATGGACCTTTACCGTAAGGCCCACAATATCTATAAGGTGAACGTCACATCAGCCGCTCCCATGGCTCCGGCCGACGAAAACCGACTCAAGTCGCTCATTGAACGTCACCTCAACGGTGCTCAGATGGAATATACATCAGCTGTCGATCCTGACCTGCTGGGTGGATTCGTCGTGAAGATCAACAACGAGATTCTCGACGCGTCAGTCGCCAACGAACTGAAGCACCTGCGTCTTAACCTCTTAAGCAAATAATCCCCTTTCACCTCCCTATCTACTGACCAAATGATCAATCCATCAGAGATATCTCAAGTATTAAAGCAGCAACTCGACAACGTCAACTCCAAAGTGTCGTTTGAAGAGACCGGTATCGTCCTTGAAGTGGGCGATGGCGTGGCTCACGTTTACGGCCTCGACAACGTCTGCGCCAACGAACTCGTAGAATTCGAAAACGGTGTCAAGGGCGTTGCGCTCAACCTCGAGGAAAGCAACGTAGGTGTGATCCTCCTCAATAACGTCAACTCCGTTACCGAGAATATGACCGTGAAGCGCACCGGCGAGATCGCCTCAATCCATGTGGGCGACGGACTCTTCGGCCGTGTCATCAATGTCCTCGGTCAGCCCATCGACGGCCGCGGTCCCATTCAGGGTGAGCTGCTTCCCATGCCGCTCGAGCGCAAGGCTCCCGGTGTTATTTTCCGTCAGCCTGTGAACCAGCCTCTCCAGACCGGCCTCAAGGCTGTTGACTCAATGGTGCCTATAGGTCGCGGTCAGCGCGAGCTTATCATCGGCGACCGCCAGATCGGTAAGACCGCCATCGCTATCGATACCATCATCAACCAGCGTAAGAATTTCGAGGAAGGCAAGCCTGTCTACTGTATCTATGTCGCCATAGGCCAGAAAGCATCGTCGGTAGCAGCTACTGTCGAGACCCTTCGCGCCTACGGTGCGCTCGACTATACGGTAGTGGTATCGGCTACCGCATCTGACTCGGCCACGATGCGCTACTACGCCCCGTTTGCAGGCGTGGCCATCGGCGAGTTTATCCGTGATACCGGCCGCGACGCCCTCATCATCTATGATGACCTCTCGAAACAGGCTGTGGCTTATCGTGAGATTTCGCTTATCCTCAAGCGTCCTTCAGGTCGCGAGGCCTATCCGGGCGATATCTTCTATCTCCACTCGCGTCTGCTCGAACGTGCCGCAAAGATTATCGACAATCAGGAAGTGGCAAAGAATATGAACGACCTGCCCGCATCGCTGAAAGATCGCGTGAAGGGCGGCGGTTCGCTCACGGCGCTTCCTATCATCGAGACTCAGGCCGGTGACGTTTCGGCTTACATTCCTACCAACGTGATTTCGATTACCGACGGCCAGATATTCCTTGAGACCGCACTTTTCAACCGCGGTATCCGTCCGGCCATCAACGTGGGTATTTCCGTGTCGCGTGTGGGTGGTAATGCTCAGATCAAGTCGATGAAGAAGGTTGCCGGTACGCTGAAAATCGATCAGGCTCAGTTCCGCGAGCTTGAGTCATTCACCAAGTTCGGTGGCGATATCGACCCCGTTACCGCACGTGTTATCGACAAGGGCCGCAAGAACGAGCAGCTTCTCATCCAGCCGCAGTATTCTCCTATGGCTGTGGAAGATGAAGTAGCCGTGATATTCTGCGGTACGAAAGGTCTGCTCGAGAACGTACCTTCCGAGAAGGTAGCCGAGTTCGAGAAACTGTTCCTCCAGCTCATGCACGCCAAGTATCCCGAGATGATGACTCAGATACGCGACGGCAAGCTGACCGATGATGTTACGGCAGCTCTCACCGAAGCCGCTGCTGAAATATCAGCCCGCTACAAGTAATCTGCAATACATATTTCTTATTATCAATAAATCAACGAGACAACCTGCCGGGAGCGCGACCCCCGGGGTATCACGCTCCCGGTAAGGAACCTCGCATCACTCACACTCGCCCACAATCACCCAATGGCTACACTACGAGAACTAAAAGGACGTATCGGCTCAGTAGGCTCTTCGGAGAAAATCACCGGTGCGATGAAGATGATATCTTCGGCCAAGATGCACCGCGCCGAAAGCGACCTCCGACGCCTTCTTCCTTTTCGCCAACAGCTCGAGCATATACTCGGAAACCTTCTCTCGGCCGACGCGCAGTTCACTTCCCCGCTTACCGAGCACAGGGATGTGAAAAGCGTAACGCTGGTGGTGCTCGGTACCGACGACGGCCTTTGCGGTGCCTACAACCTCAATATATTCAAGGAGGTTGTGGCTAAGATCTCTGCCTATCGCGAGACCTATGGTGAAAAGGTGGCCGTGACCATCGTACCCGTGGGTAAAAAGATGGCAAAAGCCTGCCGCAAGCTCGCTGTGAGCGGTCTTAAGGTAGAGGAACCCGAGGGGGTGAATTCAAAATCAGCCGGTGATGTAGTGAAGGGTTTCGTAGACTATCTCCGTGAAAAATTCATAGCCGCCGATACTGACCGTGTCGACGTGATGTATATGAATTTCCAGAGTGTGTCGCGCCAGCGTCTGCGCTGCGACGAGCTCCTTCCACTCGATCCCGCCACCATTCTTGGCAATGAGTTCAAGGCCACATGCCGCCCCTATATCTTCGAGCCTTCGGCTCAGGATATCTTCAGCTCGGTGCTCCCGATGTTTCTTCTCGCCACCATGCAGGAGATCTTCACCGAAAACCGTGCGTCGGAGCAGGCTGCCCGCGTGATGGCCATGCAGAGCGCCAACGATAATGCCAAGAAGCTCCTCGAGCAGCTGCGCCTCGAGTTCAACAAACTGCGCCAGCAGAGTATCACCACCGAGCTCCTCGATATACTCGGCGGTCAGGTCAAATGATAATCTCTCTTCCACCTCATTCCGAAAGAATTTTCAAAAACTCAATATATTTATCAGATTTCCAATATGGGTAGTGTCAAAGAATACTTTTCAAATCTCGGAAGCGGTATCGTGAGCCTTCTCAAGGGCCTTTCGGTGACCGGTAAAGAATTTGTGACCCCTAAAATCACTGAAACGTATCCCGACAACCGAGATAACCTGCCGGTGGCTCCGCGATTCCGTGCCGTGCTCGAGCTGATATATGATGCCGAAGGCAATCACCGCTGCATAGCGTGCGGTACCTGCGAGCGCGTGTGCCCCAACAACACGATTTCTCTGGCCATCTCTACTCGTGAGACATGGGACGGCAAAAAGAAAAAGCATCTCGACAAATATATCTACGACCTTGGCAGCTGTACGCTGTGCAATCTCTGCGTGGATAAATGTCCTACCGATGCCCTCAGGTTCTCCAACGATTTCGAGCAGGCTACTTTCACCCGCTCTAAACTCGTGAAGCAGCTCAATTATCTCCCCGACAAGCCCGAGCCCGAACCAACTGAAGAGGAAAAGGCTCGTATACTTGCCGAGCGTGAGGCCAAGATAGCAGCCGCCAAGGCAGCAGCCGCCGCAAAAAAAGCAGCCGCTCCCGAAGCCGCTCCCGCCGCAGCAAAGCCGGCTGCCGATGATCCGGCCGCAAAAGCTCTTGCCGCCGCAGCGGGTGATCCCGAGAAAGAGGCCCGCATACGTGCAGCCCTTGAAAAAGCTGCCAAGCTTAAGGCCGAGCGTGAAGCCGCAAAGCAGGCTGAGGCCGATAATAAGTAACCGTCAATAAATACACAGTCATATACATAATGGAATCATTAGGAAGTAGCATAGTCTACCTGATAATAGCACTGTCGATCATCGTGTTCTCAGTGCTTACAGTCACTACCCGCAAGATATTGCGGGCCGCTACATATCTCCTGTTCACCCTTTTCGCCACCGCGGCTCTTTATTTCAAGCTCGATTACGAGTTTCTTGGCACGGTGCAGATAGCGGTTTATGCCGGAGGTATCGTAGTGCTGTTTGTGTTCTCCATTCTTCTTACGTCACATCCCGGCAATAACAGTGAGGAACTTACCTCGCGCAAGCGACTGCTTGGTTTTGCAGGTGCCGTAGCTACCGCTCTGGTAGTAGGCTGGGCGTTTTTCAGCCGTTGCGCCGATCTTTTCACGTCGCTCACCGATGCCGCCAATCCTACAATGAATCAGATAGGGGAGGCGATGCTCGGTACAGCCCGCGGTCAGTATCTGCTCCCGTTCGAAGCCATATCGGTGCTTCTGCTGGCATGCATCATAGGCGGTGTGGTAGTTGCCCGCAAGGAATAATGTAGAAGTTCATAACGATAATTCAATACCAAGCTATGGATATTACACTTATATATTATCTCGTGCCCTCGCTGGTTATGTTCTGCTGCGGAATCTACGGATTCCTTACGCGCCGCAACATGATCGCGATGCTCATATCGCTGGAACTGATGCTCAATGCTGTCGACATCAACTTCGTGGTATTCAACCGCTATCTGTTTCCCGGCACGATGGAGGGCATGATGTTCACGCTTTTCGGCATCGCTATCGCAGCAGCCGAGACCGCTCTGGCAATCGCCATTATCATCAACCTGTTTCGCGTAAGCAAGAATATTGACGTACGCGCCGTAACCGAAATGAAATTCTGACACGATATGGATGCAACAATCCCTGTATTGATTCTCGCCATCCCTCTGTTCATGTTCCTGCTGCTGGGACTGGGCGGAGTGAAGATGCGACCCCTCACGGCCGGAGTGTTGGGCACTCTCGGCATGGGCGCTGTGCTCGTATTGTCATATTACACAGCGTTTAATTATTATTTCTCGGGCAACCCTCTGTTTGTCGACGGTACTGACCGACTTCAGTACATCGTATTCAACACCACATGGTTGCAGTTTACCGATTATCTGGTAATCAAGCTCGGCTTCCTGCTCGATCCTATCTCGGCCATGATGCTGATAGTGATACCCACCATCTCGTTTATGGTGCATCTCTATTCACTTGGCTATATGCACGGCGAGAAGGGTTTCCAGCGCTACTACGCTTTCCTGTCGCTGTTCAGTTTCTCGATGCTGGGTCTGGTTGTTGCCACCAACATTTTCCAGATGTATATCTTCTGGGAGCTTGTGGGTGCATCGTCGTTCCTGCTCATCGGATTCTTCTATACGCTTCCCTCGGCCGTCGCCGCATGTAAGAAGGCGTTTATCGTGACCCGTTTCGCCGACCTGTTCTTCCTCATCGGTATCCTCGTGCTCTCGTTCTATTCCGAGACCTTCGATTTCCTCTCGATGACCCAGCATCCCGAAGCAGTGCTCGAATCGATGCACGGCGCCATGTTTATGGGTGCGTCGGTTATGACATGGGCACTGGTGCTCATCTTCATCGGAGGTATGGGTAAATCGGCCATGATGCCGCTCCATATCTGGCTCCCCGACGCTATGGAAGGTCCCACCCCGGTATCGGCTCTCATCCATGCCGCGACGATGGTGGTGGCCGGTGTATATCTCGTGGCCCGTCTATTCCCCCTCTATCTGCTTGAGGAGGCAGCGCTGATGATTGTGACCGTGGTAGGCTGCGTGACCGCTTTCTATGCCGCAGTCGTTGCCTGCACGCAGATAGATATCAAGCGAGTGCTAGCATTCTCTACCATATCGCAGATTGCGTTCATGATGGTATCGCTCGGTGTGGCCCGTCCGGAAATTCACCACGGACTCGGCTATATGGCGTCGATGTTCCATCTGTTTACCCACGCGATGTTCAAGGGTCTGCTCTTCCTCGGAGCCGGTGCCCTGATCCATGCCGTTCACTCCAACAATTACACTCAGATGGGTGGCCTTCGCAAGTATATGCCCATCACCCACATTACTTTCCTCGTGGGCTGTCTTGCCATCGCCGGTATACCTCCCTTCGCCGGATTCTTCTCCAAGGATGAAATCGTGAGCGCTGCTTTCGAGCTCCACTGGTTCTGGGGCGTATGGTTGCTGATGGTAGCAGGTATGACCGCCTTCTATATGTTCCGTCTCTACTTCCTCGTATTCTGGTGGGAAGACCGCGACTATAAGGCTGAAGGCCTCCACACTCCGCATGATTCACCATGGACCATGTCGCTGCCTCTGATTATCCTCGCAGTCATCTCTACCGTGTGCGGCTGGATTGACTTCGGCAAGTATGTGACTTTTGACGGACAGGAATACAACATCCACATGAACACGCCCATCGCCATTACCAGTGTATGTGTCGCGCTCATAGGTATAGGTATCGCCGCAAAGCTCTATATGAAGAAAAACGACAATCCCCGCGCCATGGCCGACTCGGCACGCTGGCTCTGGGAGGCTGCTCATCACCGCTTCTATTTCGACGAGATGTATCTCTTCATTACCCGCCGCATAATATTCGACGGAATCTGCAAGCCTATCGCATGGTTTGACCGCCACATAATCGACGGCACCATGAACGGCCTCGCCCTGATTACCAATAAGGCTTCCGTTGCCATCAAGGGATTCCAGAGCGGCAAGGTGCAGATGTATATATGGTGGTATCTGATAGGTGTGCTGGTGCTCGCCGCTGTAACCGCAGTATGTGTGCTCTGATAGATTATGAAAATGTGCAAAATCACTCTTTAATATAGTAACTCTCATGTTTTCCAATATATTAATCTACTTCGTGGTGATACCGGTGGTGATGCTGGGCGCTCTGGCACTCTGCCGCGATATCAAGCAGATACGCGCCGTGGCCGTGACCGGCTCGGTGGCGCTGACCGCTCTGTCGGTGTGGCTGCTTGTCGAGTACCTCTCTCTGCGCGCAGCAGGAGAGACGGCCGAAATGCTTTTCATGGGCTCTTGGTCATGGTTTACTCCGCTTAACATTAATCTCGCCGTGGGAGTCGACGGTATCTCTATCGCCATGCTCCTGCTCTCGTCGATAATTCTTTTTACGGGCAGTTTTGCTTCGTGGGAGATACCTCAGCCCAAGGAATTTTTCCTCTGGCTCATACTCCTTTCGACCGGTGTATACGGCTTCTTTATCTCGATTGACCTTTTCACGATGTTTATGTTCTATGAGGTCGCACTCATCCCCATGTATCTGCTTATAGGCGTGTGGGGTAGCGGCAACAAGAACTACTCGGCAATGAAGCTCACCCTCATGCTCATGGGTGGCTCGGCATTCCTGATGCTCGGTCTGATAGGTATTTATTACCATTCGGCTCCCGCCGGTCAGCCCCTCACTTGGAATATCCTTGAAATTGCCAAAAACGATGCCATCTCACATGGCTGGCAGACGTTCCTCTTCCCGATGACATTCGTGGGCTTCGGTGTGCTCGGCGCAATGTTCCCCTTCCACACATGGTCGCCCGACGGTCATGCCTCGGCGCCTACGGCAGTGTCGATGCTTCACGCCGGCGTGCTCATGAAGCTTGGAGGTTACGGATGCTTCCGTGTAGCTATCTTCCTCATGCCTCAGGCCGCCAATGAACTTGCGTGGATATTCCTTATCCTCACCGGTATCTCGGTAGTATACGGTGCATTCTCGGCATGCGTGCAGAACGACCTCAAGTATATCAATGCCTATTCGTCGGTATCGCACTGCGGTCTGGTGCTCTTCGCAATCCTTATGCTCAACACCACGGCGATGACCGGTGCCATAATGCAGATGCTCAGCCACGGCTTGATGACAGCTCTGTTCTTCGCTCTCATCGGTATGATTTACGGACGCACCCACACCCGCGACATACGCGAGATGGGCGGACTTATGCAGATCATGCCTTACCTTTCGGTATGCTATGTTATCGCTGGTATGGCTTCGCTCGGTCTGCCAGGTCTGTCGGGATTCGTAGCCGAAATGACAATATTTGTCGGATCGTTTGAGCACGCTGACCTCTTCCACCGCTGCTTCACCATCGCCGCATGCTGCTCGATAGTGATTACGGCAGTATACATTCTCCGTGTCGTCGGCAAACTCCTTTATGGTCCCGTGCAGGACGATCACCATCGATCGCTCACCGACGCAACATGGTGGGAACGCCTCTCAACCGCCACTCTTATCGTGTGTGTGGCTGCAATAGGTTGCTTCCCCAACTTCTTCGCTGACCTCATCCGCTTCACTTTCAGCCCTGAGATATTCACTGTTTTAGGAATGAACTAATCAAGATTGACTGCAATGGATTACTCACAGTTTTTAGCAATGAAGCAGGAAATAGGATTGTTGATCGTATTTCTGTTAGTCTTCCTATATGACACATTTTTCAGCAAAAAGGCTCAGGGCGCACTTCCTGTAGTGACCTGCGTGCTCTTTGCGCTGCTCACTCTTTTCGGTTTCATCTGCCCCTGCATGAAGGAGAGCGCTACCGCTTTCGGAGGCATGTATTTCACCTCCCCCGTGCTTGCAGCTATCAAGAATATCCTCAATGTGGGTGCGCTGATAGTGATGATTCAGGCCGTGAACTGGGCCGACAGTGATTTTATCAAGGTGCGTCGCGGTGAATTCTACGAGCTTATGCTGCTCACTCTCTTCGGCATGTATCTCATGATGTCGTCCAACCACTTCCTTGTGTTTGTGATAGGTCTCGAGACCGCGTCGCTCCCCCTTGCCGCTATGGTGGCTTTCAACAAGAATCATTTCGAGAGCCATGAGGCCGCTGTGAAATATCTCCTCACGGCAGTGTTCTCGTCGGCCATCATGCTGATGGGTCTTTCGCTGGTATATGCTACCGCCGGAACTCTTTACTACGACGGCATATTCATTGCCATGCTCTATAGCGATATCAATGTGATGGTGATTGTGGCGCTGGCATTCGTGATAGCCGGATTCGGATTCAAACTCTCGCTTGTACCGTTCCACCTCTGGACTGCCGACGTATATCAGGGCGCGCCCACTCCCGTAACTTCCTATCTCTCGGTTATCTCCAAGGGCTCGGCTGCTTTCGCATTTCTCGTGGTGCTCACCCAAGCTTTCGGATTCCTTTATGCCGACGCATGGGAATGGATGCTTTACGCTCTGATTATTCTCACCATCACGGTAGGTAACCTCTTCGCGATGCGTCAGCGCAACATGAAGCGCTTCCTCGCATTCTCGTCAATCTCTCAGGCCGGTTACATCATGCTTGCCATCGTAGGTCTCAACGAGATGGGCGTGTCGGCACTGATGTTCTATGTACTCGTCTACATCTTCTCCAATCTTGCCGCCTTCGGTGTCATCGGCTCTATCGAGCACGCTACCGGTAAGGTGGATATGGATGACTACAACGGACTTTACAAGACCAATCCCCGACTGGCCGTGACGATGATGCTCGCCATGTTCTCACTCGCAGGTATTCCTCCGTTCGCCGGATTCTTCAGCAAGTTCTTCGTGTTTACTTCGGCACTCAGCGGCCCCGGCGTCGGCGCTGCTCTCTACGTGCTCGTGCTCATAGCGTTGATCAATACCATCATCTCGCTTTACTACTACCTGCTCGTGGTCAAGGCTATGTTTATCAACGACAGCGAGACACCCATCGCCACTTTCCGCTCGGCCTGTGCCCAGCGCTTAGGCATGTGGGTTTGCACTGCCGGTATCATCGGTCTCGGTATCGTAAGCTACTTCTATGATTACCTGCTCACTGTAGTCGAGTAATCATTGTATTCTGAAATATTTATTGAGAATCGGGAATCTCACCGCAGGCCGGTGTGGGCCTGATTCTCATTTTTTCAAAACTATCCAAATAAATGAGCAATTATCCTTCCGCACCCGGTCCTATCGGTGTGTTTGACTCAGGTTACGGCGGTCTGTCGATACTGAAAGACCTGCGCCGTGTACTTCCGCAATATGATTACCTGTATCTTGGCGACAATGCCCGCGCTCCTTACGGCACACGCTCGTATGACGTGGTATACCGCTTCACTCTCGATGCCGTCAAGGCACTTTTCGAGCGAGGCTGTCACCTTGTAGTGCTCGCATGCAATACGGCGTCGGCCAAGGCACTCCGCACCATCCAGCAGAATGATTTACCCGATCTCGACCCTTCGCGCCGAGTGCTCGGCGTAATCCGCCCCACGGTAGAGGCTATCGGAAGCATATCCAAAGGCACGGTAGGAATCATGGGTACCCCCGGCACCGTAAGCTCGGGTAGCTACGACATTGAGATTGCCAAGTTCTTCCCCCATTTCCGCACAGTCGGACAGCCGTGTCCCATGCTTGTGCCTCTCGTGGAGAACAATGAGGCCTCGCAGCCCGGCGCGGATTATTTCGTGGAAAAGTATGTCAACGAGCTTTTCGCTCAGGATGCCGATATCGATACCATAGTGCTCGCGTGCACCCACTATCCGCTGCTGTTGCCCAAGATTCAGAAGGCGGTTGCGGAGCGTGCCAAAGTGATAACCCAAGGCGAAATCGTGGCTGAAAGTCTCAAGGATTACCTTGACCGTCATCCCGATATGGCTACCCGCTGCACCACCGGCGGCACATGCCGCTACCTCACTACCGAGAATCCCTCGAAGTTCAATGACCTCGCCCGGATATTCCTTAATACACCTGTCAAGGTGGAACATATCGATATATGAGACTCGACGGACGCAGGGAAAGCTCTAATGTCGACGACCGTCGAGGACGGTCGGGAGGCGGTGGCGGAATCATGAAAGCCGGTCTCGGCACCGGTGGGGTGATAATAGTAGCTTTGCTCGTATGGCTCACGGGTGGAAATCCGCTTGACGTGCTTATGAGCGGCGACACAATGTCGTCGGTCGCAGGAACTGAAACAGAATATACTCCAACTCAACAGGAAGAGGAACTGGCACATTTCTCGCGTCAGATTCTTGCAGGCACCGAGGATGTGTGGTCCGAGATATTCCGTCAGAACGGACTCGAGTATGAGGCTCCCCGTCTGGTACTGTACACCGGCTCCGTGCTGAGCGGTTGCGGTGGCGCCGAGGCGTCGATGGGACCGTTTTACTGTTCGGCTGACAAGAGCGTATATATCGATCTGTCGTTTTTCATGGATATGCGACGCACCCTCGGTGCCGACGGAGATTTCGCATATGCCTACGTGATAGCCCATGAAGTAGGGCACCACGTGCAGAATCTTCTCGGTACGCTCCCCAAGGCTCATGAACTCATGTCGCGCCAGAGCGAGACTGAAAGTAACCATACCAGTGTGCGTCTTGAACTTCAAGCCGACTATTATGCCGGAGTGTGGGCTTATCATGACAACCGTATGTTTGGCTCGCTCGAGGACGGTGATCTTGAGGAAGCGCTCGACGCTGCAAGAAAGATAGGCGACGACTATCTGCAGACCAAGGCCCGCGGCTACGCCCAGCCTGAGACATTCAACCACGGCACCTCGGCTCAGCGTCACCGATGGTTGAAAAAAGGACTTGAAACCGGTTCGCTGTCAGGTGGCGATACATTCTCGATGCCTTACAGCTCCCTTTGAAATTTTTAACCTGACTCACATAATTACTGACAACAGAAATGAAGAAGTTTTTTCTAACGGTGGCTCTGTCGGTCGCCGCAGTGCTTGATGTCGCAGCGCAGGATGCGGCTCGTCCGCTTCCGGCTTACTTTGCGCCTACGCAATCCGATTACGATGCGTGCAAGGTGTTTCCTGATGATGTTCCTTACCCCAACTGGGATTTCGGAGAATACTACGTAAGAGGCGAAGGTGATTACCTCGAAGTGTTCCGTTGCTTCTATGATTATAATCAGTCGCAGGACGACTGGCTGATTCTCCCGCAACTCGCCACGTCGGCCGGTGGCAGTTTCACCATAAGCTACTCGGCCTATACTACCGCCAAAGTCAACTATGCCGTCGCATGGGGTCTTGAACCGAATCCGTCGGCTATGACTAACGTTATTATTGATGAGCCTGACTTCGATACGAATCTTGACAAGGCTGTGATAGAACAGAAATTCGATCTCCCCGCCGGACAGAATGTATATATCGGTTTTCATGTCTATACCGAGCTCGGCGGCGGATATCTCGACCTCTGCAATATCACCGTGGCAGCAGCCTCAACCACGGCACCCGAGGCACCGGAAATAGCCGTTGCCATGGATGGTCTCACCGGCGAAGTGACAGTCAATCTTCCATCAAAGACAGTGGGCGGCGAAGCTATCACATCAGTTGTGAAAGGTAAACTGAGCATTGACGGCCGCGATGACAAGACCTATGAGTTCTCGGGCGAACCGGGCAGCCAGTGGTCAACTGAAATCAGCGTGGCTGCGGGTGTTCACACCGTGACATGCACTGTAAGTTATGAGGCCGACGGTGAGGAGCATGTGAGCGATACCGTAAGCGAATCATTCGTGGCAACACTGCCCTCGGATTTCACGCTTTCACTGCCGCTCATATATACTCCCGATGCCGATAACTATTCATGGCTCACCATCCTCGACCTCAATAACGACGGTGTCACATGGGAAGTTCCGGATACGTATCCCGGCGAACTGCATCTGAAATACAACTATAAATTACAGGCCGACGACTGGGCTATACTTCCCCCCGTGGAGGTGACCAAGCCCGGTAAATATCTGCTCACAATGCAGGCCGGTGTGCAGTCGGCCAACTGCCCGGAGTCAGTAGAATTATGCCTCGGTCGCTCTGCCGATCCCGCCATGATGACCTATACCGCAATCCGTGTGGAGAATCTTACCGCCGTGCGCGACGACGATCATACTCTCCCCGTGCTTCAGGGCGAGGTTGACCTTCCGGCTGCCGGCAAATATTACATAGGAGTGCATGGCTTCTCCAAAGCCGATCAGCTCACTCTTTATGTATCCACCATCACTATGGACGAGGCTCCGAAATCGTATGAGAATATCGATCCCGCGCAATATGCTCAGTTGCCGGCCGATCAGTTTGAAATCGACGTTAAGGTCGCTTGCATGGACGGAGTGAAATTTGCGGTGACACCCGTAGACAAACTGATGCTCTACACCAATATACTTGTAGATGAAAGCTATCTCACTGAGGACGGTCTCGATGATCTCGACTTTGCCGACCAGCTTATTCATGTATCCAATCAGATGCTTGAACTTGTGGGCGGATTCGAGCAGGCCATGCATGCCGAGTTCTTCTATCTCGGCGACACCGAGACGCTTGCATTCGGCGGCATGAAGCCCGGCACCCGTGCATTCCTTGTCGTGATGGGTCTTGAATACGACGAAGCCACCAACAAGGTCACTCCCGCCACTCAGGTCACCCGCTCCGAGGTATTTGAGTTTACCGATGAGATACTTCCCGCCGAGGAGCCCTACGCCGAGTTTGGCACGCCGGAATACATCGAGGTATCCGGTAAGCCCACCGTGAGGGTCGAAGTCATCCCCAACGATGCAGCCGGCGATTATGTATATGGCAAAGTCTATCCCGCCGACTATCGCGCCACCCACACCGATAATGAGATAATCGACGAGCTCACATCGACACAGAATATGTTTGACACATGGCTTTATCCCAGCCGTCTTGATGCTCAGCTCGCCCCCGGCGACCGCGCCCTGCTTGCCGTCACAACACTCGACAAGTCAAGCGGAAAGAAGAGCTCGAAACTTAACTGGATGATAGTGCAGACTCCCGCCGCCACAGGCGATGCAGTGATCATCATATCCTCGGCCGGCGGCATGTCGGGAATCGCTGCCATCGAGGCCGCAGCTACCGAGGCAGAGTTCTACTCGCTCGACGGCCGCAAGGTATCGGCTGAAAATCTCCTCCCCGGCATATACGTATGCCGCCGTGGCACTCACACTGAAAAAGTGGTAGTGCGCTGACAGTGAACAGTAATATCCTTTCGGGGGCATATCGGTTACGCCGGTGTGCCCCCGAAATTATAAAAAAACTTCATGGGAATATTGTTGATTTCCGTGAAAAGCAGTAAATTTGCAATACCAATCCATGCGGTAGTAGCTCAGTTGGTAGAGCATCAGCTTCCCAAGCTGAGGGTCGCGGGTTCGAGCCCCGTTTACCGCTCCACGATTAAATCGCTCTGAATAAGTGTGTTATGGCGCTTGTTTCGAGCGATTTTTTATTCCAATGATAAAAATTGACTTATACGCAAAAAAACTGAGGTTGCGGCCGTGGGGTCGCAACCTCGAGTGTGGGGTTGAAAAGTGAATGGAGGCGTTATCAGATGATGCCCTGACCCATCATGGCGTTGGCGACTTTCATGAAGCCTGCGATATTGGCGCCCTTCATGTAGTTGATGTAACCGTCGGGTTCCTTGCCGTATTTCACGCACTGGGTGTGGATGTTCTTCATGATCTGGTGGAGCTTGTCGTCGACTTCCTCGGCGGTCCACTGGAGGTGCATGGCGTTCTGGCTCATTTCGAGACCCGAAGTGGCCACACCGCCGGCGTTGACAGCCTTACCGGGGGCGTAGATGGTCTTTGACTGAAGGAATGTGTCGATAGCTTCGGGGGTGCAACCCATATTGGAAACCTCGGCTACCATTTCCACACCGTTCTCCACGAGCTTGCGGGCATCTTCGCCGTCTACCTCATTCTGGGTGGCGCAGGGCAGGGCGATGTCCACCTTCTGTTCCCAAGGCTTGCGGCCGGGATAGAATGTAGCTTCAGGATATTTCTCGGCATAGGGAGCCACGATGTCTTCGCCTGTGGCGCGGAGGTAAAGCATATAGTCGATCTTCTCGCCCGAAACACCTTCGGGGTCATAGATATATCCGTCGGGACCGGAGATGGTGACAACTTTGGCACCCAGCTCGGTAGCCTTGAGGGTAGCGCCCCAAGCCACATTGCCGAAGCCCGAAACAGCCACTGTCTTGCCCTTGATGTCGTCGCCCTTCTCGGCAAGCATGCTCTGCACGAAGTAGAGAGCGCCGAAACCGGTGGCCTCGGGACGTATGAGCGATCCGCCGAAGTCGAGACCCTTGCCGGTGAAAGCACCGTTGTGCTCGTTGACGAGACGCTTGTACATACCGTACATGTAGCCAACCTCACGGCCGCCCACGCCTATATCGCCGGCGGGTACGTCGCGGTCAGGACCGAGGTTTTTCCACAATCCGAGGATGAAGGCCTGACAGAAACGCATGATTTCAGCCTCGCTCTTGCCGCGGGGTGAGAAATCGGAGCCGCCTTTGGCACCGCCCATAGGCAGGGTGGTGAGGGCATTTTTGAATGTCTGCTCGAAACCGAGGAATTTAAGGATGGAAAGGTTGACCGATGCGTGGAAACGGATGCCGCCCTTGTAGGGACCGATGGCATTGTTGAACTGCACGCGGTAGCCGATATTGTTCTGCACTTCGCCGCGGTCGTCGACCCAAGTCACGCGGAAGGTGACGATACGGTCAGGCTCGACCATGCGCTCGATGATGCGGGCTTTTTCAAACTCGGGATGCTGGTTGTAGACGTCTTCAACGCAAAGCAGCACTTCCTTGACTGCCTGAAGATACTCTTTTTCGCCCGGATGCTTGGCTTCCAGATTGGCGAGAATATTGTTAATATCCATAAATAATTAGAAATTAAGGTCATTTTACGGGAGGTGTTTTCCTCCGCTATTGTAGATGCAAATATAGTGATTAAAACGGAATAAAAAAATTAGTCCCCGCTAAATTTTCACGGGGACATTGATGTTTTAAAACATACTCTCAGAAGATGATTTTCGTGACCGACGACGGGGTGTGGCGTATGTATAGCCGCCCTTTCTCGGGATGCGCCACTTTCACGCCCTGAAGGTTGTAGTATGTCACCATATCGGTCGCGGCGCTCCTGTCACCTGCAAATTCATCTATAGCAGATGGCTTGGCATAGTCGGGCAGGGGAGCGGCGGGAGTGGCGTCCCGGGCCGGTTCAGGTTCGGATGCGGCATAGCTTCCCCATTTCTGGGTCAGCCATGCGGTCTTGTCGCGCAGGCGTGACAGCACGCGGTCGCGCGCCTTGTTTATGTCGGAATTATTCACCACGTCGGCGGTAGAGCTTGCGTCGGGTCGCTGAGCGTCTTTCCAGCGGCGGCGATCGGCCACAGCAGCCTCCGCGATGTGAGCGGCATAGGAGATGATGTCGTCCTCGATTCCGGCGTAGCAAGTCGACATAAACCATTTCCAAGTCTCGCGCAGGCAAGTGTTGAATGCGCTCTGCACGCGAAACGACGGTATCCATGTGCAGCCGTAGAGCGAATGATCATAGAAATATCCGTCGACCGGGCCGTTGAAAGCATTTCCGCAGTCCCACAGCGGCGAGAAATGCCACTTCTCGCCCTCGCCGCGGTCGCGGTAAAGATATGTAGATCCGTGGTAGGCCTCGATGTGAGAGATGATTTCCTCTACGATATAATACCTTACGGCATCGTCGAGGTCGAGATATTGCCACAGAGCCGGGTCACGGCTTCCGGTGAGATTGTTAATGGTGGTAAACTGGTCGGTGATAAATTTCTTCTGGAGAGCCGAATATTCCTCGGGTGTATCCCACGTTACGCGCAGACGGTCGAGCCGATAACCGCTTACACCCGATTTCTCATCCATCGAAATCTGATTTTCCTCGTCGTAATTATCGAGTTCCACGATGTATCCGCCCGATATAAGTTCCGGGTCGCTGCATAAGTCAGCCAGCTCGGTAATGTTCACCCGGTCAGATTCTATGCGGATAGATTCGGTGAGGAAATACAGGCCGCGGTAGTCGCCGTTGATCACCACCTCCACCGGCTGCTGCGAGGGAGTCCATGGCAATCCGATACGGTGTCCGAGATTGAAGCCGGTAAAGTTGCGCATATATCCGAAACTGTCATCGGCATGGGCCAGCAACGCGAAATGCTTGCTTTTCGACAGGCCGAGCATCTTCTGTTTCGAGCCGAGTTTCAGTTTGAAAGGCTTTTTTGCGAAAGCGGTGCGCGTGTAGTTGCCGCGGGCTTTGATCTGCAGCGGCAACGGCTCCTCGCGCGAACCTATCGACGCGGCACCTTCCTGAGCCAGCCACTCGCATCCGTTGAGATCGAGCCAATACTCTCCGTCAAAGTAATTTTTATGGGCGAGGTTGCGTGAAATAATCTCGTTGTCGTAAACCGTGCTGCCGGGTACATATACATTGATATAAAGTACGGGCAGCGTGCCGCTCATGCCTGAAGGCGCGGGAGGATTTGCCCCTCCGGTAGAGATGTGGATGGTCGATGGCTGAATATCGCCATGCTCGTCGAGCGCAAGGCGATAGGATAGGGTGATGCCGTTAAGCCCCTCGGCACGGATATTGCTTCCGTCGGGTATGGCCTCGAAAGAGCAATCGCCTGTAACGGTGAGCGAGCCGTTGCTGCCGTAGTTGTATTTCCAGTCGGCGGTTCCCACCTTGAATTCACCGTCGAGGCGGTCAACGGTGATGGAATACGTGTCGCCGTCGCGCGACAGACGCATGTTATCGTCGGCTGCCCAGCCGTTGAAGTTTCCCCGAAGATACATATCGGGATAATCAGCGGCATTTAAACTTGCCCATACAAGCAGCAGGAGCAGATAATTTACAAGTCTCATCAGTTAAAAATATATATAATCATTGCGCAGCGCGGCGAAAAGCTTGCTGCGACTACAAAAAAGGTATATAAAGTTAAGCGTCAGTAATGATATGATCGCGACCGCGGGGTCGGTTATGCAAAGATAAGGATAAATACTTACCCGGCCAAAATAATTTGTGGCAAAAAATCGGCGTAAAGTGGAAATAAAAGTGTAAATTTGCAGTCATAAACCAATTGACAACCTTATGGCCGATCAGACCTCACGTTATGACCTCCGCGGCGTGTCGGCGTCAAAAGACGACGTTCACGCAGCGATAAAAAATGTAGATAAAGGTATTTTCCCGCAGGCATTCTGTAAAATCATCCCCGACATACTTGGCGGCGACCCCGAGTGGTGTAACATAATGCACGCCGACGGCGCCGGAACGAAATCATCGCTCGCCTATGCCTACTGGCGCGAGACCGGTGACCTGAGCGTGTGGCGCGGTATCGCCCAAGATGCTCTGGTCATGAATATCGATGATCTGCTGTGTGTGGGCGCGGTCGACAATATACTTGTAAGTTCCACCATAGGGCGCAACAAGATGCTCGTGCCCGGCGAGGTGATTTCGGCAATAATCAACGGTACCGAGGAACTGCTCGAGCGCCTGCGCTCTCTCGGAATCGGTATCTACTCCACAGGCGGTGAGACCGCCGACGTGGGCGACCTCGTGCGTACTATCATAGTGGACTCCACAGTGACATGCCGCATGCGTCGCGCCGATGTGGTCAACAATGCCAACATACGCGGCGGCGACGTGATAGTAGGCCTCGCATCGTTCGGTCAGGCTACATATGAGACCGAATACAATGGCGGAATGGGCAGCAACGGTCTGACCTCGGCACGTCATGACGTATTCAATAAATCAGTAGCAGGAAAGTATCCTGAAACTTATGACCACGCCGTACCGGCCGAGCTCGTATATTCCGGCACATGCAATCTGCTCGACAAGGTGGAGGGCACGCCTCTCACCGCAGGTAAACTCGTGCTTTCGCCCACCCGTACCTATGCTCCCGTCATCCGCACCCTGCTTGAGGAAATGCGTCCCGAAATCCACGGAATGATACATTGCACAGGCGGCGCGCAGACCAAGGTGATGCACTTCGTGCGCGACAAGCATGTGATAAAAGACAACATGTTTCCCGTTCCGCCCCTGTTTGCGCTCATCGCACGCGAGAGCGGTACGGATTTCAAGGAAATGTACAAGGTATTCAACATGGGTCACCGCATGGAAATCTATGTGGCTCCCGAGCATGCCGGCAAGGTGGTGGAAATCGCTTCGCGCTACGGAATCGAAGCCCGCGTCGTGGGCCGGGTGGAAGATGCTGCCGCCAACCGCTTAACCATCAAGTCAGAATACGGTACATTTGAATACTAAGCTTGCGATACTCGCGGCGGTCATTATGGCCGCAGTTTCCGTGGCGTGTAAGTCACGGCAGGCCGATGCGGCCGCAGAGGAATCGAAAGGCTACCCCGATACCTTGCGTGTAGCCACGCTCTACAGTCCCGGTTCATACTTCATATACCGCGAGACCAAGATGGGTTATGACTACGATCTTGTCAATTCACTGGTCAAAGACAAAGGTATGGCGCTCAAACTCGAGGTTGCGCCCGGGCTTGCCACGGCTGTGGAATGGCTCGATTCAGGTAAGGTGGATCTGATAGCCTATGAAATACCCGTTACGGCCGAATATAAATCTCACGTGCTTCACTGCGGCCCCAAGAACGTAACCACTCAGGTACTCGTGCAGCCCAAGACAAAAAAGGAGGCTGACCGCATATCCGATGTCACCGCTCTGATAGGCCGCGACATCTATGTGGAGGCCGGCTCGAAATATGAGGCGCGGCTGAATAATCTCAACGACGAGCTGGGCGGAGGTATCAATATCCATGCCATTGACCGCGATACGCTTATCACCGAAGATCTTGTGGCGATGGTGAGCCGGGGCGAGATACCGCTCACTATAGTCGACAGCGACCTCGCACATATCAGCACCACATATTACAATACGCTCGACATCACGCTCGAGGTAAGTTTCCCGCAGCGGTCGCAGTGGGCTGTGTCGCCGTCGCGCCCTTGGCTGGCCGACAGCATCAACGCATGGATCAAGCAGGATAATTCGCGGCGCGATCTGGCTCGTATCCACAGGCGATATTTCGAGCTGAGCAAGAAAAACGAGCAGTATGAGCTCCAGCAGACCATTGACCTCAGCCGCGGATATATATCGGAGTTCGACGATCTGTTTCGCAAGTATTCCCGCGAGATAGGATGGGACTGGCGATTGCTGGCGGCGCAGGGGTATGTGGAGAGCCGCTTCGACCCCACGCTTGTGTCGTGGGCCGGCGCGCGCGGAGTGATGCAGGTGATGCCTTCCACTGCCCGCGCATATCATCACGACCCTGAGGAACTGATCGATAATGAAGTCTCGATAGCCATAGCAGCCGAGATGATAAGTGATCTCGACAAGGCTTTTCAGGCACGTGTCCCCGATCCGCAGGAGCGTCTGAAGTTTATCGTAGGAGCATATAATTCAGGTCTCGCCCACATATTCGACGCTATAGCGCTTGCCAAGAAATACGGATATGACCCGCAGGTATGGGACGGCAACGTAGCCCGCGCCGTATTGATGAAATCACATCCGGAATACTACAACGATCCGGTGTGCAAATACGGATATTTCCGCGGGCAGCAGACATTTGAATACGTCAACCGGGTATTTGATTTCTATACCGAAGCCCGGCACAAGATTACAGCATGAAAAAATCCATAATGTCACATATATGAAAAAGCATATTTTAACCCGTGCGATAGTTCTCGCGATGTGCGCCGGCATGGTCAGCACTTCCTGTATAGGTAAGTTTCAGCTCACCCGTAATCTCCTCGACTGGAACAAGAATATCAGCAGCAAGTTTGTCAACGAACTCGTTTTCATCGCTCTCTGCATTGTCCCGGTATATGAGGTGTCGGCACTTGCCGATCTGATAGTGCTCAATTCCATCGAATTCTGGAGCGGAAGCAATCCTCTTTCAGCAGGTACCAAAGTGATCGACGGCAAGGATGGCCGCTACCTCGTGGAGTGTGACGGAAAAGGTTATACGATAACATCGGAAAACGATAAAAGCGTGGTGCGTCTCGATTTCATCGACGAGACCGACACATGGACGCTCAGCATTCCCGGCGGCGACAGCTACGAGCTTATGACATTTGTCGACGATACCCATGTGGCTCTTCCGGCTCCCGACGGTACGCGCCGCATAGTCGAACTCTCTCAGGACGGTCTGCTTGCTTATGACGCTATGGTCAAGCAGGCTCTCGAGCTCCGCGCCGCGCTGTGATAGCATCTGTCATAAGAAGATTTTACAGTGTAGTGCCTCCCGGCGTGCCGGGCGCGCTCGTGGTGGCGATAATACTTTATCTCACCCTTGCTCCGCAACCGCTGGGCGACGATACACCCGAATTATTCGAGGGTGCCGACAAGGTGGTGCATGCCATCATGTTCGGCGCCATGGCGTTTACGCTCTCGCTTGACCGCTTGATGGGGCGGGGGAGTGTAAGCCGCAAGGCTATGATAGTTATTACAGTGCTTGCGATAGCGACGGGAATAGTGATAGAATGCCTTCAGGGAGCGATGGACGCGGGGCGGTCAGCCGACGTTGCCGACGGCATAGCTGATACAATAGGCGCGCTCGCGGGAGCGTGGATTTTCACACGCGTGAGAAAAATTCTCGGAAAGCGGCGTCAATAGGGGTCGACATCATAATATAGAGTGGTGCCGGCCAGAGTCTTGTCATTGACGCATTCCACATACAGTTCCCTCAGCAGCTGCTTGACCTTGGCAATAGAGGCCGAAGGCTCGATCTTGAGCATGATGCGGCGTATGTAGAGCGACTGCACGCGACCCACGGGCGGTTCTTCCGGCCCGGTGACACGTGTGCCGAACAATCCGCGCAGTCGGTCGGCATAGATGCGGGCTGCCTTGTTGAGGTCGGCTGCGTCGCGATGTTTCAGGTAAATGTAGATAATCCTGACAAATGGCGGGTAGCCGAACTGCTGCCGCTGGGTTATCTCCATGTTGAAGAAACCCTGATAATCGTGAGCGGCGAGGAAAGAGAATATGGGATGAGCCGGGGCGTAGGTCTGCACCAGCACGCGGCCGGCTGAAGCGCGGCGGCCGGCGCGTCCCGAAACCTGTTCGAGCATATTGAAAGCCCGCTCGTTGCTGCGGAAATCGGGGAAATTGATTATGGTATCGGCATTCATCACTCCCACCACTTTCACATTGTCGAAATCGAGACCTTTGGTGACCATCTGCGTACCTACGAGAATGTCGCTTTTTCCTGCGGAGAAATTGTCGATTATATCCTCATAGCCGTTTTTGTTGCGCGTGGTATCGAAGTCGAGGCGGGCTATTTTCATTTCGGGAAATGCTGCCGTCACCTCATCTTCCACGCGCTCGGTACCGTAACCGAGCACTTCTATGGCAGGTTCCTGACAGGCCGGACAAACGGCGGGCACTTCATAGGGAGTGCCGCAGTAGTGGCATACGAGCTTGTCGATGCGGCGGTGGTAGGTAAGCGATACATCGCACTGAGAGCACCGGGGTACGTAGCCGCACATCTTGCACCGGGCTACGGGTGCATATCCGCGGCGGTTGAGAAACAGGATGGCCTGTTTGCGGTCGTCGACGGCATCCACCACCAGTTCGCGCAGACGTGATGAAAGTATTCCGTCAACAAGTCCCTTCTTGCGCGATGTGGCCATGTCGACTATCTCAACTTCGGGCAGAGGCACGGCGTCATAGCGCTCCGTGAGGCTCACGAGCCCGTATCGGCCTGTGAGAGCCTTGTAATATGTCTCGACCGCGGGGGTGGCGCTTCCGAGAAGTGTCTTGGCTCCGTGCATGGATGCGAGTACTATGGCGGCATCGCGGCCATTGTAGCGAGGCGCGGGATCCTGCTGCTTGTAGCTCGCCTCATGCTCCTCGTCGACTATCACCATTCCCAGCGAGGAAAACGGAAGAAATACAGCGGAGCGGGGACCGAGCACCACCAGCGGTTCGCGCGACGTGAGCAGCCGCTTCCACACGTCGACCCGCTCGTTGTCAGTAAACCGCGAGTGGTATATCACTACCTTGTCGCCAAACACACGCTGCAACCGCGATGTGAGTTGCGTGGTGAGGGCGATTTCCGGCACCAGATAAAGCGCCTGCCTCCCCTGCCGCAGCATAAGGTCGATGAGGTGTATATATATTTCCGTCTTGCCGCTCGACGTCACGCCGTGGAGCAGGGTCACGGAATTGGAGGTCATGGACGCCACCACTGCATCGCGCGCGGCAGATTGCGCCTCCGAGAGCACAGGAAGCGGCGCCACCGGCAGCCCCGTATAGCGGAAGCGGTTGATTTCCTTGATATAAAGCCTGATTATCCCTTTGCGGGCCATAGCCTGAAGGATAGGAACGGTGACACCCGAGCGCTCGAGCAGCTCGGTGCGCGACACTTCCCTTACCTCGTCGGTATCGCAGTGCATTATCTCGCTCAGGTCTATCAGCGCAAGCAGAGCTTTCTCCTGCTTGGGAGCGCCTTTCACGGCGTCGAATGCAGCGTGAAGCGCGTCACGGTCAGACTTCGAAGCAGTGAGAGCCACGTAGCTCTCGCGACGCGGGCGGTACTTCTCTATCACACGCTCGGCGATCGTCACTGCACCTTTGGCTATCAAGCCGTTTACCACCGTGGCTATCGATTGAAAACCGGTGGCGGTGCGGAGTTGGTCGAGCGTAAGTTTCTTGGCGGCTCCGATAATCTTGTCAAGAGCCACTTCCTCACGCTCCGAGAGCGGAGGCGCGAGAGCCGGATCATAGTCGGGATGCAGTTCTATGAAAGTCTCGCTTTCCAGTCTCAGTCCGGCCGGCACGGCAGCCTTGTAGACTTCGCCCGGAGTGCACAGGTAATAGTCGGCTATCCAGTTCCAGAATTTTATCTGCGGATGTCGCACCACCGGCTCGTCATCGAGCGTGAAAGCTATATCCTTCACCTCATAGCCTTCGGGCGGAAAGGGCGTGAGAGCGGTGACGATACCTGTATAGAATTTCTTTCGGCCGAAAGGCACCACGACCCTGTGACCTACCTTGGCGCCGGCAGCCATAGCCGGCGGCACGCTGTAGGTGAAAGTGCCCTGAATGGGAACGGGGAGCAGTACTTCGGCAAATGTCATGAGTTACGCGCTTTCCAGAAGTCGGCAAAAGACCGCCATGCGCTGCTGAGGCCGAAGCGCAGGCAATTTTCAATCACGTATTGCGACGATACCTCCTCGTCGAGCAGGAATGCGAGCTTGAAAAACACTCCATCTTCCTCGGCCACACATGCCACCGCGCGGTGAGTGCGGTTGTATTCGTTGGCCAGCTCGAGTGTGTCGGTAAGCTTGAAGTCAAACGAGCGTGCGATGATCGTGAGCCAGTTGTCCTCGACGATAAACCATGCCACCATGTCGTGGGGAAAATCGTCGTCGGCAGCGAGAATGGTCATCAGGTCACCTTCATCGTCCTTTTTTGTGGCGATACCCGCCTCGTCGAGCAGGTCGCGGAGAGTGCTCTGGTTTAAGCCTTTGAATATCATGATACAGGTGGTTGAAAATTATAGATTATCAATTAAAAATCAGAAACCCACGCGGGGCTGTTCGTTGCGATGTCGGTCATAAGACTCCCGCAACTTTTCATACCGGTGCCGCTCCGAAGCTGTCACCGACGGATGGGCATTTTTTATGGTGTCCTCAAGCGAGTCCTGAGTGATGGCGACGATTTTCTTGTCGGGCCCGGCGATAGTCTGTTCAAAAGCCTTTCGGGCACTTTCCTTCACGAGATATGAAATGTCGCCCGACGAAAAGCCGTCGGTCATCTTTACCAGTCGGTTGAGATCGAGTTCATCGTGAGGGCGATCTTTAAGCTCAATCTGGAAAAGCTTCATCCTCACATTTTCATCGGGAAGATCCACGTAGATCACCTCATCCATGCGCCCTTTGCGCATCACTGCCGGATCGATGGCGTCGATGCGGTTGGTGGTGGCGATTACATACACTCCCTTTGAAGCGCAGTTGTTGAGGCGGGTGAGAAATTCAGCCACCTCGTCGTTGCGGCTGTTGCTGTCGCCTCCTGATGAAGCGCGGCTGGGCACAAGCGTGTCAAATTCCTCGAGCACCAGCAGCACACCGCTTTTCTCTCTCGACGCAACGCGCTCGCATTTCGCAAACAGGTCAGCTATCAGCCCTTGGGTGCCGTGGATATATATGCTGCCCAAGTCGCCGGGATTGACCGTGGCGTAAAGCAGCCCGCTTTCTTCGGCCAGCTTTTTGGATATGAATGATTTGCCGTTGCCCGGAGGCCCCCAGAGCAGCAGGCCGTTTGGCGGCTCGATGCGGAAAGTGCGTGCGAGTTCGGGATTCTTCACTATCGATATGAAATTGCGGGTCATCTTGGCCTTGATGTCGTCCAGCCCGGCCACTTCGCTGAACCCGTCGCCACCTCCGCGCACAAAATTTATCTTAAGCTTCGGCTCATTGGTGCGATGATAAGCCTCCGGCTCATTATCGCTGAAGGCGTAATCATAATTTTCCGTCGGGATTTCAGCGTCTTGAGATTCCTCAGGATTTTCACTTTCCGAGATCACAAGCTCATCGGGCAATTTCATCTCTTTTTCCTTCATTATGGAATAAAGAGCATGTAGAAATTCACCGGCTGAAGCACTCCGGCGGTCGGGCGACGCTGACAGATTTCGCTCAAGTAATTTTCGCAACCGTCCTATAGCGTCGATGGCAGGTGTGGTAGTGATGATCTTGCGGTAATATTCACCATACTGCTCATCGCTCATGTCGGCCGCCTTAGGTCTGAGCTTCCACGGATAATCGCGCTGAATCATGCGGGTGAGCAACATAGCGGCTGCGAAAAGCCACGTCTTTTCCTTGAGGAATGCCACCGGGCAGTCGCCCGCATTCAGCTCGGGAGCTGAATAGATAGTCTGCCCCTGCGACTCAAACCACTCGGTAACGACTGCCGTGAAAGGATGTAATTCCTCACCGTCCTTCGTCAGAAGAATATGTTCGGGAAGCAGCGACGTAGTATAGAAATGCGTGGCATTATTCCTGATGCGCTCAGCAATTATCTCATAAAAGAGCGGCAGCGCCGTGTCCCACGACATAGGACCGGCGGCAAGCAGTTCATCGATAAAAACCAAAGTCCTGTCACTACGGATAGCAACAACTGCAAGATTTCCGGCATGGTGCACGGAATAATGATATCCTTTCTGCTGTAAATTCAGGCTGTCGAGACGACCGGTCTCGTGCAGCAGCAGCTCGTCGCTGTCGGTAACGAAAATTACGCACCGCCTCTCCACGCCATCAACGCTTTTGGTCATGGCCGAGTAGTACTCACCGTTATCAAGCATAGATTCAGTAGATGAGTACAGATACCTCTCAGGCACAAATCCGCATATATCTTCATTAAGATTTATCAGCATACACTACAAAATTACTTCATTATTGTATATCCTGCAAGAACAATGCCACAAAATTGTTAAAAATCCATGTGTTAACAAATATTAACACTTGGGGGGAGTAATTTGTGAGATTATATTTACTTTTGCACGCCTGAACTTTACAGGTGCCAATCTTTATCACTAACAATAGGAAAATATTTAAACCTTAATTCAGCAGTTTTATTCATCTTAGCGTCCACGTTATCAGTTTTTTTAAACCTGCTTGATTATCTTTTAAATTTTTAGACCTGCATCAGAAAATACATATATATGAACAAATTTTTAATTTGTTGTCTTGCGGTATTGTCGGGACTACTTGCTTACGGGCAGGTACCCGTCGATTCTGCTAAAGTCTATTTCAGGATAGGACACAGGCATTTCGATCCTGCTTATAATGGCAATGCCGTTTCGATACAACCGTTTGTGGAGCATGTGAAGCAAGCTGATTCCGTCAATGGGATAGAGCGTCTCGTGGTGAGGGCCTATGCCTCACCCGACGGAGTTGACCGAGCTAATACCATTCTCACCCGAAACAGGTGCAAAGCTATTACAGATTACCTGCTTGAAGTCACCGGAGTGGATTCGTCGCTGTTGCAATCAATTCCCGAGGGCGTGGCTTGGGGTGAACTCCGTCGCATGGTAGCAGCCAATCCCGATGTCCCCTCACGCGAAAAGGTACTCGATATTCTCGACAATACGCCACTTTGGGTATTTGACGAAAACAATGTGCTCGTCGACGGACGAAAGAAGCAGCTGATGTCGCTTGATTACGGTAACCCCTACCGCTGGATGTATGAGCATATCTTTCCCGAGCTGCGCAATGCCGTGGCCGTGTCGCTGTATCTGAAAGAAGGTATGACCGTCCATGATAATGAAGTGACAGAGGTAGTCGTGACAGAAACTCAGGACACGGCATACATCTCAGACAAGTCGGACGAGTCAGACGAGTCAGACGAGTCAGACGAGTCAGACACGTCAGACAGGTCTGATACCTCTGATACCTCTGACACCTCAGACTCCTCAGCCCTCTCAGCTCTCCCTGATTCAGTGGAGGTGGAGCCTGTTGACAATCACGAGCCTATCCATCGTTTTGCCCTCAAGACCAATATACTTTACTGGGCTGCTCTCATGCCTAACATTGAGCTTGAGTGGCGTATCAATCCACGATGGTCGCTCGCACTTGAAGGAAATGTGGCATGGTGGCACAACAATCCCCGCCATAAATATTATCAGATAGCCATGATTTCACCCGAAGCGCGCTTCCATCCTATTGTCAAAGGTCCGTGGCATGGATTATATACGGGCGCTTTCGTAGGTGGCGGCTGGTTTGACCTCGAGAATGGCGGTAAAGGCTACTACGGCGAAGCCGGCCTCGCGGGTCTTTCGGTAGGCTATCAGTGGCCTATAGCCCGCAACTGGTCACTCGAAGCCGGCCTCGGATTAGGTTACATGTACTCGCGCTACAAGGAGTATATACCCCACGACGACCACTATCTGTATCAGCGCACCAAGTCGCTCAACTACTTCGGCCCGCTGAAAGTGAAATTTGCAATCGCATGGCGATTCAACGACATCAACAAACCTAAGAAAGTCATCCCGACTCTATGAAAAGTACAAAGATATTGTGTATGGCCGCTGCCGGCATTATGCTTGCAGTGATGTCATCATGCCGAAAAGATTTATGTTACAACCACTTCCGCACCGCCGAGGTGTCGCTCTCGTGGGAGCAGGAATGGGAGCGTGACTATGGTATGGCTCATTCCGCCAACTGGGATGAGGCCCTACACGGTTTCACTTACGATGACATGCGCCCCGAACTTCCCGAACTGGTCACACTGGTGACCTATTCCGATGAAGCGGTCCCCGCAACACGTTCATTCCTGTGGAGGGTGGCGATGTGGGTGTCGACGGTCTCAGCGGAACTTCGTTCCTGCTCTATAACAACGATACCGAGTACATCGTGCTCTCCGATATGGCTTCGCTTGCCGAGGCGCGTGCGGCATCCACTTCCCGTTCAAGAGCTTCGATAGAATACATGTCGCAGGTGCATCCCGACGTGCGCTCCACAAATCCCCCCGACGTGCTCTATGCCGCCTATGTCGACGAGGTGCCTTATATCGACCTGCACGATTCCCGCCACATGCCGGTGAAGATGCAGCCGCTGGTATATACATATATCGTAAGATATGAGTTTGATTACGGTCTCCAGCATGTGGCCATAGCCCGAGGCGCTCTCGGAGGTATGGCGGAATCGGTCTACCTCAAGACCGGTGCCACCTCGCCCGAATCGTCCATCATACTCTTTGACTGCGATGTGAAAGATTACGGATGTGAGGCCCACGTGCGCACATTCGGTATTCCCGCCTTTCCCGACGAGTATTACGGACGTGCCGCATCTTCGCGTGCCGACGAGCCTTATACTCTCAACCTTGAGGTGAGACTCAGCAACGGCAAGACATTGCAGTTCAACTACGACGTGGCCGATCAGATTCTCGCCCAGCCCCGTGGCGGTGTGATACGTGTGTCGGGTATACGCATCGACGACGAAGATAACCTTTTCAACTCGGGCTTCGACGTGGAAGTCGATGACTGGGGCGAACATGCCGATATAGACCTACCCATAGGTAAACAATAAACTCGAAAAAATCAATTATCAATCTTTTTAACCACCTAATTTTTTACACACAATGAAAAAATCGATCTTTTTCATGGCAGGCTGCGCAGTAGCACTCGCATCCTGTACGCAGACCGATGTTCTTGAAGAGGGCGTACAGTCCAGCGCCATCGGTTTTGAAAACGCAGTCAGCAAGGAATCACGCGCGCTGACCAACACATCGCTTAACAAATTCTATGTTTACGGTTACTACACGCAGGCCGGACTTGAAGGCAATCCCGTAAGCGTATTCGACGGTGAACCCGTATCGCTCGCCGATGGATCATGGGGCTATACCAACACCCGCTACTGGGTACCCGGCGCTACCTACTATTTCTATGCTTACAGCTGTGAAAACAATGCAGTGACAAATGCTTCGGCCGGTCTCGATCTCGAGGGTGATAACGTAGCCGAGCGCGCCCTTACCATCGACGGTTATACCGCCAACAGCTCACATCAGCATGACCTTATCTTCGCTACCAACGATAACGGTATCATTGGTAAGGATACCGACAATGCCAAGGTTGCCTTTACTTTCAAGCACATTCTTTCAAGAGTTAACGTGAAGTTCACCAGCGAATTCGCTGCCGGTTACGACATCGTAGTCAAGGACGTAAAGCTTGAAAATATTGTTGACAAGGGTAATTTCGATCCCGCAGGCACTACATGGAGCGGTTTCAGCCGCACGGTTGAGCAGACCGAGACCGAAGCTACTCAGATACTCCTTTCAGTTCCCGCCGATGGCAATGTAGCATCAAAGGCCATCCCCGCATCGGAAGGTGTTGAGGGCGTAGCTGAAAAGACGGTTACAACCGGTAATGGTTACGTTATCCCCGTTCAGTACCAGAACAGCCACGTGCGTCTCGTATTTGACATCGAAGTCAAGCAGGGCAACGACGTGATGCTTGCCCGCACACTCAGCGGCTCATGGCAGCCCAAGTGGGTGGCAGGTATGGGTTACACCTACAATGTCAAGATCTCGGGTGATGCCGCCAACCTCGATCCCATCGTATTCGAGACCTCTGAAAACATGAACCTCGACGGATGGAATACCGGTAACACCGATGCTGTAGAAATGAACTTCAACTTCTCGGCTAACTAATCCCTAACCAAATCCTAAGCTGATTTTTGCAGATACGGCGCCGCAGGGCGCACCTGCGGCGCCGCATCATTTTTTACGCTTTAACATCTTTCTCCTCCTGACTCTTTTACGATGATGATTGATACAGTAAAATATTTATTAATGGCTGTAGCCTCTACAGGGCTGCTGGCCGCATGCACATCGGGTTCGACCGTCGGTGACGGGCCTGCTGAAGAATGTGCGGTGAAGTTCGAGGCCCGCGAGGCGTCGCGTGCTTCAGTTATCACCAATTCCACTCTCACCGATAACACTTTCGCCGTATACGGCGACTTGGTCAAAACCTCAGGAAGCTCGTCGCTCCGAACTATTTTTGACGGCACTCAAGTGACCTACACAGCCGATGGCTGGAGCTACGGTACACCTCAATACTGGTTTCCCGGTTACTCCTATTCATTCGTAGCCTTGTGTCCTGTCCCCGGTCAGAATATCTCTGATCTCAATTATGAAAACAATCGCTTAGCGTTTACATATTCTCCCGACAGCTATGAGAAAGCCTCCGACATTCTCGTGGCAACCCACCGCCGCCGCTATACCGAAGGCAGCACCTCTCCCGTAGCCTTCAAGTTCCGGCATACACTTTCGCGCCTCAATTTCGTGGCGCAGGTCGATCCTGACTCTGAAGACGACGTGATGATACAGCGCCTTGCCCTCACCGATGTAGTGACCGGTGCTACTTATGAGATCATTCCGGCATCGATCAGCTCGGGAAGTGAAACCGATGACTATACCCTCGGCACTTGGACCCTCGATGAGGATACAAGAGGCAACGCATTTGAGCTCGAGGATGGTATCCTGCTGATGAAAGGCGAGAAAAAAGAACTTTTCCCGGTTGATTCCAACCCGCTGATAGTTATACCTCAGGAAGTTACTTCCGATATGAACGTAGAGATCACCTATCACTACGCTCTGTCGCCTGACAGTCCTGTGGTGACATCGGCACGACTCTTTCCCATCGCCAATACCAATCATGGCGGCAAGTGGGATGCTGGCAAATCATATACCTACCATTTCTCGCTTGGAGCCAATGCTTTCGTGATATATTCAGTGCCTGAGATCGAGGACTGGAAAGATGCCGAAGGCGGCAATTATGTGATAACCGACTAATATCTTCAACACCGCATGAAACTACAGAAATTCTCATATATTACAGCAGCCTTGCTTGCCGGATACATGGCCACCGGCTGCTCCGAGGCCGACGAGCCTTCATTTAAGGTGTCGCCCGAGGAATATATCTTATTCGGCCGTCCGTGGATTGACCCCGACGCCACTACGAGCGACTTTGCCTCACGTGCCGAGCTCACCACAACAGTGGATGAATTCGACGTGTGGGGATATTGTGTGCCCCGCTCGGTATCTAACCCTAATCAGCAGAATCAAGCAGGAGCACCGCTCGACTGGAACCGTAAATCAGATTTCTTTACCTCGGGTCCCGATGTGTTCAACAAAACCCGCGTGAAGACCGACGGGAACTTCACCGACTATAAAGCAAGTATCAGGCTTCAGCAATGGAATGAGGACGAAGATGCAAGATATACATTCGTGGCAACTTCGGTCACCGGAGGAACATTTACCATGGCTAATGCAAGTACATCATCATCTAATGCCCATGGCCCGCTTCTCACTTTCACCCTCCCGGCTTCGGGTAACGATCTGTCGACACCTCTCGACTATACCGCTCAGCCCGATGCTCTCATAGCCGCAACATTTGACCATCAGAAGGCCGACGGCCGGGTGCCCGTATCGTTTGCCCACATCATGGTGGGACTGCGCTTCAAATTTCACAATCACACCGACAATAAAGACCTCGTGGTGAAAAAGGTGACATTCTCGGGCGAGTTTTATAAAGAGACTGTGATAGATTTCACTACCGATAATCCCGATTTCACTGTCGATGCTTCAAAGACTTATAAAGGGACATTCACTCTTCTTTCGTCAGAGCAGACCATTCTGCCCGGAACTGCCGACGTGATGGGTACCGACAGCCACCCCGTAACGCTTCTCCTGCTTCCCAACCGCCACCCGGTACTGAATCCCGACGCACAGCAGGATAAAGAACTCGTGCTGGGCAACAGCAAGACCATCACTATCGAATACCGCATAGGCGATAAGGATAACACCTATACGCTCAATAACTTTGAACTTAACTATATACCTCAGGAAAATTCCCTCCACACTGCTCATTTCAATTTCGTGGGCGATGAGTTTGTGGTGATGTTTCAGGCCAATAATGATACCCAGTGGGGTAACGGCTCAGATACTGAAGTTGATATAAAGTAAAACGATCTATGAATATGAAATATACTGCAAGTAACTATATACGCCGCATCCTCCCCGTGGCTTTGGGCTGTCTTGTGGCAGCGGCTTTCGGGTCATGTGCCGATGAGGCCCTTATGGACGAATCCCTTGCGGAAGGTCAGCCCGATTGCATTACGTTCCGCTGCACCGATATGGTCGAGGTATACAAGGGTGTCAACAATTATGCCTCTCGTGCCGATCTGTCGAAAAACCCGGAGGAAAAGGAGATCAAGACCCTGCACGTGTTTTTCTTCGATCAGGAATCAGGCGACCTGCTCACTTCCAACTCTTATGCCAATTTCCCGGCATATCAGAAAGTGACCGATATGTCGCTCATCAAGGTGCCTACAGGCGAAGGCATCGAAAATCTGTTCGGCAGCACCGCGCAGGACAAGAAGGTGCATATAGTGGCTATCGCCAACATCCACGCCACCGATGCCGCCGAGAATGCCGAGGATGAAGCCAATAAATTCTGTACAGACTACAGCCCCAACGGAGAGATTCGCCGTAAGGGTCGCGAGGCCACAGGCGAGCGATTCAAGATCACTAACATCAGCGATCTCAAGGACTGGGTGTATTATCCGCGTGTGCGCATGGACAAAGGTGCAGCTAATGATATCTCGCGCCTCCCGTCGTCGGGCATGCCCATGATAGGTGAGCTCGAAAATGTAGATCTTTCGGCAAAGCCCTCCGGCGACCAGTATATCGTGAACCTCCGCGCGCTTATGGCGAAAATCAACGTGTCGGTAAAGCTTGAGCCGAAGCAGTCGGCCGGTGACTTCCCCATTCTCAAGATTACGGAATATGGTGTGAGAAACATGCCCGTGGCCGTGCCGTTCTATATGCCCGACGGAGAAGTCAAGGCCGGAAAGACCGCCAAAAAGCCTGCTTCGTTTGCCGAGTATGTGGATATTTATAACGTGACCGACGCACCTATGTATCACAACGATGAAACCGTGTGCCCCGAGGATCGCGAATTTGACCCGGCCGACAAGGATTTCAATCAGGGTGTGCATGAATACACCACCACTGCCGGACTCCCCGTGACTATCAACAAGGATTCCAAGCCGGTGCTCTTCTCATATTACACTTATGAAAACATCAATCTCCCCAATTACGGCGCCATGCGCCCCAACGGCGAATTTGATGACTTGGATGCCTTTACACAATCGGGCAACACTTTCACATTCAATCGTCCTTCCGGTATAAGCGATCAAGACAATCTCCAGCGATGGAAGCCAACGATCGCTTACGAGAATTGCGCGTCGGCGCTTATACTAAAGGGTGAGTACACCACTGATCAGGAGCTGACCTATAAGGCACAGTTCACCATCTATATCGGTGGAGATACGAGCAACGATATAAGTCAGATCACCACTGACCCCGAAGCCAACTACCGCAACTTCAAGGTTAAGCGCAATCACCAGTATAATAACAATATCGTGATACACGGCCTCGATTACGTACGCAACTCATCTGACCGCGTGTACACGTTTGACGGTCGCGTGAATGTGATGAGCGACAACCCGCTTTATCTTTCCATCGTCAACGAGCGCATGGTCGACGCCCATGCTACAGCTCTTCCCATGGACATCTGGATAACCAATACCGAAGATGCCACGATTGTAGGTGATATTACCTTTGAAGTCGAAAATCATAATAGTGTCAACTGGGTGCGTATGGACTACGTAGATGCCGAAACCATGAAAGAAGGTCGCGATACCAATGGTGACGGCATCAAGGATCCTTATGCCCCCGGTACCGGTGCAAAACCTTATTTCACTTATAATCTGCTCGACGAACTCAGTGATAATTATATCATGAAAGTTCCTGCCGCCACCGGCAACCGCTCGCGAATATATTTCTATATCGATGAGAACGTGCCGCAGTCAAACGATGATAACAATTATGGTACCCGCACCGCCGTCATTAAAATCAACTATGATGTGCAACTCTCTGACGGCACTATAGAGAATCGCGGCCGCACACTCGACATCGATCAGGCGGCACTGCTGAAAGTGTCGGGAGTGCATCCGCAAGGAAACGTTCCCGTTACGTGGATGGAGTATTATGAAGAATACCTTGAACACTCTGATCCTCTCGATCGCCATGAGCAACCGGGTGAACTTTATTCAGGTCTTTATTGGGGATTGGACGGAATAAATTGTTCATATTCTACTACTAATACAAGCGGCTATATAAATCCGGACGATCGTAATAATGCATACCATGTCTATGGAAGAGATGGAGCTTTCGGTATGACCCGATGGGCAGTAGATAGAAGTGGAATACCTATTACTTCAGTAAATATTTATAATGATACAGCTCCGGCGTCAGCTTTCCATTATTGCTATGGTAAGAACAAGCGTAATGCCGATGGTTCCGCTCATGTATCATATTCGACATCCACGAGTGGTTTTCTTGGATTAACTACAAATGTTGACGTAGCAGTAGGATGGTATATGCCCGGTATTCGTGAGCTTGAGGTCGCGTTGACTGAGTATTATAACTTATTTACTGATGAGTTCAAGGAGAATTTATACTGGTCGGCTGCTGCGGCCGATGGAAGCAATAATTATGCGCGAGCCACCGGTGTGATTATCAATGGTAGCACGGTTGCATACGTGCAAAGTTCTTCAGGACAGGATGGATATGTGACCCGTACCGGTCGTGCTCTCCGCATCAGGGCCTTCTACAGTGTTTATACCAGAAATTAATAAATTTTCAAATATATCGTGTGGACTAAGAAAAACACACAACATACATGTATCAATAGGCCGGGCGATTTTACGATCGCCCGGCTTTTTTCGTTCTATCCATAATTCAACTTCCGGTTCTCCAGTAGGGACGCTCACTGGGGAGCGTCCGGCGGTAGATGGTGCGCGATCACTGTAAGTGCCGGAGGCACAACGTGGTGGATAAGCGCGGGTGTAAGCCCGCGGGGTGCACGATATGATCCTGCTAAGCTGCGACGTCGTGTGAGCTCCCCATACAACATCGCAGCTCCGCAGCTCAAGCGATATGACGAGGCTCCCCCGCGGGCTTGCACCCGCGGTTGCTAACAACACCGGGTCTCCGACCCTCAGTTTCATCCCGATAAATAACCATTTTGCTCTGCCGAGGGTGTGTCAAATAGACTTTTTTTAATATGGTATAAGCGTCAGCAGGACGCTGATGCACTCGTAACCCGGGTCGGCGTAGCTCTGCGTAGGCGCCCCGGGTAAAAGGGAAAGCCCCAATAGGCGCCCGGGCGGTCGCCGAATAAAAAGCAAATCAACCGGTTAAACAATCGGCGGCCTTGGGGACGCCAAAGTTGACAGGCCAATAGCCGGCGACGCCTCCGCATAGCTACGGCGGCGCCGGTTACTAATAACTCAATGCCCGCAGGGCATTCTTTTTTTATTTTGACGCAGCCTCCTACAATAAAAAAATCCCGGAGAAAGGCGGGGTTTCTCCGGGTGAATGCTTTAGTGAGATATTTATTCAGCTGAAGCGGCGGGGGCGACGGCCGGCTGTGTGGCCGGGGTGGGGAATTTGGCTTCCCAGCCGAGGGCGCTGGCGCCGAGGATGGCGGCGTCGGCTTCCTTGAGCTCCGAGGGGAGGATCTTGACCTTACCCTTGAAGGCGGGGAACATGTTGCGCTCCATCGATTCGCGAATAGGTTTCATGAGCAGTTCGCCGCTCTTGGCAAGTCCGCCGAAGAGTATTATGGCCTCGGGCGATGAGAATACGGTGAAGTCGGCAAATGCCTCGCCGAGCATGTTGCCCGTGAACTGGAATATCTCTTTAGCGAGGGGGTCGCCGGCTATTGCCGCGTCGTATACGTCCTTGGACGTGATCTGATCCAGAGGAATGTCGCGGAGCTTGGAGTCGTCGTTGCGTATCTCGAGGAACTCGCGTGCGGTGCGTGCCACGCCCGATGCCGAGCAGTAGGCTTCGAGGCAGCCGGTGCGACCGCAGCCGCAGAGACGGCCGTTGTTGCGCTTCATGATCACGTGGCCGAGCTCGCCGGCAAATCCGTCGTGACCGTACACAACCTGACCGTTGATCACGATACCCGAGCCTACACCTGTGCCGAGGGTGATCATGATGAAGTTTTTCAATCCGCGTGCAGCGCCGTAGGTCATCTCGCCTATTGCGGCGGCGTTGGCGTCGTTGGTGATGGCAACGGGAATGCCGAATTTTTCGCTCACCATCTGAGCGAGGGGCAGGGGAGTGGGCCACGGTATATTTACGAGCTTCTCTATCATGCCGGTATAGTAGTTGGCGTTGGGCGCGCCTATGCCTATACCGTGGATTTTGTCGACGGCATTGTGAGCCTCGAGCAGACGCATTATGGCTTTATAGAGTTCGTCGATGTATTCGTTGACGTCGGCATACTGCTGTGTCTTGATCGAGGAACTTGCTATCACGACACCGCGGGCGTCGACGATACCGAATACTGTGTTGGTACCGCCTATATCGATACCCACAACGTAGGGTTTGTTCATGACTGTCATAGTTTAAGTTTGATATGATTTCAGATAAGAAGATGTACAAAGATAATAATTTAACATGAGAATCGTCCCGATGGATTAAAAAAACAGTATAAAAAAACTAAAATCGTGTGACGAGAGGCGAAAAATTTGCTACCTTTGTCACCCCGAGTGCGAAAACAGATAAATAAGAACCAATCATAAATCATGAAAATAAAATCTATAGCCATGGCCGCGTGTGCCCTGTGGGGAGCGTCGGCTTTATCTACTGAAGCGGCAGAGCCGAGCGGGTATTACAACTCGTGTGAAAACAAGTCGGGGGCCGCGCTACTCACCGCCCTCAATCAGAAGATTTCGTCGCATACCACGGTGAGCTACAACGGCCTGTGGGATCTTTACAAGACGTCGGACGTGAAGTCAAACGGCAAAATATGGGATATGTATTCCACCAAGGAATGGAACACCGGCGAGAAGTGCGGCAACTATTCTTATGTGGGCGACTGCTACAACCGCGAGCATTCGATGCCCAAGAGCTGGTTTAACGACGCCTCGCCCATGTACAGCGACGCTTTCCATCTTTATCCCACAGACGGTAAGGTCAACGGCCAGCGCGGCAATTATCCCTACGGCGAATGCGCCTCGGGCACCACGCTTCCCTCACATGGCGGCGTGCAGGCGCTCGGCAAGCTCGGCAAGAGCACTTTCTCAGGATATTCGGGCACGGTGTTTGAGCCGGCCGACGAGTACAAGGGCGACTTCGCGCGCTCATATTTCTATATGGCGGCGTGTTACAACGATAAAATCTCATCATGGAGCAGCGATATGCTGGCCGGCAACAAGTATCCGGCTTTTACCACTTGGGCTGTAAACCTGCTGCTGAAGTGGCATCGACAGGATCCCGTGAGCGAAAAGGAGACGGCGCGCAACGAGGTGGTCTACAATCATCAGCGCAACCGCAACCCGTTTATCGACCATCCCGAACTCGCCGAGCATATATGGGGCGACAAGAAGGATGTGGCGTGGACGGCCGCAGGTACCGCCACTCCATCGATATCGCAGCCTGTCAACGGCAGCTCGGTTGATTTCGGTTATGCCGCTCCGGGTCACCCCGTGAGCAAATACGTCACCGTAAAGGGCACCAACCTCTCGGCAGCCGCCTCGGTGACGGTGACAGGTGCGGGCTTCTCGTGCTCGGTTAGTTCACTGTCGGCAGCCGAAGTCAATGCCGGAGTTACGCTTGCCGTCACGTTCTCTCCCGCGGCTGCTGCATCGGCATCAGGCACGCTTACCGTAAAGTCAGGTTCGGCCTCAACTTCTGTCGCGCTCCGCGGTCAGGGAGTCGACGGCATTCCCGTGAGCGAGCCGGTGCAGATCACCAGCGAGTCGTTTACCTTCACATGGGTTAATATCGACAACGCCTCGACAAAATACACCATCGACGTGACCGAAAACGGCGGCTCTATTCTCGGCTATCCCGTCACCGTATCGGCTTCGCTCGAGCGATATACGGTGGGCGATCTTCTTCCGGAAACTACCTACAGTTACCGAGTGAGCTCCCCCACGATGGACAGCCGCACCGTCACCGTCACCACCGGCGCTCTTGTGCCGTGGATAGGATTCCTCTTTGACGGCGACCTTTATTTCTCCACCGCTCCCGGTACTCCCTCTGAAGCCGCCGAGCTTATGGTGGAGACGGAGAATATCGACGGGGACATAACGCTGAGCGTCGCCGCGCCTTTCGAGCTGTCAACCGATAAATCCTTGTGGCATACAGCCATTACCCTGTTGCCAGACGAAGATCGCTTCTATCTGCGTCTTAATGCTGCCGAAAGCGGTGAGTATCACTCGGTAATCAAGGCAGTGGCCGGAAATTACATGAACGATGATACCGAAATCTCCGGTGTGGCATCGGCGACTCCCGATTTTGAGGAGACTTTTGAGCACGAAAATTCCGCTTCAAGCTATTTCTCGGGCAACATTCAGGGCGTGGCTTCGCCGTGGAAAGTCGAGAAGGTATATTTCAACTCCAGTGCGGGCGAGGCTCATAGCGGCAACAACAGCCTGCGCTTCAACAAGAGCGGAACAAGTACGGCCGAAATGGCTGCCGACAAGATACATGGTGCGGGCGTGGTAACATTCTACGCCAAGGCTTGGAGCGCGTCAGAGACGGGTGAACTCACTCTCAGCTATTCTACCGACGGCGGCGTGACTTGGATTCAGGCTAAGAAATTCACAGTGTCATCTCCGTCGTATATGGCCTACAGCGCCACGCTCAATGTGACAGGTAACGTGCGCGTGAAGCTTGACCGCACTTCGGGCGGACGCGTGTGTCTCGACGATGTTTCGATATCCAACTATGCGGGAATTTCATCGGTGGCCGATCTTGACTATCACCGCTGGGATGCCTTCGGTCGCGGTGGCGCGCTCGTCATAGAGACATACTCGGGTCTCACGCTTGATGCTGCCGTAGTGGGTACCGACGGTGTGGTATACTACTCAGGCGCTGTAAGCGGCGAGTTCTCGCTGACCCTTCCCGCCGGCCTCTACATCGTGGTAATCGATGACTATGCCCGCCGCGTGGTGGTGAGGTAGGGTTTAGGTTTTAGGTATTAGGCGGTAGGTATTAGGCTTTAGGCATAAGGCTGAATATGGAGCGGGGGTCAGCGACCCCCGCCGCTGTATCTGATAGCATCGCCTTGATTGATAGATCTGTAGGGACGCACACTCGGGTGCGTCCAGCAGGGGATGGTGCGCAACTACGGTGAGTGCCCGCGGCACGATGTTGTAGATAACCGCGGGTGCAAGCCCGCGGAGTGCACGATATGACCAATGAGCTGCGGAGCTGCGAAGTCGTGGAAGTGCCCCATACAACATCGCAGCTCCGCAGCTCAAGTGATATAACGAGGCTTGTCCGCGGGCTTGCACCCGCGGTTATAGACAACATCGGGTCTTCGACCCTCATTTTGAGGCAGCAAGATATCTCAAAAATGCCAATTTGCGCTGCCGGACGCACCCGAGTGTGCGTTCCTACAAGTTTGTCAATCAATAATTTGTGGGTAGTTACATCAGCGGATGCAGCGACCGCCGCGCCATATCCCTTCTCCCCTAATCCCTAAAACCTAACCCCTAAAACCTAAAACCTACCCCCTAAAAC